>CAMCUO010000017.1 GCA_945879015.1 Chitinophaga pinensis | reverse complement strand
TCCGGAATGCTTTTCATCTTTGTTGCAGAAGTAAGCATTCTGGTTTTTAAATTTTTCAGATGATAAATGATAAACGACATGTCTTCCTGAAATCCGAATTCCAAGGCTTTATCAAATTCATCTAAAACCAAAGTATGAATTGTAGCAGTATTGATATTTTTATTGCGAATGTGAAATGCTAATCTTCCAGGAGTTCCAATTAAAACAGCAGGCGCTTCTCCCAGACTGTTTTTCTCAGTTTTTGTAGAATGTCCACCATAACTACAATTCACTTTGAAACCTGTTTGCATTTGTTTGAACACTTGTTCAATTTGAATTGCTAATTCTCGAGAAGGGACAATCACCAATGCTTGAATGCCTTCTTTACCTTTATCTAAGGAATTTAATATCGGCAATAAAAATCCAAGCGTTTTCCCCGAACCTGTTGGAGATAATAAAATAATATCGTTTGATTTTTTAGAAGTTTCTATTGTTGCCAATTGCATTTCATTCAAAGAAGCAATTTTCAAATTCTCCAGCACTTTTTGTTGCATAATCTTAGTATTGAGGTGCAAAGGTACGGTAATAAGTTTGAGCAAAATTTAAAAGCCTAAACAAACAATTATTTGTCAATTTGACCAAAATACAGTATTTTATTCTGCCAATATTAATATACTTGGAATTTAAAGTAAATAATACTACATTTAAGTATACTATTATTGGGTTGATTGTTATGAATTTGATAACAATCAATTAATGAATAATTAAACAGTTCAAAACCATGGCGGATACAACAACTGATAAAAAAAGAAAAATCAATTCATCCATTGATGAAAACGTTTTGCTTAAAGCATTTGAATTAATGTCGACAGCAAAATCAATGACTGAATTGTACGAAGCAAATAAAGAAAGAACTGCAAAATATGTGCACGCTACTTCACGCGGACACGAAGCTATTCAGCTTGCCGTTGGATTACAATTATTACCTCAGGATTTTCTTTCAGCTTATTACCGTGACGACAGCATGTTGCTAGGAATAGGAATGCAGCCTTACGAATTAATGTTGCAATTACTAGCAAAGCGTGATGACCCATTCAGCGGAGGAAGAACATACTATTCTCATCCAAGTCTACGCAGAGACGATATGCCTAAAATTCCAATGCAATCATCAGCAACGGGAATGCAAGCTATTCCGACTACCGGAGTAGCAATGGGAATTCAATATTTAGAAAAACAAAATCTACTTCCAGATTATGGAACAGATAAACCAATAGCCGTTTGTTCTTTAGGTGATGCTTGTATTACAGAAGGAGAAGTTGCTGAAGCATTTCAAATGGCTGTTTTAAAGCAAATGCCAATTCTTTATGTTGTTCAAGATAACGAATGGGATATTTCTGCAAACGCAAAAGAAATTCGTGCACAAGATGCAACCGAATATGCAAAAGGTTTTAAAGGGTTAGAAACGCGTACCATTGATGGAACAGATTTTGAAAAATCATACAATACTATTAAAGAGGTTATTGCAATTATTCGTAAAGAACGTAGACCGTTTTTAATTCATGCGAAAGTTCCTTTGTTAAATCACCACACATCAGGCGTTCGCAAAGAATGGTACCGCGATGATTTGGAAGAAGCACAAAAACGCGATCCGTATCCAAGATTAAAAAATCAAATGATTGTTGCAGGATTTTTAACTTCTGAATTAACAGAAATAGAATTGCTTGCAAAAGAAAAAGTAGAACGCGATTATCAAAAAGCATTGTTAGCTGAAGACCCTCGTCCAGAAGATTTATTTGATCACGACTTCGCTCCTACTCCAGTTACAGAAGAAAAAGGAGAACGCGAACCAGCAGGAAAAGAAAAAACGGTGATGGTTGATTCAGCACTTTTCGCAATACGTGAATTGATGGCAAAACATCCTGAATGTTTGTTATACGGACAAGATGTTGGAGGAAGATTAGGAGGAGTTTTCCGTGAAGCAGCAACCTTGGCACAAACGTATGGAGATCACCGCGTATTCAACACACCTATTCAAGAAGCATTTATTATTGGAAGTACAGTTGGAATGAGTGCCGTTGGATGCAAACCAATTGTCGAAGTTCAGTTTGCCGATTATATTTGGCCGGGCTTAAATCAATTATTTACTGAAGTAAGTCGCTCGTGTTATTTGTCAAATGGTAAATGGCCAGTAAGTGCAATTATTCGTGTTCCAATTGGCGCATATGGAAGTGGTGGTCCATATCACTCATCCAGTGTAGAAAGTATTTTAACTAATATTCGTGGAATAAAAATTTGTTATCCTTCAACAGGAGCAGATTTAAAAGGCTTGATGAAAGCAGCGTATTATGATCCAAATCCAGTTGTGATGCTGGAACACAAAGGTTTATATTGGAGTAAAATAAAAGGAACAGAAGACGCAAAAACAATTGAACCCGATGAAGATTATATTATTCCATTTGGAAAAGCAAGAATGGTTCAGGAAGTAGATTCAAACAAAGAAAAAGGTTCAATTACAATTATCACTTATGGAATGGGAGTTTATTGGGCAAAAAATGCTTCAAAAGAATTTACCGACCAAGTTGAAATTGTTGATTTAAGAACTTTGAATCCTCTGGATGAAGAAACAATTTTAGCATCTGTAAAAAAACATGGAAAATGCATGGTCCTTACAGAAGAACCCTTCAACAATGGTTTCCCGCAAGCACTAGCCGGAAGAATTTCAAAAAAATGTTTTGAATTTTTAGATGCACCTGTGGATGTTATCGGAGCAGAAAATTTACCGGCGATTCCGTTAAACTCTATTTTAGAAACAACTATGTTACCAAACGCCAACAAAGTTGCTAAAGCGATTGGTGAATTAC
The DNA here is from genome assembly GCA_945879015.1 of Chitinophaga pinensis. GTDB lineage: Bacteria > Bacteroidota > Bacteroidia > 2-12-FULL-35-15 > 2-12-FULL-35-15 > 2-12-FULL-35-15. The sequence goes on along the minus strand of CAMCUO010000017.1, from coordinate 47,141 downwards.
TGAATTACTAATTTTTTTGCCACAAAGACGCAAAGGCGGAAAGAAAATAAATTTAAAATAGTATCTTTAAAAAAATATAACTTGGCGCCTTTGCGTCTTAGCGGCAAAAAATCATGTTAAGCAACAACGACATACTAAAAAAATTACGCGTAGCACTTGAACTGAAAGATGACGATGTAATAAAGATTTTAAAATTAGTAGATTTTGAAATTACTAAAAGTGAAGTTAACGCACTTTACAGAAATCCCGATCATCAAAACTTTAAACCTTGCGGAGATCAACTCCTTCGTAACTTCTTGAATGGCTTAGTAATCTTCAAACGCGGACCAATGCCACCAAAGAAAGAGGCAACAGGCAGTAAGCAATAAGCAAAGGTTATTAGTCGCGAACGATAACTAGAATCTTAGCAGGATCAACTCCCCCTTTACAGAGGGGGCCAGGGGGATTTCGCAATGCTCATTTAAAGCTTCTCATACTAGAAAAATGAATCATCCATACACCTTCAAAGAACTCCACACAACAGAAGAAATGCTACCACACATTTCTATCCTTCAGCAATTACAATCATCCTTAACTTTAGGAGAATACAAAAGCATGCTTCCGCAAATGTTGCAATATGGTTACAAACAAGTTGCCGTATTCGATAATAACAAATGCATTGGCGTTTCCGGTTATTGGATTGGTACAAAATTATATTCTGGAAAATATTTAGAAATGGATAATGTAGTGATTGATGGAAACTACCGCTCCAAAGGAATAGGAAAACTATTATGTGATTGGTGCATCAACAAATCAAAAGAAAACAATTGCAAAAATGTAATGCTAGATGCATATTTAGAAAACGAAAAAGCGCATAAATTTTACGAAAGAGAAGGATTTACAAAAAGAGGATATCATTTTATAAAAACGATATAAAAAAAGCCCACACATTTATTGTCTGGGCTTTCTATTTTATATTTTAATACTAAAACTGCTTCACCACTTTTCTAATAATCGAAATACATTCCATCAATTGCTCTTCAGTAATTACTAAGGGCGGAGCAAAACGAATAATATCGCCATGTGTAGGTTTTGCCAACAATCCATTTTTCATCATCTCAATACATACATCCCAAGCATTCTTTCCGTTTCTTTCTTTAATCACCATCGCACAAAACAAACCTTTTCCACGAACTAGTTTTATTAGTTCAGGATTTTCTGCTTGAATCTTTTTTAATTCATTCAATAATATTTTGCCTAATCGCTCTGAATTTTCAGATAATTTTTCTTCTTTTAAAACAGTCAATGCAGCGATGCTAACTTTACAAGCCAATGGATTTCCACCATAAGTTGAACCATGTTGTCCAGGCTTAATACATAACATTACCTCATCAATTGTCAATACTGCAGACACAGGATATGTTCCACCCGATAGTGCTTTACCTAAAATTAAAATATCAGGATGTACGCCATCATGGTCACACGCCAATAATTTCCCTGTTCTACCTAATCCTGATTGAATTTCATCAGCAATAAATAAAACGTTATTTGCTTTACACAAGTCGTAACATTTTTTCAAATAACCTTCTTCTGGAACAACAACTCCTGCTTCACCTTGTACGGGTTCAATTAAAAAACCTGCAACTGTTTTATCTTTTAACAATTCTGCTAATGCTTCAGCATTATTATATTCAACTGAAATGATTCCAGGGGTAAAAGGACCGAAATTTTTGCGTGCATCTTCATCATTACTTGCCGAAACAATTGAAATTGTACGACCATGAAAGTTATTTCTGCATACAATAATTTTTGCTTCATTTTCTACAACGCCTTTTTTCTCGTATGCCCATTTGCGAGCTAATTTCAAAGCCGTTTCCACACCTTCAGCTCCTGTATTCATAGGCAGCACTTTATCAAAACCGAAATAAGAAGTTATAAACTTCGCGTACTCTCCAAGTGAATCATTATAAAATGCACGAGAAGTAAGAGTAAGTTTATGTGCTTGTTCAACTAAAGCAGAAACAATTTTAGGGTGACAATGTCCTTGATTCACCGCACTATAAGCAGATAGAAAATCAAAATACTGTTTCCCATCCATATCCCAAACATAAACACCTTCTCCACGCTCCAAAACTACTGGCAATGGATGATAATTGTGAGCTCCGTATTTGTCTTCTAGTTCAATCGCTTTTTGTGCGCTGATTTTGTTCTGCATCATTGTTTCCATAATATTCAAAATTGCCTGTACAAATTTAATGAAAATAACGGAATTATTCGTAATATTATGATTATCCTCTATGGTTAAAACAAATGCTTTTGTCTAATATTTCGAAGATTTTATTACTTTTTTCAATATTGCTACTTAGCACCATTAGTCTGTCTTCTCAAGAAGTAGTAGATACTGTTGCTGAAAAAGCAGAACCAGCTGCAGTAAATACAAACGCTACAAATTATACCGATTCTGCTGCTACAGAAAAGTTTAAAAAAGTAGACAAAGTGGTTCTTGCGATGAAAAAACGCAATAAAAAAGTTCCAATTTTAGCAAAAGAAATTACAGATCCATTTACAACTAAAGAAGAAAAAGTCAGAGCACTTTTTATATGGATGACCAATAACATTGGATTTGATTGTGTAACTTATCACAACAAAAAAACACCACAAGCAAATCTTTCATATAAAACTCCTGAAGAACTTAATGATAAATTGAATAACTATTATTATAATTATTCAATGTTAGTTTTACGAAATAAAAAAGGAGTTGCTGAAGGCTATTCTATTTTATTCAGAGAACTCTGTAAAGAGAATGGAATTGAATGTCAGTTAGTGGAAGGACGTGCAAGTGAGAATAAAGACAAAATCAAAAAACTGCGAAAACGAAATAACTTTAGCACCAATCATACTTGGAATAAAGTAAAAATAAATGGTGTTTGGTATTATGTAGATGTTACTTGGGCAAGTGGTTATTGCAACAAACCAGTAAAACGTTTTTTCAAGAAATATAATGCCTATTATTTTTTAATGCCTGTAGATAACCTTTATACAACTCACGCTGAAAATTATCGATTTACAGAAAGAAGAAATCATCCAATGGAAGATAATAGAGAAGATTAAATAGAACGCAGATTATCATGATCTTCATGATAAAAAATGATATATTTTGTTATATATCCTGGGCTTACAGTCACATAAAAATAAGCGTAAATCACGAAAATCCATTAAATCTGCGTTCCCTTTTTTCGTAACTTCGCACGTTATGAGAAATGCCAATAAAAAGCCTTTACCAATACTTGAAAATATCACTGTAATTGATGCCAGTTCAGATGGACAATCGGTTGCAAGAACAGATGAGTATGTCATTTTTATTAAAGGTGCAGTTCCTGGAGATATTGTTGACCTTCAGATTACCAGAAAAAAAAGTAAATACCGAGAAGCAACTGCTATTTTGGTAAAGCAGAAATCCGAAAAACGAACTGAACCTGTTTGTAATCATTTTGGAACTTGTGGCGGCTGTAAATGGCAAAACATGGACTATAACTGGCAATTGTTTTACAAGCAAAAACAAGTTAGTGACGCTCTCACGCGTTTAGCAAAAATAGAATTGCCTGAAATACAAAAAATTATTCCCTCTAAAAAAGTTTACAACTATAGAAATAAATTAGAATTTACTTTTTCCAATAAAAAATGGTTAACGAAAGAACAAATTAATAATAAAGAACTTGCATTTGGAGAAGGATTGGGAGAAGTTTCTAGAAATGCCTTAGGATTTCACATTCCAGGAATGTTTGATAAAATTTTAGATATCGACAAATGTCATTTACAAGACGAGCCATCCAACGCAATTCGCAATGAGATTCGCAAATACGCTTTAGAAAACAATCTCACATTTTTTGATTTAAGAGAACAAATTGGTTTTTTACGAAACATTATTATTCGCAGCACATCTACAGGCGAATGGATGTTAATAGTTGCATTTCATTATGATGACAAAATTGAAATTAAAAAAATGTTGGATCATTTAGCCAACCAATTTCCACAAATCACGTCTTTGCAGTATGTAATCAATTCCAAACGAAATGATACAATCGGAGATTTAGATATTATCTCTTACAAAGGAAATGATAGTATTTATGAAAATATGGAAGGATTAAAATTTAAAATCGGACCGAAAAGTTTTTACCAAACAAATTCCGATCAAGCATACGAACTTTATAAAGTCACAAGAGATTTTGCAGAAATAAAAAACACAGACATTGTTTATGATTTATACACAGGAACTGGCACGATAGCCAATTTTGTTGCACATCAAGCAAAAAAAGTTGTTGGAGTAGAATATGTTCCAGCTGCGATAGAAGATGCAAAAATAAATTCCGACATAAACAAAATAGCAAATACTGTTTTTTATGCAGGCGACATGAAAGAGGTTTTGAACAACGATTTTATTAATGAAAATGGAAAGCCTGATATAATTATAACTGACCCTCCACGCGCAGGAATGCATGAAGATGTTGTAAAAAAAATATTAGAAATAGAACCAAACAGAATTGTTTATGTAAGTTGTAATCCAGCAACGCAAGCACGAGATTTACAAATTCTAGATGTAAAATATAACGTTACTAAAGTACAACCAGTAGATATGTTTCCACAAACGCATCATGTTGAAAATGTTGTTTTATTAGAACTAAAATAATTTGAAAATTTGGAAATTAGAAAATTTGGAAATTAGATAATTTGAAAATTGGATACTAAAATTAAAATCACATCGATAACTATTCCCCTCTCGAGAGGAGCTAGGGGTGTGTTGCCAATGCTCTTTAAAAAAGAATGCTATACTTTTCTATTATTCCTACTAAGTTTCAATTGTATTGCTCAACAAGAAACAATCATCACTGGTCACGTTTCAGAAGTTGGAACAAATAGCGGAATTCCATTTGTAAACATATACTTCAAAGGAACTTTTATAGGAACTGTTACGGATTTTGATGGCAATTATTCTATTACCACCACTACTCCAAAAGATTCAATTTACATTTCTTTAATTGGTTATAAATCCAAAGCAAAAAAAGTACAAAAAGGAAAAATTCAAGAAATTAATTTTCAATTAAGTCCAGAAGCGCTTAATTTAAATACAATTGAAATTCGTCCAGGAATAAATCCGGCATTGCGTATTATCAGAAACGCTCAAAAAAATAAATCGAAATACGATCGTGAAAATTTAACTGCTATTCAATATGTAAGTTATACAAAACAAGAAGCCGATGTGGATAATATTACTCCAAAGATGCGTAAATGGAAGTTATTTCGACCGTTTGCATCAATGTGGGACAGTTTAGATGTTATTGTAGGTGAAGGAAGCAAGGCAAACTTACCCGTGATGATGAGTGAAGTTGTTTCTGATATTTATTCATTTAAAGAAGCAGAAAAAAGGCACGAGGATGTGAGTGCAGTTAAAATTAAGTTTGTTGGTATGAAAGACGGAAGTGCGGTTTCACAATTAACAGGTACTGATTTTCAAAATTATAATTTTTGTAATAATAGTGTTACTATACAAGGAAAAGATATTCTTTCACCTATAGCAGACAATGCAATGTTGTTTTATAATTACATTTTAGTCGATAGCGTATCTATTGATAGTATGAAATGTTATAAAATTGATTGTCACCCTAAAAACAAAAAGGATTTAGCCTACACAGGATATATTTGGGTAACTGATACCACTTTTGCAATTAAACAATTGGATCTAGGAATTACCCCAGATGTAAATGTTAACTGGATTGATCATGCTCGTATTCAACAAGTATTGATTCCGACCGAAGCTGGCCCATGGGTTCCTTCGCAAACTCGCACATTGGTTGATTACACAACTCTTACCGACAAATTTGTAAGTATAGTTGTGCGAACATACAACTCCAATCAAAATTTTGTAGTTAACAAACCAAAAGAAAAAGACTTTTATAAATCAAGAATCAGTTATTCTGAAAGTGCTTTAACAAAAGACACTAGTTGGTGGGCAGAAAAAAGACATGAGCCTTTAACGAAATTAGAATCGAAATCATACGACATGATTGATACGGTTCGCAACATTCCATTTATCCGAAAAGGAGTAAATATTTTGTACTTTTTATTTTCTGGATACAAAGATATTGGTCCAGTAGATTTTGGACATTATATAAATGTATACGGATACAATGCTTACGAAGGAACACGCTTAAAATTAGGATTTCGCACCAATCAAAAATTTAGTGAAAGCTGGATTATTAGAGGATATGGAGCTTACGGCTTTTTGGATGAAGGATTTAAGTATAATTTACAATTAGAAAAAATATTAACACGTTATCCATGGAGTAAAGCAGGAATTCAATATAGAGATGATATTGACCAAATCGGAACAAATTTCGGTTCTTCCAGCAGCTTGAATTTAGGACAAACCTCCAACAATTTAACTAATACATTTTCTCAAATTGGTAATATTTCAAAGCTTGTTCGCAAGCAAGAAGCAAGAATATGGTATGAAAAAGATTTTAATCCAGGTATCAATACAAAAATAACATTTCAGAATATTGTTACAAATCCTTTGTTTCCAATAAACTTTGGCGATCAATTCAATATTTTCCAAACCAGAAAATATTCTATTTCTGAAATACTTATTGATACACGCTATTCGGTGAAAGAGCGATTTGTTCAAAATGGAACTGAACGAATCAGTTTTGGAAACAACAAATCACCCGTAATTGCTTTCAATTACACAATGGGAATAAAAAACTTGTTGAATGGAGATTTTGAATATTATAAAGCAAGCGTATCTTTTTCTAATAGATACAGAATGGCTACTTTGGGCTATTCACAAGTATTTTTGAGAGCAGGGAAAGTGTTTTCTAAAATCCCATATACTCTACTCGAAATTCCAAGAGGAAACGAAAATGTTTTTTATGGTAACAACATTTTCAATCAAATGAATTATTTCGAATTTGTAAATGATCAATATATTGAAGCATTTTGGCAACACCATTTCAATGGACTTATGTTTAATAGAATTCCGTTTATTAAAGATTTTAATTTAAGAGAAATTGTTGGAATAAATATGGCTTATGGAACACTAAGCGCAAGGAACAAAAACTTTAATAGCAATAATAATTTTACAATCATGGAAGATATGCCTTATTTTGAAGCAGATTTAGGAGTTGAAAATATTTTTGATGTTATTAGAATTGATTTTTTATATCGCTTAACATATAATGACGACTTTTACAAAAAGCAATATGAATTAGCTAATCCAGGCAACAAAATCAACAACTGGGGGCTTAAAATTGGCTTGCAGTTTTCTTTTTAATTGCACTTTCCTCAAATAATTACTACCTTGTAGTATCAAATTACTCAATTCTACACAAAATGAAAAAAATAGTATTACTTCTTATTTTTACTTTTATAGCCAATACCTTTATTTTTTCTCAAGAGCTTATTCGTTTTTATGAAAATTCAAAATGTGGGTATAAAAATGCACAAGGTGAAATTATTGTTTCTGCAATTTACCATAGCGGAAGTGATTTCAAAGATGGATTTGCTGTTGTTCTTCAAAACAACAAAAGAGGATACTTAAACACTAAAGGTCAGCTATCTATCCCAATTATATATGATGATGCATCCCTTTTTTATGAAGGACTTGCAAGAGTGTCTCAAAATGGTAAATATGGTTTTATAAATAAATCAGGCGCAATTATTATTCCGATTGAATATGAATACGCTTCAGATTATTCAGAAGGACTTTCCTGTGTACAGAAAAACTCAAAATTTGGATTTATAAATTTGAAAGGTGAAATTATTATTCCTCTTATTTATTTCAACGCAAGAATTTTTTCCGAAGGACTAGCAGCTGTTCAAACAACCAAATGGGGATATATTGATAAAAAAGGTTCATTTACAATTCAACCAGAATACGACAATGCATACTTTTTTAAAAATGGTATAGGAAAAGTAACTATGTCAGGAAAAAGTTTTTATATCGATACAAAAAATCGTTTAGTAAAAAACGAAGTAATTAGAAAGGGGCCAGAAAATGAAAAATAAATATTTCATCGTTATACTGTTTTACTTTAGTTCATTGAGTTGTTTTTCACAAGCAGGTCAATGGACTTGGATGGGTGGAAGCGCAGGAGCAGTGTCGAGTCCTGGAAGCTTTGGAACACTGGGAGTACCAAGTGCAACAAACGTTCCTCCCGGAATTTATGAAGGAGTTTATTGGACAGATTTACAAGGTAATTTTTGGATTTTTGGTGGTGTAAATAATTGGCCAGTTTTAAATGATTTATGGAAATACGATCCAAGTATTAATCAATGGACATGGATAAAAGGTTCGGGAGGATTATTAGATCAGCCTGGAGTTTATGGAACATTGGGAGTTCCATCCGCATTAAATAATCCTGGTGCAAGAGGTTGGGGAGCATCTTCATGGACTGATAATGTTGGAGATTTATGGATGTATAGTGGCTATGGTATTGATGCTACCGGAGGTGTTGGCGACTTGACGGATTTGTGGAGATATAATATTGCAACCAATCAATGGACATGGATAAAGGGAGATAATGTAGCAGCATTACTTGGAAGTTATGGTGTTCAAGGAGTAGCGAATGCAACAAATTTACCTCCAGGAAGAGACGAAACAAATGCTTCTTGGAAAGATTTAGCAGGTGATTTATGGATGTTTGGTGGTTCTTCTGGAGCAGGCTCATTCAATGACTTGTGGAGATATAATATTTCAACAAATATTTTTACTTGGATGAAAGGATCTAATATTTCAAATCAAATAGGTGTATATGGAACACTTGGAATTCCTAACCCAAGCAATACGCCTGGAGCAAGATTTTCATATACCCGCTCGGTAGATTTAAGTGGTGATTTATGGCTTTTTGGCGGTAGTGGATACTCCGATGTTTGGAAATATGAAATACTTTCTAACCAGTGGGTATGGATGGATGGTCAAAATATTACAGGCACTCTTGCATCATATGGGATACTTTGTGATACAAGTCAGTTGAATCTACCAGAATCGTTTAAATCAGAGAATCGTGCTTGTTGGGCTGATCAATGTGGAAACTTTATAAATTTTGGTGGCTTTTCATATAATGATTTATGGTTTTATGATGTAACAAATTTAAGTTGGCTTTGGATAGGTGGAACAAATACCACAGGTGCTATAGGAAATTATGGAACACTTGGAGTTATGTCTGCCACAAATGATGTTCCCGAAAGAGGTGGATCATGTGGCTTTATGGATAACGCTGGAAATTTTTGGTTATTCGGAGGATATGGAAATTTTAATGATCTATGGAAATATACAATAACAGATTCAACTTGTTTGCCTGGGAATTGCTTTACTTCTGTTCCTCCACCGCCCCCAACTCCTACTCCAATTCCAGCTGTAAATACAGAATTATTTATTCCAAACGTTTTTTCTCCAAATGGAGATATAGAAAATAATTTATTTACTATTAAAGCAAATGGATATAAAACATATCATTTAGAAATATATAATAGATGGGGACAAAAAGTTTTCGAAAGTGATGATTCACAAATTCATTGGAATGGAAAAATAAACAATGCAAATATGAATGCCTCAGATGGAACGTATTATTATATATTAGATCTATCAAATTCAAATGATGTAAAGTCAAACTACAAAGGCTTTTTAACTTTGACTCGTTAAGTAATTAAAATAATTATTTTACACCAATAAAAATCGGTAAAAATTTGCGAAACCTGCCCCGAAGGGCTTCCTTCGAAACTAGCAAATTCCATCTTTTTAAAAATTCGTACCTTCGCAGTAGAATGAAGCAACGAATATTATTTCTTTTTCTTTTATTACCTTTTTTAGTTATAGCTCAGTCGAAAAAAAACAAGCAAATAACTAAAAACAAACTACCTAAGCAAAGCATAGAACAATTTTATGCGACTCATCAACTTGCTCCCGATTCAGCTTGTAGCCCTTATTTATACTATCAAGTATATGATTGGGCAGGAACAAAGTATAAGTATGCTGGGAAATCTAAAAATGGAATTGATTGCTCAGGATTTGTAAGTACAATGTATAAAAACACTTATTGCATAAATTTATTAGGTCGCTCAAGAGATATTTGGCCATCTGTTAAACCAATTGAAAAAACAGACTTAATAGAAGGCGATATATTATTTTTCAAAATTAAAAAAGGACAAATTTCTCATGTTGCTGTATATTTGGGAAATAATAAGTTTGCACATGCATCAGTACATTCAGGTGTTATAGTTAGCGACTTGAATGATGATTATTATAAGAAGTACTTTTTTAAAGGAGGACGGATTCAGTAGACAATTTGGCAGTACGCAGTTGGCAAAAAGTTAAAAGAGGAAAAAAGTCAAAATTCAAAAGAAAAGAAAAAGCAGACAATAGACAAAAAAAAAACTGAAGCACATTTTCAAATTTTCAAATTAACTAATTTTCAAATTGATATGGGTAAGACATTAATTTTAAACAACAAGCAAATTGAACAAAAAATCAATCGTATTGCTTATGAAATTTATGAGAACAATCACGGTGAAAAAGAAATCATTATTGCTGGCATATCCGACAATGGATACATATTTGCAAAAAGGATCGCAGATGTTGTTACTAAAATATCACCAATCAAAACAACCTTGATTGAAATAAAAATTAATAAGGAAAATCCACTTGCTAAAGAAATTCAAATTTCTCTATCTGATAAGGAATTAAAAAATAAAGTAATTATTTTAGTAGATGATGTATTAAACTCTGGAAAAACATTAATTTTTGGAGCAAAACCATTTTTAATTTCTCCAGTAAAACGATTAACAACAGCAGTATTAGTAGATAGAGGGCATAATCGCTTCCCAATTAAAGCTGATTTTGTTGGTTTATCCTTATCAACAACTTTGCAAGAACATATTACTGTTGATTTGAAAAAAGGCAAAGAAGCAGTCTATTTATCTTAATTAATTTTAGCCAAAAGCATTCTAGCAAAAGTTTAAACGAGAAAAAAGTCAAAATTCAAAAGATTAGATTTCACCCTTTTGAATTTGACTTAACTCTTTTGACTTAATTTAGATTACTTTCACAGCAATCTGCTCTTTAACGAATGAAGCAAGTTCGTTTACATTTAAGTCTTTCGCCTTAACAGTATAGTGTGCTTGATGATAAACATCTTCACGTTTTTCTAATTGTCTGTTTACAAATTCCCTTAATTGTTTTTCGTCTTTATTTAAAATCAGAGGACGCTTCTCTTTTGCAGTCATCAATCTATTTACTAAAGAATCGACACTTAGTTTCAAATAAACAGTTGTTCCATTATTATTCATCAAATCCATATTATTATAATAGCATGGAGTTCCACCACCACAAGCAAGAACTATATTTTCTTTTTCAATAACCTTTTTCAAAGCATTGTGCTCCATTGCCCTAAATTCTTTTTCTCCTTTATTGGAGAAAATTTCCGGGATTGACATTTTATACTCTTGTTCTACAAATTTATCTAAATCAATAAACTCATAACCCAATTGATTTGCCAATGTTTTACCAGTAGAAGACTTTCCACTGCCCATGTATCCTGTTAAAAATATTTTTGCCATTAGTTTGGTAGGATTAGAGGCAAATCCATTTCAGATTTACCATAATTAATAGAACTCAATTTATTTTTTTCGAAATAAAAATCAATGTTCGCTTCATCAAAGCTTAATCGTTTTTCACCCCATTCGTGAAGTTCGGTTTCAAATTCTGTTATTCCTTTGCTCTTAAATAAATCAACGATTTGTTTTTCTGAAAAACTAAAAATCTTTTGTCCCCATAAAATTACATCTTCATTGTCGATTTCCACACAACAAAAAACTTGTTCTGTCTTTTCATCAAAAAAAAGTGAAAAACCCAACTCCCAATAATGCCAAACGGTAGATTGGCAATCTTCAATATCATCTAAAAATTCACTATCTTCCGCTTTTCCAAACACTTTTTCTGCGTCAGCCATTGAAGCGCCAAAAAGTAAGTCGGAAAGACCTAAAAAAGGTTTTATCTCTAATACTGAAGTCAAATTTTTGTCAATAGGTTATACACAATTATACCACTTTTTTACGATATATCCATTTCTCAAGCATACAAGATTTGTTGTTTTGGAGACCAATAATTGAGAACCGAAAAAACGTTGAAATGCGCTGGAAATCAGATAGAAAGAAAATACTTCAGTTTTTATCAACAAAGGCTTTGCAAAATAAAATAATGCTTCTATATTTGCACTCCCAAAAACAAATAAACAAGCTTTTGGGGACTGCAAAAAAGTGTAGATTAGATTCCGTAGCTCAGCTGGTAGAGCATTACACTTTTAATGTAGGGGTCCTGGGTTCGAATCCCAGCGGGATCACAGAGATGATCTAAAAAGCCTCTCCAAACGGAGAGGCTTTTTTCTTTTTTATCTCTAGCAATCTCAGTAACACGTTATCTGACAAATAGCTATATTTATATCTAAATAGCGAACAGGTGGACTTCGAACAACTTAATCTTGACAAACCTTTACTAAATGCCCTAAATGATTTAGGCTATGTTCAGCCTACACCTATTCAGGAAAAAGCATTTTCATTGATTATGTCGGGACGAGACATTGTTGGGATTGCTCAAACTGGAACGGGTAAAACCTTTGCATACCTTCTGCCTATTCTTCGTCAATTAAAATATTCCGACCAAAAACATCCTCGCGTTCTAATAATTGTGCCTACAAGAGAATTAGTTTTGCAAATTGTGAAAGAGATTGAAAAGCTATGTACATATAAGAGTATTCGTTTTTTAGCTGTTTATGGTGGAACGAACATTAATACTCAAAAACAACTAGTTTACAATGGCTCAGATATCATTGTAGCAACTCCAGGAAGATTGGTTGATTTAGCCTTAACTGGAATCTTAAGACTTAAAGACATTAAACAACTCGTTATTGATGAAGTGGACCAAATGCTGAGTTTAGGTTTTCGTCAACCACTTTTAAGTTTCTTAGAAACATTGCCAACGAAACGACAAAATTTAATGTTCTCTGCAACAATGAATGAGGAAATTGAAGGAGTAATTGCAAAATATTTTGAAGAACCACAAAAAATTGAAGTCGCCCCGCACGGAACACCATTAGAACAAATTATTCAAGTTTGCTATCATGTTCCCAACTTTAATACGAAAGTTAATTTGTTGGATTATTTATTGAGAACGGATGGAGAATTAAATAAAGTGCTTGTGTTTGTCTCCACAAAAAAACTAGCGGATGATTTATTTGAACAACTAAAAAATAAATTCACAGATGATGTTGCTGTTATTCATTCCAATTTAGGACAAAGTGCTCGCATCAATTCACTGCGACAATTTCATGAAGGCACAAAAAGAGTATTAATTGCAACGGATATTCTTGCTCGTGGATTAGATATTTCAGATGTAACACACGTTATCAATTTTGATACGCCTGAAACACCTGAGGATTATATTCACCGTATCGGAAGAACTGGTCGTGCAAACAAAGCAGGAACAGCCATTACATTTATTAATGAGGCAGAACAAGAATACCAAGTAGAAATTGAACGAATAATGAATAAAGTCATTCCGTATGAATCAATTCCTAAAGATGTTGTTATTTCCAAAATGCTTACCGATGATGAAATGCCACAAATGGTCGATAGGATAAAACAGAAAAAAGGAAAAGACAAACATGTAGCTGGTCCTGCTTTTCACGAGAAGAAAGAAAAAAATAAAAAAGTAAATCTTGGCGGACCTGCTCAAAAAGAAAAATTGAAAGGGAAAGATGCCAAAATTAGAACTTATAGAAGAAATTAAATTCTCGCATGCATTCTGAACAGCAAAATAATCCGCTGCATGGCCAAACCTTAGAAATGATTCTCAATCATTTGATAAAGTATTACGGATGGGAAAATTTAGCCTACCACATCGATATCAATTGTTTCAAAAAAGACCCAAGCATCAAATCCAGTTTAAAATTCCTACGAGCAACTCCATGGGCGCGTAAAAAGGTGGAAGATTTGTATATTTCAATACTAGAAATGTGACTCTCATTGGTTTGCCCATTTTTTGACACATAGTTTTTCAGATTACTCTCAAGATTGGTCAAAATTTCCAGTATTGGACTAACCGTTTTTGATCAAAATAGATTTTTTACGGATTTTTCATAGATGAAGCAAGCTTCATTCACATAGAGAGATGTCTCTGTTAAAAATTTATTTTTCTATGAAAACGCACAGAACGGGAACCATAAAAAGCTATGTGTTTAAATTTTTGAAAAGGCTCTAAGACAACGATTATTAAAATTTTTGACAAAATCGTAGAAAAAAAATTTCACCTACTTTATGGAATATTAAAAACCCTTGCATCTTATTGGCGAAAAGAAATCAAAACCTAAAGCCATGAGAAATATCAAATTGAATAGAATATTGCCAATAGCGGGTGTCAGCCTTGCAATGCTGGCAATGGTAGCTTGGATCACTCCTAGCAATTACTACCAATTAGCAATGGATAATGAATTTATCCGCACCATAAAAAGTAAACTAAGCGCTTATCAACAAAAACTACCAGAAGATCGGGTATATGTTCAGTTCGATAAGCCTTTTTATGAACCAGGAGATAACATTTGGTTTACTACTTATGTTCGTGATGGACAAACCATGAAAGCTTCCAATAAAAGTGACATTGTACATGTTGAATTTCTAAATCCAAAAGGCACAATTGAAAAAAGCATCAATATCATTGCAAAAAATGGTGTTGCTGCTGGAGATTTTATTTTAGATGCAGAAGCTCTTGGCGGAATGTATAAAGTAAGAGCTTATACAAACTGGATGAAAAATGAAGGAGCAGATAATGTTTTCGAAAAAGAATTACAAGTACAAGATGTAGTTCTTCCAAATTTAAAAATGAAATTGGATTTCGAGAAGAAAGCGTTTGGTGCAGGCGATGAAGTTGTTGCTAAATTAGAATTGAATACCAACGAAAATAAACCACTTAGTAATTATAAAATAAAATTTGTTGCGAATTTAAACGGACAACAGATTATTTTGAAAGCAGATGAAACAGATGAAAATGGAATCAAATACATAAAATTCAATCTGCCTAAAGAATTAAAAACAAATGATGGTTTGTTAAACGTAATGATAGATTACAATGGTTTAACAGAGAGTATCTCCCGCTCAATTCCAATCTTATTAAATAAAGTTCAATTTACAGCATTCCCAGAAGGTGGCGATTTAGTTACTGGATTGGAAAGCACTGTTGCATTTCGTGCATTAAACGAATTTAATAAACCAGCAGATGTTGAAGGCATTGTAGTAAACGAAAAAGGTTTAGAAGTTGCAAAATTTTGCAGCTTTCACATGGGAACGGGTTCTTTCAAATTTATTCCTCAACCGAATGAAAAATATTCTGTAAAAATTACAAAACCAGAAGGGATTTCTGAAACATTTGAATTACCAAAGTCGATGTCACGTGGTTATGTAATGAATGTAGATAATTCAAAAAGTGGTGAACTTACAGTAAATGTAAACACTACAGAAACGGAAGAATTATCATTGATTGCTCAAGTAAGAGGAAAAATTTACTACTCAACAGAAATTTCTGCAAAAAAAGGAAGCAACAAAATTGTTTTCCCTACAAGCAATTTCCCAATCGGAGTTTCACAAATTACTTTGTTTGATTCAAAAGATGTTCCTCGCTCTGAGCGTTTAGCTTTTGTGAACAAAGACAAACAATTAAGTATTTCTGTTGAGACAGATAAAGACAAATATCTTCCAAGAGAAAAAGTAAAAATGACAATTACGGTAAAAGATGAGCGTGGAATCCCAATGCCAGCAAACCTTTCATTGTCAGTAGTAAATGACCAATTAATTTCATTTGCTGATGATAAATCAGGAAATATTTTATCTCAACTTTTATTACAACAAGACATTAAAGAAAAAGTAGAAGAACCAGCTTTCTATTTTAATGAGAAAGAACCAAAAGCCGATAAAGCTTTAGATTATTTATTGCTGACTGCTGGATGGAGAAGATTTACTTGGGAAAAATTAATGAGTGATAATATTCCTGCAGTTGCATATTTAGGAGAAAGAGCAATTGTTGCAGGAACAGTTTTAGATGCTACAACTGGAAAAGTACTTGCCAATGCAAAAATCAAAATCAATAATGGTGGAGAATATGAAACTGATGAAAATGGAAAATTTATTTTTAACAAATTAGATTTAACAACACCCGTTACTTTAACTTATTCTGTTTCGGGATATAGTCCACAATCACAATACATACAAAATTACAATCAAGATCTTGTAATGTATTTGTACGATAACAATTATTACAACCGCTTATATAATGAAGTTCCAACTTCATCAGCATCAAGAGCAGACTTTGATGAAATGCCTATGGTAGAGATGGCAGAAGACATGGGTGGAGCAGGAGAAGGAAAAGCAGCAAGAAATAAACAACCAAATCGCCCTATGCAATTAGCAATAGCGAAAGAGAACAGCTCAGCTAAAAAAGGAAAAAATGTAGAAGTTTTTGCTGCACAACTTGCAATAGATGATGGTAAAGGTCCAAAAGATAATGCAAATGAAGTAAAAGCAGATAAAAAAAGAAGCAATAATAAAATTGTAGATAATTTAAGCATAGTTTCAAAATCTGCTGACATCAGAGCCGGTTTCTTTAATATGGAAAAACAAAAAAATGCTCAAGAGCAAAACATCCTGACTTATTATAGAGCTCGTCAATTTGCAGCTCCTGCCTATGATAAAAATGAAACAGTTGAAACTAGAACAGATTTCAGAAACACCATTTATTGGAATCCAAATGTTGAAGTAGATAAATCAGGAAGCAAAACATTAGAATTCTATGCTTCTGACGATATCACTTCATTCCGCACAACTGTGGAAGGAATTGCATCTGATGGAACAATTGGAAGAACAGAAAAAAACTTCTTCACACAATTACCTTTTGCAATGACAACTAAAATTCCTGTTGAAGTAGCTACAGAAGACATCGTTTCCATTCCTCTTACTTTAAAAAACAATACAGATAAACCATTGGGCGGTGCTTTAACTATCACTTCTCCAGAAGGATTAAAAGCAATTATTGAAGTTCCAACGGCACAAATCATTATGCCAGGAAAAGCAAAAACAATTTATTTAGACTACAAAGTGTTAGATAAAATTGGTTATGGTGAATTCACAATAGCATTCCGTGCATGTGGTTTGGGTGATGCTTTCACTCAAAAAATTAAAATTGCTCCAAAAGGATTTCCTGTAACAGCATCTTTCTCTGGACAAGACATGGAAAAAAACTTTTCATTCGAAATGAATAAAGTTGTGAATGGTTCCTTAAAAATGAGTTTCACAGCTTATCCAAATGTGGTGAATGATTTAATGAAAGGTATCGAAGGGATTTTATCAGAACCTTATGGATGTTTTGAACAAACTTCTTGTACAGCTTATCCTAATGCAATGGTATTGGATTATTTAAAATCAACAGATAGCAAAGATTCAAAAACAATTTCTCGTGCTACAGATTTATTAGATAGAGGATACAAACGCTTAACAACTTTCGAAGCGAAAGATAAAGGGTACGAATGGTTTGGAGCGTCTCCAGCGCACGAAGGATTAACTGCTTACGGAATAATGGAATTTGTAGACATGAAAAAAGCTGGTGCTGATGTAGATCAAAAAATGTTGAATCGCACTGCAGAGTGGTTAATGAGTCACAAAGATGGGAAAGGCGGATTCCAAAGAGAAGGTCGTGCATACCATGATTTTGGAAGAATCAGCAATGATATCTTGAATGCATATACTGTTTACGCTTTAGCTGAAGCCGATTATACCGATATCAAAAAAGAATACGAAACATCTTATAAAAAAGCAATGGAGTTAAAAGATCCATACATGCTTGCTATGATGGCAAATGCATCTTACAAATTGAATGAGACTGCAAAAGGAAATGAAGCAATGGATGCATTGATTTCAAAACAAGCAAAAGATGGAAGTTTTAATGGTACTACTCATTCTATCACTTATTCACAAGGACAGTCATTAATAACAGAAACAACATCCCTAAGTATTCTTGCAATGTTAAAAATGCAAGGTAAAAATGCAAATGAAATGCAAAGCGCTGTTAAATATTTAATAGGATCTAGAAATGGTTCTGGAACATTCAGCAGCACACAAGGAACAATCTTAGCCTTGAAAGCATTGACTGAGTATGCTAAAGCAAGTAAAAAAACCAATGAAGATGGAACGGTTGAAGTTTATGTAGATGGAAAAAAAGTTGCAGAAAAAGCATACAAAGCTGGAGAGAAAGGTTCGATTGTAATTGAAGGAATGGAAGAATTTGTTAAAGGTGAAGGAAAACATGATGTGAAAGTGAAATATGTTGGAGTGAAAACACCATTGCCATATTCAGTTTCTGCGACTTGGAGTACAACTCTTCCTGCAAGTGATGCAGTTTGTGCAATTGATTTGAAAACTACACTTGCCAAAAAAACGGCTAATGTTGGAGAAACAGTTCGTATGACTGCAACTATTACCAACAAAAAGAACGAAGAGGTTCCAAGCACAATGGCAATCATTGGAATTCCAGCAGGATTTACAGTTCAACCTTGGCAATTGAAAGAATTGCAAGAGAAAAAAGTGTTTGATTATTACGAAATTGTTGGCAACAATATTGCAGTTTACTATCGCGGTATGGAAGCTAAATCGGTCAAAACAATCAACCTTGATTTGAAAGCAGAAATGCCAGGAGAATATGATTCACCAGCTTCGTCCGCTTATTTATATTACACTAATGAATTCAAGACTTGGAGTGGAATGGATAAAGTAACCATCAAAAAGGCAACAATTTAATTTTACCATTTTTAAGAATATATTAGAATAATAAAAAATAATAATCAATCGTTATAAATAAAAAGACAAATGAATAATCGCAGAGGGTTTAGACAGATAGTAAAGATTAGTAGAGAAGGTAGCGCTCAAAAATCCTTATTACCGAAATTTTTCGGGGCTCTGCGTTTATTCATTTTACTTTTCCTATTCAGCAGCAATGTTTTTGCACAGAACATTCAAAATCAGCAATACGACATCAACGATCCTAGAAATCCTAATTGTCCTTGTCATAAATTACAGCAGATGGCAGATGACGAATATAATAGGATACAAAATGATTGGAATAGCAACATTGAACAGCAACAACTATTTGCATTAAATGTCAGAAACTTCAATCAATTAGATAATAATGGGAATGAAAACGATAATACATCTAATCAGGTAAAACGTGATTTCAATTTCAAAGGTCCTGAAATATCTTTTGGAAGCGGAAGCTCTGGATCGAGAATAAAAAAGAAGAAATCAGGAACATCGTTTTATAAAAAACTCAACAAAGCAAAGCTAAAACATTCCAGAATAAAGAAAGCAAGACCAAATTATTCGGTTTGTTATAAATGGTAATTACAAAAGCCTGAACTGCTTGGAATGATGCACCGCATGCTTGTGAAGCAAATGCACCCACTCTTCAAAATTTAAATCACCAAAAAACGGATTTGTAATCGTTGCACCTTTATTAGTTTCAAAATAATTGATAAATGCTGTTATTTGTTTTTCCATTTCTTGAACAGATTCTTCCATAGTAGATTTTATAACCGGAGTTGGAATCGCAGGCATTAATGAATTTGGAGTATTCGGTTTAAACTCTTTATCACTCATCGCAAAAGATTTATACTTATCTAAATGCTCAACAGGCGATTGTAATGTTTGTATATTTTTTCCAGTAGCATAACTGATTGAATCAACCATGTGTTCCACCATTTGTTGTCCACATAAAACTCCCCACTCCCCTTTTGCATCAGGATTTAAGGTTCTTACTAATTTAGGAAATTCTGTTTTTAAAAAAGTTAGTTTGTCCATGGGATTGAACGCTGCTGAAACGCATAAAACGGATTAATATAGATTTTAATTTTTTGTTACTTTTAATTCTTTAGGAAAATCTGTTTTCACAATATAAACGCCATTCATTGGGTTTTCCATAGGTGTAGCATCTCTTAAGTAGAAATACAAATGAGTATCAGATGTTTTTTCATCTACTACTTTCTCTGTTTTCTTCAACAGCTTTTTTGAAACAGCAAACTGCATGTCTTTCCCACTCTCTGTTTTGCAATCAACAATGGTCATATCCCAGACTTCAAAACTAAATGGTTTATCGTCAGGAAAAAATCCTGCTAACTTATAAATTGCATTATTGGAAATTTTAAATTCCTTCACTGGCTCCGAGACCTGGAATTCGTCTTCCCAAAGGTGCTTGATATTGTCTTCAGACTCTTCTCCATTGTATAAATCATCCGCCAAACCTTTGTTGAATTCGGAGTTTACTAATATAAAATGTAAATGTAAATTCATAGTCTTATTTTGTTTGCTTCCAAGTCTTATAAATATCCTGTTGTTTCGGTCTATCCTTTTCTACTTCTCTCAGTGGTTCACATTCTTTCAACGTTGCTCTGCAAAAAGCAGGTAATTGCTGGTACAATTTTGTTCCTTGGGTTTTCCATTCTATCATTTCATCACTCACCTCTTTCACAATTTTTGCAGGATTTCCAACAACTACTTTTCTTTCAGGAATAATTGTGTTAGCAGGAACAAAACACAAAGCGCCAACAATACAATTATCACCAATCACAACATCGTCCATAACAACTGCATTCATCCCAACCAAAACATTTTTACCGATTGTTCCACCATGAATGATTGCACCGTGACCAATGTGTGCTGCTTCTTTTAATAATACTGTTGTTCCTGGAAACATATGAATCGTGCAATTTTCCTGAACATTACAACCGTCTTCAATAATAATTTGCCCCCAGTCGCCACGTATAGCGGCTCCCGGACCAACATAAACATTTTTTCCAATGATTACATTTCCCGTTATAGTTGCATTCGGATGAATGAATGAACTTTCGTGAATGACTGGTTTATACCCGTTGAATTCGAAGATCATTGAGGATTTAGGATTTTTAGATTAAGGATTTCTGGATTTTATAGTTCTTATTCCTGCAGAAAAAATAGCAGTCAACTCATCGGCTTCCTTCATTAAATATTCTAATTCACTATTATCACATTGAATTTCTAAATCTCTTATAAATTCAAGCCAAAACAAAGTCTTATCAGCCTCCTCATCAACTACTTTTAATTTATTTAAAAAATCAGCTGTAGACTTTCCTCTACATACAGCTCTATAATTTGCTGCAACAGAAGATGACGATTTCATCATCTGATATGTAACAACATCTGTTGATTTACTTTTAGGCAAAGTATTCATAAATTTAAAAGTTCTAACAGCAAATACTTTTGTTCTCTTCTTAAGCTCCTCTTTCGTCATAAACAATCCTAAATCCTAAATATAAAAATCCTAAATTTTCTCTATTATCACAGCGTACCCTTGTCCAACTCCAATACACATTGTTACCAAAGCGTAACGTTTGTTTTGTTCTTGCAATTCTATCGCTGCTGAATTTAAAATTCTTGCTCCACTCATTCCCAATGGATGGCCTAATGCAATAGCTCCGCCATTAGGATTTATTCTTGAGTCATTGTCTGCAATTCCTAATGCACGTGTGCATGCTAAAGCTTGTGCTGCAAATGCTTCATTCAATTCAATCAAATCAATATCTTTCATTGTTAATCCTGCACGTTTCAATGCCATGTTAGTAGCTTCAACAGGACCAATTCCCATAATTCTTGGTTCTACTCCTGCTACTCCACTTGAAACTATTCTTGCTTTTGGAATAAGACTATACTTTTTAATAGCATCTTCAGAAGCCAATAAAATAGCTGCTGCTCCGTCATTTAATCCCGATGCATTTCCTGCAGTTACTGTTCCGCCTTCTTTTTTAAATGCGCCTTTTAATTTTGATAATCCTTCCATTGTTGTATCGGGACGAATAAATTCATCTTTATCAAACATTTTAGGATCACCTTTTTTCTGAGGAATTGAAACACCAATAATTTCTTTTGCAAAGCGACCTTTATTTTGTGCAGCTGTAGCTTTTTGCTGAGACCAAAATGCAAATTTATCCTGATCTTCTCTTGAAATTTTATCTCTGTCGGCTAAATTCTCTGCAGTCTCACCCATTGCATCCACTCCGTAAAGTTCTTTCATCTTTGGATTGATGAATCTCCAACCAAAAGATGAATCAAACATCTGCTGATCACGACCGAATGCAGAAGAAGCTTTCGACATCACCCACGGTCCGCGTGTCATATTCTCCACTCCACCAGCAATCATCAAATCCGCTTCACCAATCATGATACTTCTTGCTGCCGACATAGCTGCTGACAATCCCGAGGCGCATAAACGATTTACAGTTTCACCAGGAACTTGATATGGCAAACCAGCCAATAACAAAGCCATACGTGCCACGTTACGATTGTCTTCACCCGATTGATTTGCACAACCTAATAATACGTCACTGATTTGTTTTGCATCAATGCTTGGATTGCGTTTGATTAATTCTTTCAAAACAATCGCAGCCAAATCATCGGCACGAACAGTTGATAATGTTCCTCCGAAATTTCCGATTGGAGTACGAACTCCGTCAATTATAAATGCGTTTTTCATAGTATGAGTTTTTACCACTAAGGCACTTAGAACACTAAGTTTTTATTTTAAAAAATATTTTACAAACAGATTCGTAAAATTCGTTTTTATTCGTTATCCGTAACCTGCCATTCCTTACTCGTACGATAAACCGTTCCTTTAAAGAAAGCGACCTTTTCATTTTTCTGATTTGATATTTCGATATGATAAGTTCCTGTTTTATTTGTCAGGCTTAATTCTCTTGCTTCACAAATTAATTCATCATTGATATTTACAGCAACTGCAAACGAAATGGAACATTCCAACGCAACACTTAATCTTCCATAAGCATTGGATGCAAATGCAAGTGCACTGTCTGCAAACGAAAATGCAATTCCACCATGTGCAATTCCAAATCCATTGACCATTTCGGAGCGGATTTTCATTTTAAGAATGCAATGTCCTTTTTCAACTAAAACTTTTTGAATCCCGAGCCATTCACTGAATTTATCTTCAGCCAGCATCTTGTCAACAATTTTGCTTGCTTGATCGTTTTCCATGTAACAAAGTTATCAAAAGAAATGGGTTTGATTTCATATTAAAACTCTTCATATTAAAACGAAAGATATTACGAATAAAACTTCTTTTCATCACGCACCATCATCTTTAAAAGGATGGATGGGCGATAACGATCTTCGTTATACAATTCATATAATACATCTAAAGAAGTATACACATTTTTTAAACCTATTTCATCAGCCCATTTTAATAGGCCTTTTGGATAATTTACTCCTTTTGTCATTGCCAAATCTAAATCCTCTTTAGTTGCCAGTTGCAAATACAAAGAATCAATTGCTTCGTTAATCAACATAACAATCACACGATTAAAAATGTATTTTCCTAATTCTTCATCTTGCTTCGGCTGAGGCATTGCAACTCCTTCTGCATAATTATAATATCCTCTGCCTGATTTTCTTCCGAATAATTTTGCTTCGTACAAACGTTTTTGAGTCAAGGATGGTTTAAAGCGTGGCTCAAAGAAAAATTGTGTCCACACACTTTCAGTCACTTTGAAATTAATATCGTTACCAATAAAATCCATCAATTCAAATGGACCCATTTTAAATCCACCGTATGTCTTTAAAGCCCAATCGATGGTTGCAAAATCAGCCATTCCTTCTTCGTAAATGCGAATTGATTCTCCATAAAATGAACGCGCAACACGATTCACAATAAAACCAGGAGTATCTTTTGTAAAAACAGTTACTTTTCCCCAGCTATCTATTATTTTTTTTGAATTTTCTGTAACAGCATTATCCGTAAGAATACCTGGAATAATTTCCACCAATGGCATTAATGGAGCGGGATTAAAAAAGTGTATTCCTATAACGCGTTCTGCTTTTTTACATGCAGATGCTATGGACGCGATAGACAACGAAGAAGTATTTGTAGCTAAAATGCAATGAGCAGAAACTATTGCTTCTAAATCAGAAAATAATTTTTGCTTGACATCAATGTTCTCAATAATAGCTTCGATAATCAATCCGCAGTTTCTAAATTGATTTAAATCATTAGCGAATTGAATGTTTGCTATAATAGATTTTGCTTTTTCGTCTGTGAGTTTTTGTTTCTCTATTAATTTTTTAAAAGTTGAATCTAAATTCGCTTTTGCTTTTGAAAGAGCAGAATCATTATTATCATAAACGATTACGCTGTGACCTGCAGTAGCTGCCACCTGTGCAATTCCTGCGCCCATTGCTCCCGAACCTATAATTCCAATAATGTTGTTAGTTGTTGGTTTTTGGTTGTTAGACATCTTCTAATTTAGCTTTTGGTAATAATTTATAAATCCGTTCAATAGTTTTTTACAGGTTGTTGTGTTTTCTATTGACAACTTAAGTGCTTCTTCATCAATATAATTTTGGTCAAATGCAAGATATAACTGAGTTTCCAATTCAAACAAAGAGCCTCTGCTAATATAAAAAAATTGAATTGAATCTTTTGTATGATTACGACCACAACCTTCAGCTATATTAGAAGGAACAGACACAGCACATCTTCTTATTTGATTTGACAATCCGTATAATTCTTCTTTAGGAAACTGTTTTGTTAAATCATAAACAATTTTCACTAATTTCCTACTTTCTTTCCAAACATCTAAATCGTTGTATACTTTATAACTCATATAATATTTTTATTTCCCAACAACTAAAAACTAACAACCATCAACCACTTATTCGCCTTTAAAAATTGGTTTTCTTTTTTCTAAAAATGCATTAACACCTTCTGTATAATCATGCGTTAAAGTTGCTTGAACTTGAACATCTGCTTCATACGACAATTGTTTATCAATTGTGTTTTCTAAAGACTCGTTTAATAATCTTTTTGTCAAGCCCATTGCTTTTGTTGGCATTTCTGCTAATGTTTTTGCAATCACATTTGATTCTGTTAAAAGATTTGCATCATCTACCATTTTATAAATCATTCCCATTCTTTCTGCATCATGCGCAGAAACTTTATCACCTAACATCATTAATGCAGAAGCTTTTCCAAAACCAATTAATCGAGGAAGAAAAAATGTTCCACCGCTATCAGGAATTAAACCAATTTTACTAAATGCTTGAATAAATGCAACTGAAGTTCCAGCGATTACCACATCACAAGCCAAAGCAATGTTTGCTCCCGCTCCGGCTGCAACACCATTCACTGCACAAACAACTGGCTTTTCAAGTTTTCTTATTTTTAAAATAATTGGATTGTAATGTTCGCGAACAATTTTTTCGATACCTGGACCATTTACGTCCATCGCTTCCGACAAATCCTGCCCCGCACAAAATGCTTTTCCTTCTCCAGTCAATAAAACGGCACGAATAGAATGATCTGAAGCAGCTTTATCTAATGCATCTTGCAAAGCCAAAGCCATTTCACGATTGAAACTATTGAATTTATCTGGACGATTGAGTGTAATTTTCAAAACACTTCCTACTATTTCTGATTTAATAAATGTCATAATTCAATATTTAATTACCAAATATAATCTTTTGAAAGGAAAACTTCAAAGACATTTAAAATAATCGAAAGGTTCCTTGCAGTCGAGACAACGATACAAAGCTTTACAGGCTGTTGAGCCAAATTGAGAAATCATTTCTGTATGAATGGAACCACAAAGCGGACATTTTAAATCGCGGGCTTTGCCTAACAATACTTTTTTATCTACACTTGAATGATCTGGAGGAGCAATTCCGTATGCTCTTAATTTTTTTTTTGCAACATCCGAAATCCAATCAGTCGTCCAGGCAGGCGTTAAAACCAACTCAACTTTTACTTTATCAATTCCGATTTCTTTTAATTTGATTTTAATATCGTCTTCTATCACCTTCATGGCCGGACAACCTGTATAAGTTGGAGTGATCACAACCACGCACACCTCATCTACAAACTTTACTTCACGTAAAATTCCGAGTTCAATAATATTAATAACAGGAATTTCGGGATCAGGGATCTCGGAAAGGAGTTTGAAAATTTGTTGTTGAGAATAAACTGTTGACATGCGATAATGATTAGCGGAATCCCCCTAACCCCCTTTTCCAAAGGGGGAATTGTTCTAACTGTGATTTTTTTGTAAAATATTCTCAATCGATACGTCACCCTGAGCGGAGTCGAAGGGCGCTATCTGTAAGCTACCATTTAGCTCTAGGATAAGCTCTATGCACATATTGCATTTCAGCTAACAAGAACCCTAAATGCTCAGAATGTTTTCCTTCTTTACTTCCTTTTTGTTTGAAAGTTGTTGTTGGAATTTGTAAAGTTGCTTCAGCTAAAACTTCGAATACTCGTTTTTCCCAATTTGCTTTTATTTTATTTAAATCGGGAACAATTCCTTCTTTAATTAAAAATGCATCTACCTCATCCATCTCAAACATTTCAGAAGTAAACATCCACAAATCATTTAATCCATTTTGTAAACGTTCGTGACTTTCTGCTGTTCCATCGCCTAAGCGCAACATCCATTCAGATGTATGACGTAAGTGATAAGTAATTTCTTTATGCGTTTTTACTGCGATGGCAGCAATGGTTTCGTCTTTACTATTTTTTAATTCTTCGTACAAGAAAAACATATAAGTATCAAACAAAAACTGACGAGCAATTGTATTTGCATAATCTCCGTTTGGTTGTTCGGTAATTAATAAGTTTCTGTATTCTCTTTCCCCACGCATAAATGCCAAAGCATCTTCATCTCTTCCTTTGCTTTCAACTTGTCCGGCATAAGTCAAAAGTGATGTTGCATTCCCTACAAAATCCAAAGCGATATTGATCAATGCAATGTCTTCTTCTAAAATTGGTCCATGTCCGCACCATTCCGACAAACGATGTCCGATAATCAAACTGCTATCGCCAAGACGAAGTAAGTATTCAAATTTTGCTTCTTGTAATGTCATTTAAATTAAAATATTAAAAATTGGAAAATTGGAAAATTTTTAATCTTACAATTTTTCAATCTGTAATTTATAAATACTTAACTCCTTCTGGAATTTTATAAAACGTTGGGTGACGATAAGGTTTATCGTTTGAAGGTTCAAAAAATGCACCTTGATCTTCCGGACTAGAAGCCGAAATATTATTTGCAGGAACTACCCAAATGCTTATTCCTTCGCTTCTGCGAGTATACACATCGCGTGCATTTTGAATTGCCATTTCAGCATCTGCTGCATGTACATTTCCAACATGCTTATGTGATATTCCCGGATTTGCTTGTACAAATACTTCCCATACCGGCCATTGTGAATCTGTCATATCAAATTATGAATTATAAATTATGAATTATAAATCTTATGCTACTAATTTTTCTTTTGAACGTTTCGCTGCATATGCTGTTGCTGCTTCACGCACCCATGCTCCTTTTTTATCTGCATCCACTCTTGCTTTCAAACGATTTGCATTACATGGCCCGTTTCCTTTTATCACTTCAAAAAACTCATCCCAGTTAATTGGTCCGTGTGTATAGCTTCCTGTTTTTTCATCCAACTTCATATCCTTATCAGGAATTGTTAATCCAATAAAATCTGCTTGAGGAACTGTTCTATCAATGAAACGTTGACGAATAGCATCGTTGCTTTCCATTTTCACTTTCCAACGCATCAATTGATCAGAGTTTGGAGATTGATCGTCACTTGGTCCTAACATCATGATAGATGGCCACCACCAACGGTTCAATGCATCTTGTGCCAATGCTTTTTGTTCAGGTGTTCCTTGAGCCAAATGCATCATAATTTCATATCCTTGACGGTTGTGAAAACTTTCTTCCTTACAAATGCGAACCATTGCGCGACAATATGGTCCGTAAGAACCACGAGCCAAAGCTGTTTGATTCATAATTGCTGCACCATCCACTAACCAACCAATCGCTCCAATATCCGCCCAAGTTAATGTTGGATAATTAAAAATGCTGGAATATTTTGCTTTTCCTGTATGTAATTGTGCTAATAATTCTGATCTATCAATTCCCAATGTTTCGGTAGCGCTGTATAGATATAAACCGTGACCAGCTTCATCTTGAACCTTCGCTAATAAAATTGCTTTTCTACGTAAGTTGGGAGCACGAGTAATCCAGTTTCCTTCAGGCAACATTCCAACAATTTCGGAATGTGCATGCTGACTCATCATACGAATCAATTGTTTGCGGTATGCTTCCGGCATCCAATCTTTCGGTTCTATTTTTGCACCTGAGGCAATTTTTGCTTCAAAGGCTTCTAATTGTTTTGCGTCATCCATAATTCTTACAATATTACTATAATCTAAGCCATAAAAATATGACTTTTCTCAATGTTATCAAAGTTAGTGATTATTTTGACGACAGAGTATGAGTTTTATGGCTGATTTGAGTGAGGAAATAAGATTTCTTAACAACAGTGAGAGATTGCCACATCCCGCGAAAGTGCGGGACTCGCAATGACGTACTTAATAAACACAGAAGAAATAAAACTTTGCGTCCTCTGCGCCTTCTCAGCGAACTCTGCGGTTAAAGTCCCTTATCGTAATTCACCACCACTTTATCAGTAGTCGGTCTGCTTTGACAAGTTAAGATAAATCCTTGTTTTACTTCAGATGCAGAAAGAGCGTAATTTACAGCCATTTCTACTTTTCCGTCTTGCAATAATGCACGACAAGTACAGCAAGAACCACCTTGACAAGCATAAGGAGCATCTAATCCTATGCGGATTGCTGCTTCTAGTATAGTTTCGTTTTCTTCTAACACAACAGGATGTTCTTCACCATCAATAATGATAGTTGCAGATGCACCACTTGCCGTATTTCCGGAAGGTTTTACATCATCAGCATTAACAGGAGCTGTAAAATATTCTATATGAACTTTTGCTTCTGGGATATTTAATTCTTTTAAAGCATTCACAACATTGTCCATCATTGGTCCAGGACCGCAAATGAAATATTCATTATCAGCAGAAGTATCTACATAATCTTTCACTAATTCGATGTTCTTTTCTTTCGTCATCATCCCTTTTAAATTGACAGGATGACCATCTGGCGCAGTATTTAAAACATGCACAACATTCAATCTATCAGCATTCACTACAGCTAATTGTTCTATTTGCTTTTTAAAGATGATAGATGATTCATCGTTATTACCATAGAATAAGGTTACTCTACTTTGAGGCTCTAAGTATAATACAGTTTTTAAGATGGATAACATTGGCGTAATTCCGCTTCCTCCTCCGAAAAGGATATAGTTCTTTTTATTCACAGGATTCATCTCCGTAAAGAAGTTTCCCATTGGAATCATTACTTCCACCATATCACCCACTTTTAAACTGTCGTTGATATAAGTAGATGCTCTTCCATCTTTCACCTTTTTGATTGCTACTCGCAATTCGTTTTCATCCACCGGACTGCTACAAATAGAATACGAGCGTCTTAGCTCTTCTCCTTTGATATTGAACTTAAGCGTTAGATATTGTCCTTGCTTGTATTTATACTCCTGCTTTAAATTGGCAGGCACTTCAAACGCTACTGAAACCGTATCGGCAGTTTCGCGCACAACATCTGACACTTTTAATGAATGAAATTTCGACATTTTAATAAATTGGATTTAAGGCGCAAATTTACAATTAATCTAGAAATGAACAAAGATTAAAACACACCTCCGTTTTCGCGATAAAAATTTATAAATTGCAGACTTTCCCGAGATATTCGGGGTTCTATTATTTATTCGCTACAATGATTGATTCCAACAAAGTATTTTTCCCCAATTTAGAAGGATTGCGCTTTTTTGCATTTTTTGTGGTATTTATCAATCATGCTACCAGTTCATTGGGTTATTATAACAATTCATCTTCTTATGTATTTTCGATTGTCCACTTTTTGAAAAACGGACCATTAGGCGTGAGTTTCTTTTTTGTTTTAAGCGGTTTTTTAATTACTTATTTATTATTAAAAGAAAAAGAATTAAATGGAAAAATAAATATTAAAAATTTTTATCTGAGAAGAATTTTACGCATTTGGCCTTTGTATTTTTTACTAGTGGCACTTTGTTTAATTGCTTTTCCAATGCTTGAAAATCACTTACCTGATTTTTTTCCAATGGGTGTAAGCATTGATGAAATTAACAAATGGCTTTATTTAAGTTTCACCGGAAACTTCGATTATATTTATTATGGAATTAACAATATATTGATTGGAGTTCTGTGGTCGATTTCGGTTGAAGAGCAATTTTATTTATTCTGGCCACTGATTGTGGCTTTTATTCCTACAAAATATCTTTTAAAAACATTTATTCTACTTATTTTAGGTTCCATAGCATTTCGTTTTTTTTACGCACAAGGAAATGCCATGCTAATTAAATATCATTCGCTCTCTTCGCTCTCCGATTTAGCTTCCGGAGCGGTTATTGCCTATTTGGCTTGCAAAGAATCTGTAATTGAATGGATGGAGAAAATTCCAAAATACAGCATTATGATTGCTTATCTTCTTCTTTTTATTTTAATTCCATTCAGAACTTACGTATGGAAATTTGGTGTTTATTACAATCATGCATCTTCAATATTGCCTGTGATTTTTTCTGCACTATTTGCATTTATAATTATGGAACAGAATTATGCAAAAAATTCGTTTTATAAAATCAAAAACTGGAAACTCATTTCATCTTTTGGAAAATACACTTACGGAATGTATTGTTACCATATGATCGTATTTTTTTCTGTATTGTTTTTGTTTCATTTTATGGGAATAAACATAAATGGAATGAGCAAATACACATTTGTATTAATTGTTTTCATTTCCTTTTTCTCTACGATACTTGTGTCGGAGTTGAGTTATCATTATTATGAATCTATTTTCTTGAGACTTAAGAATAAGTTTAGTTTTATTAAGAGAGAGTAACGAAAGGTTGCTCGCAGATTTCGCGGATTTGCGCGGATTATTTTAATAAGTTTTTAAAAGAAAAGCCCTACTCTTAATAGAAAAGGGCTTTACTTTTTTAATTTTTTCTGCGAAAATCTGCGAAATCTGCGAGCAAAACTTCAGGACGAAGAGCTTTATTTCGAAACAACTATTCTATGTACTGCTTTACCAGAATTGGTTTGCAGAATCACAAAATAAACTCCGTCAGATAAATTTAATTCAGAAACATTGATTTGTTTTTGGAATGTTCCGACATTTTGTGATTCATCGGCAATAACTGAAATTGTTTTTCCTACAATATCAGTCAATCTAATTTTCAATGTTGATTTTTCGTTTAGAGTATATTGCAATATAGTATTATCAACTGCAGGATTTGGATATACAATTGAATTAAAATTATCATTTGAATAATCAGCAATGCTCAATTGAGGAACTCCAGGAAGGAGCGTATCTTGATATTCAACATTAGTAATTGTAAAAGTGCCCAAAACGTCGCTAGCATCTATTTTTAAAACAGGAATCTGCATAGCTGTTGCCAACCATTTGAATTCGTAACGAAGAGGTTGAGGAATATCGGTTCCAAAACCTAATGCATCTAAAGCAACTGTATCAACAGTAGCTATCGTAGATTTTACTCTCAATGTATTGAATGTTCCGAAAGGAGTAATTAATGTCCCCCAGCCATCCACAACATTAACACGATGACCTTCTGAACCATAATATCCAATGCTTGGAATTGGCAAACCAAATTTATAATCACATGAATCTGTATCTAAATAATCCATAGGAAAATTATAAATTATATCATCCGAAGAATATAAGAATGGTAATGGAATTCCATTAATTGTATATCCCGCTCCTATTTGTCGAAATTTTGAGGATGATTCTTTCAAAAAATCGTATGCCATATCCAATGTAATTCCAGGAATAGGCAAATTCGTTAATATATTGTTCTCATTTCCATAAGAAGTATTAATTGGATTAAAAAGGAAATTAAATGGAATTGGAAATGTCAAAGGAGAATCAAATTTTTCATATCGTTGAAAATCGGGAGTCAGCGTAGAGTAATCCCAAGTATAATTTGCTCCTGTAGAATCAACATAATTGGTATCAGTTGAACTAGTAACACTGATCAAAACAGAATCACCAGAATTTGGCATATCAGATGAAACAATTGAAATTTGTGCTGCTAAAGAACCGCTAAAAAGAACTACTAGTGCGAGTAAATATTTTCTCATTATTTTATTTTTAAATAATATCTATCTTCAAATGTATTACATTTCAGGTAAATAGACCTCATTTTTTAATACCTTTATATCGTTAAAATCAGAAACATGAAAACTATTAAAACTCCATTACTTTTAACAATTGCCATTACAAGTGTTTTGGCATTTAATTCTTGTAAAAAAGACAAGGAAGAAGAACCTGCAACAACTACTACTGCTCCAACTTATGTAGCTTGTGCACCTGCAACGGTTTATACTCCAACTGTTCCAACTACACCACGTTTAATTTTCAAATTCAAATTTGATTCTACTCAAGTTCGATTGGATAATGTTGGAAATCCATCAACTATGCCTCCGGGAAATGCTGCTCAATCACCTATATTTAATTCAATGAGTCAACATTATATTGAATTAGCTGGGGATTTTGATTTAGTTGGAGCTGGAGAAGTTATACATATTGGTTCACAAACAACAGCTGGTGGAGTAACTGCTATCGATTATTGTGCTTCGATTCAATCTGCTGAAAATGCTACATTCTTTTCTATTCCACTGGATTCAATTACTCCAGGTTCGTATAAATGGTTAAGAGTTTCTTTGGCTTACCAGAATTATACTATTACTTATAAATCTACCTCGGTACCGGGAGGTTTTGGAACTGGAACTCTTGCTTCTTTCATTGGTTTCAAAACATATATTTCAGGTTACCAAATGAATGGTGCAAGCTATCAACCATCAGCTGGAACTGGTGGTTCTGGCAATCATAACCAAGGATATTGGGGTTTTCAAACCGATGTAGCAGGCACAAATTATTTTTTTGATGGACAAGCTGCTGGAACAACAGTTCCTAATCCTTTATTTGCTACTTCCCCAATTCCTTCAGGAAGCTGCTTAGTAACTGGTGAATTTGTAGACAATACCTTTGTTAATGCTCCATTGGTAATTACAGGTTTAGAAACAGTTGATATTGTAATCACTGTTTCATTATCAACCAACAAAAGTTTCGAATGGATAGATTCAACTCCTGATGGATACTATGAACCAAGTGTTGGAGAAGCTGTTGTAGATATGGGAATTAGAGGATTGATACCGATAAAGAATTAATTTCTAATAGATTTTTTGTAAAGAGCCTCCTACCTATTAGGAGGTTTTTTTATTGACTAATTAGCAATAAAAACGCTCTAATTCCGTTATTAAAAATTGCATTCAAATAGCACAATAAATGCTTACTTTTGAGTTAAATTAAAACACAAAATGAAACGAATTATATCGATTTTAATATTTACTGTTTTTATCCAACTTTTTGCATCGGCACAAAAAAAAGCGGTTGCTTGGCAAGATGGAAAACATGATTTAGTGCAATTCTCCGGAGTGGTAGTTGAAGGCGATAGCTTACGACCAATCCCATATACAAGCATTATAGTGCAAAATGGTTATCGCGGAACCGTAAGTGATTATTTTGGTTATTTTTCATTTGTTGCACAGGAAGGTGATACCCTAGAATTTTCTGCAATCGGATTTGTGTCCACATTTTTTATTATTCCTGATACATTGACTAATTATAAATATTCCTTAATTCAAGTTTTGAAAATGGATACGATAAGTTTGCCCATGACCAATGTTTATCCTTGGCCAAATGCTTCTGACTTTAAAAAAGCATTTTTAGCTTTGCAGTTGCCTGAGGATGATATAACAAGAGCAGATAGAAACATGGCAAGGTCGGATTCAAAAGAAAGAATGACTGGAATGGCAATGGATGCAAGTTTAAATTACAAATACAGCATGCAACAATATCAAAGTAAATTATACTATGCTGGACAGCTTCCTCCAAACAACTTATTAAATCCTATTGCATGGGCTAAGTTTATCAAAGCTTGGAAAAATGGAGATTTTAAAAAGAAAAATTAAAGCTCGAATTTATTTTTATAGTGAAATCCCCATTATTCAATACAACAGAACACCTATCTGCGAAATTTATTTGGCGAGGCACACTCGCCATCGCGAGTAAAACCTCGCGATTTCTTTTTTATTTTTTACTCCTTGCCACAACAAATTTATTTTCTCAAAATACTGCTACTGTTTTTGGTAAAATAACTGATATCGACAATCAACCAGTTGAAGATGTTAGCATTTCAATTTTAGGTTCATCTCAATCGCCAGTGTTCACAAATTCAAAAGGAGAATTCACCTATACTATTCCATCAGATACCAATGTAACAATTGTGTTTTATAATTTAAATTATATACAAGCACAACGAAAAGTAAAACTAGCAACTGGAGAAACGCTGGACATAGGAAGAAAGATTAATTCAAGAGAACTAACCATTGGGGTTGTAGAAGTAACGGATGGAAGTCGTTTTAAAGATCTTACTCGCCTCGATCCAATTAACATTACTCACATTCCAACAGCCAGCCAGGATTTTAATGCTATACTTTTTACTCTCCCAGGAGTTTCCAATAGAAATGAATTGAGTTCTTCTTACTCTGTGCGTGGAGGAAATTTTGATGAAAATTTAGTTTATGTAAACGGTATTGAAGTATATCGTCCATTTTTAACTCGTTCGGGACAACAAGAAGGATTGAGTTTTATTAATCCCGATTTAGTTTCTTCAGTTTTATTTTCTGCTGGTGGATTTGAGGCAAAGTATGGAGATAAAATGTCGAGTGTACTCGATGTTCAATATCGCAAACCCAGAAAATTTGCAGGAACAGTTTCAGGAAGTTTACTTGGAAGTAATTTGCATTTAGAAGGTTCATCAAAAAATTATCGTTTTACTTGGCTGATGGGTGCGCGTTATAAAACAAATAGATATTTATTAAGCAAAACAGATTCGAAAGGAGATTACAAACCATTTTTTGCAGATGTTCAAATGTATACGACCTATGATATATCTCCAAACTGGGAATTGGATTTTTTAGGAAACTACGCTAACAACAAATACCAGTTTGTTCCTGAAAATAGAGAAACAGATTTTGGAACATTAGATAAAGCATTGAGATTAAAAATTTATTTTGACGGCCAAGAAATTGACCAATTCAACACCATGATGGGTGCATTATCAGCCATTTATAACGATGATGCTGAAAAATTAAATCTAAAATTTATTGGCTCTGCATTTAGAAGTAAAGAGGAAGAAGCATTTGATATTCAAGGGCAATATTTTATTGGAGAATTAGAAACGGATTTCGGAAAACCTAATTTTGGAGATGTAGTTACTGAAAGAGGAATTGGAACATTCATAAATCACGCACGCACCAATTTAGAAGCATACATTTTTAGTGGAGAACATAAAGGAACTTATACAGAAGGTAAAAAACAATTGCTTTGGGGATTAAAATATTCGAACGAACAAATCACCGATAAATTAAGTGAATGGAAATATGTTGACAGTGCAGGCTTTTCATTACCAAACACGCCAGGTCCAATTTTCGATCCTGGTCCGATTACTTTACAAGATGTTGTAAAAACAAAAATTAATATTTCCTCAAATAGAGTTTCAGGTTATCTGCAAGGCTCTATAATGAAAGAAACAAAAGACACAGCAACTGTTTCTGCAACGATAGGAATTAGAGCAAATTATTGGGATTTCAATAATCAATTTTTAATTGGCCCAAGAGGGAACTTTGGAATAAAACCCAATTGGAAACGAGATTTTCTTTTTAAATTTTCATCCGGCTATTACTATCAACCTGCTTTCTATCGAGAGTTAAGAGGAACGGATGGCGTAGTTAATAAAGATATCAAAGCACAAACTTCTATTCATTTTGTATTGACAAGTGATTACAATTTTAAAGCTTGGAAACGCCCATTTAAATTTATTGCTGAAGCATATTATAAACATTTAGACAATTTAATTCCTTATGAAATTGATAATGTGCGCATCCGATATTCTGCAAAAAACAATGCTAAAGGGTATGCAACAGGAATCGATTTAAAAGTAAACGGTGAATTCATAAGTGGATTGGAATCATGGGCATCCTTATCTGTTATGCAAACCCAAGAAGATCTTAAGGATGATTTTTATTATGATTACTTCAATAGTGATGGAGAAAAAATTATTCCAGGATTTACTGCAAATAGCGTTGCAACCGATAGCACAAGAAATGAACCAGGATACATTTATCGCCCAACCGATCAACGTGTAAGTTTTGGATTGTTTTTTCAAGACAACATGCCAAAACTTCCAGATTTAAAAATGCATTTGAATTTATTATTTGGCTCAGGTGTTCCTTTCGGAGCTCCGGGGACAGCTCGTTATCAGCAAGTATTACGAATGCCTCCTTACAGAAGAGTAGATATTGGATTCTCTTATCAAGCATTAAAAGAAAACAGAATACCAAAACCAAAAAGTCCCTTGCGATATTTAAAATCGATGTGGATTAGTTTAGAAGTATTTAACTTATTGGGAACAAATAATACGGTTTCTTATATTTGGGTAGAAGATGTTACAGCAAGACAATACGCAGTTCCAAACTACTTAACACAACGCCAATTAAACTTAAGGACAATTATAAAATTTTAGCTCTTAGTCTTCGACTCTGCTCAGCCTGACGGTCGGGATGTCACACTGTGCGCGACCAAAGGGATGTCATTCCGAGCGGAGTCGAGGAACGCAGTGCATAGGAAACAATATGCAGATTCACACCAATGGCTAAAGCAAAAAAATCTATTCCTTTTAGTTTCGTTATCGAAAATTTATTCTCACGAGAACCAATAGTAAAACCAATGTTTGGTTGTCACTCGATTTATGTGGATGAAAAAATTGTTCTTTCTTTGCGCGATAAAGATGACGAAGACAGCGGAGTTTGGATTGGAACTTCAAAAGAATTTCATGTTTCTTTAAAAAAGGAATTCCCAAGTATGCGTTCCATTAAGATATTCGGTCCAGCCACTAGTGGTTGGCAAGTTATTCCAAAGGATGCAGATGACTTTGAGACGAGTGTAAATCGTTTGTGTGATTTGATTCTAAAGAACGACCCGCGTATTGGAAAGATTCCAAAGCCAAGGAAGAAAAAGAAAT
This sequence comes from Chitinophaga pinensis, assembly GCA_945879015.1. Taxonomy (GTDB): domain Bacteria; phylum Bacteroidota; class Bacteroidia; order 2-12-FULL-35-15; family 2-12-FULL-35-15; genus 2-12-FULL-35-15. The sequence goes on along the minus strand of CAMCUO010000017.1, from coordinate 9,900 downwards.
AGAACGCAGACCTTCCTACCGGCAGGCAGGTTATCCCGATTTTCATGATACAAAATGATTTTTTTGCTATCACATCCACAACTGTCATCCCGTGCTGTCACCCTGAGCGTAGTCGAATGGGCGGGATCTCCAAATTACTTAGCACAAATCGTAATTATTCGTAAATTTGAATACAAATGCATTATTCAAAAGAAGCTATAGAAAAAGCAACAGCTTGGGTGGATGGAAGTCCATTGGCAAAACAGTGGCTTATGGAGAACAATTTTGAGGAATTGGTTTATTTAAAAGATGCTGCTAGTCGACATGCAAAAGCTTTCGAATATTTATTGGTTCACAAACATATTGTACTTGCTACATTTGTAAATGCCATTTGGGACGATAAAAAAGCGTTTAAATTATTAATGGATGGGAAAGAATATCATTGGGCTGCCATGGCTAATTATATAAATGGAGATGACAATGCCGCTGCCTTTTTGAAAAAAAATAATTTAGCGTATTACGCACAATTAGCACATGTAATACAAGCAAAAATCAGAAGAGAAGGAGACGAGGGAACAAATATTTTTAAAGGCGGACCCTATAAAGGGTAATTGAGAGTCAGGAGAGCGAAGTTGGGAGTACTTAGCCGCAGACAATTTCTTCTCCGTCACCCTGAGCGTAGTCGAAGGGAAAGGAACTGGGAAGATAGTAGACAATAGACAATTAAAAAAGAAAAAGTATACAATTAAAAATAAAAGAAACAATGCGTGTTATTGCTAACATACCTCATCCAAAAATTACAATCAACATCTTTTCTATGAATGACAAATATCAAATTCAGTTTTTGGCTGGGAATATGGAACAAACTTTCAAATTTGGGCATAGTGAAGTAAATGGGGTTGAAGGAATTCAGAAATTAGTAGATGAAGCATTTTTACAAAAAGTGCTGGATAGATTTAATGAAATGTATTTATCTCTAAAAGATAGCAAAGAGCGACTAAGTTCTGAATCAAATAATTTAAAATATGAAATCTGAAATATTCAAGCATGTTAAAAAAGATAATCATACTTTTTACAACAATTATTATTATAACAGGATTAACCCCTGCTCCAACCTATCAACTTGCATTGTTAAAATACGGTGGCGGTGGTGATTGGTATTCCAATTTAGAAACTTCTCTTCCTAATCTAATTGAATTCTGCAATACCAATTTAAAAACAACTATAAATCCTCAGCAAGCAACTATTGAAGTAGGGAGCCCCGATATATACAACTATCCTTTTGTTCACATGACAGGACATGGAAATGTTGTTTTCAATTCACAAGAAACAGAAAATTTGCGCAATTATTTAATTGGAGGTGGCTTTTTACACATTTCTGATAATTATGGAATGGATAAATTTATTCGTCCACAAATGAAAAAAGTTTTTCCTGAATTAGATTTTGTTGAATTACCTTTTTCTCATCCCATTTACCATCAAAAATTTGATTTCCCAAATGGATTACCAAAAATTCACGAACATGAAGACAAAGCACCACAAGGTTTTGGATTGATTTACAAAGGCAAATTGGTTTGTTTTTATGACTTTGAGTGCGACTTAGGGGATGGCTGGGAAAGTTATGAAGTTCATAAAGATTCCCCTGAAACTCGTCAGAAAGCATTAAAGATGGGAGCAAATATTATTCATTATGTATTGATGGGTGGTGAGAATAGTGTGAAGAAATAATTCCTTTATTTTAACATGACAAAAAAACGGAAATTACTTCTTATTGCGCTGTCCATTTTATTAATCGGCTTTCTTATTCCAGAGAATATGAGCATTCCAGCAGCGGGTGCTACAAAAAGTAGTTGGAACAAAGATTCATTTTCGTATTATCCATGGGGGAAATGTGGCACACATAAAGGAATTGACATTTTCGCTCACCACACCTGCACTGCTCGTTTACTACAACTATTCCTTATCTATCGCGAATAGACCGAGATCATCAAGGGTGGAAGAAGATGTTCTATTTGAATCCCAAAGAACATTTTAATAAATAATATGTTTTAACTCATTATTAATTATCTCACTTATCTCTTCTCCTCTATTCACTATCATAAAGTGGGTTCCGCCTTTAATTGTATAATCACATTCTTTTAGTTTTCTGTGAGGCAAAACTCTATCCGCATTGCCATGAATATGTATTAAATTAGCTGGACGAATTTTGTTTCTCCATTTAACTATACAATTTACCGCTCCGTTAAAGTAATTTTCCGGAGCTTCATCTAACATTTTTTTAAAATTGATTTTTTGCTCCTCAGTAACAATGCCAAATTGTTTTTTAGTAAACATCACCGCATTTTTATAAAAACCATCTCTGAATAACCTGTAAATTGGAATTACTCGCCAGAAAGTTAATTTCAATGGAAGCTCATCATGAAATTTATTACTTGAAACAATAAATGTCTTTAATGGTTCTAATTGTTTTGCGATTTCAACACAACACATTCCACCAAATGATACACCAACTAAAACAAATGGTTTGGATGAATCAATTTGTTTAGTAAGTCGCATTGCATACTCAGAAAGTAATTCATTTTTAAATGGTGTTTCCCATTTAATGTGGTGAATATTGCAATTATTCAGGTTTAAATTTCTGAATAAACGTTCGTTAACTCCCATTCCTGGAATACAATATACGTTAAGCATTATTTTTCAAACTTCTTTTTATAATCTTCCTGACTTCTTTTTATAACCTCATACGCTTCATCTCTTCCATAAATATGGGTAATCTCACAAGTTGGTTTTTCTGCTCCTGGAATATTTTTATAGGTCAAAAAGTAATGTTTTAATCGGTCAATTACAGCTTCTGTACAATCTGCAATATCTTTCCATCCTTCAAATACTTCATCTCCTTTCATAATTGCAATTATTTTATCATCTGCCTCACCCTTATCAATCAACCGAAAACCACCAATTGGAATAGCTTGCAAAATGATATCACCATGCGTTATTGTTTTTTCGCTCAACACACAAATATCCAATGGATCACCATCGCCTTTCGAAACAACTTTTCCAGATTTTAATGCTGCAAATTCAGCTACCTTCACATCACAATATGTTTGTGGAATAAATCCATATAAAGTAGGAACAACATTCGAAAATTTTTGAGGTCTGTCAATTTTTAAATACCCAGATTCTTTATCAATTTCGTATTTCACGGTATCTGTGGGAACAATTTCAATAAATGCAGTTATAACTTGTGGCGCATTATCTCCTATAGCAATGCCATGCCAAGGATGTGATTTAAATTTGTTCATTTTTTCTTACGTGTTACAAAGTAAACTATGGCCATTACCAAAAGTGAAACTAACAATAAAGTTACTTTCCCCCATGAGCTAGGCTGAGTGTTGTGTCTGCTAGTATCGGTAACAGTATTGTTCACAACGGTGGGTTGTACAAAAGCTTGTATTTCTAAATTAGTTTTTAAAAAACCAAGCTCTTCTGTAAATGTTCTTTTAGTATCAATCAAATAAAAATCCTGAGCATCGTCATTAAATTTTTTACGACTATGTTCACAAATAGAAATTTGCAAAAAATCAAACTTTAAATACTTTGCATAAATAATCCATTCGTCATCGGGTGCAAGACTCATCATACATTCTGTGTTGCAATCGAAATTAATTTCTACTTGCTGGTGAACTTTTCCTTTATACAAATCAGAAATTGTAAAATATGCAATAGCAGACCATTTATCATTACATGCTCCAATTGAATCTACCGTTCCATAAAAAATCACATCATAATCTTTACACAGTTCTTTGGATAAAGGAGATAAGGAGCTGCATTCGCAAGCGAAACTGTAGGACGAAGTAAAAATTAATACTGATATAAGAAGTATTCTCATTAATATGAGACATTTTTTTTTCATTAGATAGAAAATTGCGTTTGTTTCAAAAACTGAACACTTTTTTCAATTTCGGCATACATGATTTTATCTTCTTCAACAAATGGAACTATCTTTCTATAATCAGCAACAATTTTTTCAATAATACCAGAAGACTTCAAAGCCTGTCCCGATTCATTCGGGAGTTTTCTAAACTCCAAAGCCTGAGCTCCGTTAAATAATTCGATTGCCAAAATGCGATTTAAGTTTTCTACAACTTTGTAACATTTTGTAGCAGCATTTGAACCCATCGATACATGATCTTCTTGTCCGTTTGAACTTACAATAGAATCAACCGAAGCAGGAGAACACAATTGTTTGTTTTGACTAACAATACTCGCAGCAGTATATTGCGGAATCATAAATCCAGAATTTAATCCCGGCTTGGCAACTAAAAATGGAGGCAACCCTCTTAATCCTGCTATCAACTGATACGTTCTTCTTTCCGAAATGCTTCCTAGTTCTGCTAATGCGATTGCTAAAAAATCTAAGGCCAATGCAAGTGGTTGTCCGTGAAAATTTCCTCCGGAAATAATTTCATCTTCATCAGGAAAAATTGTTGGATTGTCTGTAACCGAATTTATTTCTGTAAGGAAAACATTTTCTACATGTTCAATTGCATCTTTTGAAGCACCATGCACTTGGGGGATACAACGAAACGAATATGGATCTTGTACGTGTTCTTTTTTGCGTTTTATAATTTCACTTCCTTCGAACAACTTACGCATATTCTCCGCAGTTTTTAATTGTCCTTTGTGAGGACGAATAGTATGAATGTGCAATTTGAAAGGTTCTATTCTACCATCAAATGCATCTAATGAAATTGCGCCAATCACATCAGCAGCAATGTTTAATTTTCTTGTTTGTAATAAACACCAAGCTCCATAAGCACTCATGAATTGTGTTCCGTTCAACAAGGCTAATCCTTCTTTTGATTTAAGTGTAATTGGTTTTAAGTTTAATTGTTTTAATACTTCTAAAGAAGCTTGTTTTTTTCCTTTATAATAAACTTCGCCTAAAGCTAACAATGGCAAACTCATGTGAGCCAATGGTGCTAAGTCGCCAGAAGCACCTAAGGAACCTAATTGATATACAACAGGTAAAACATCGTTATTAAAAAAATCAAGCAGTCGTTCAACTGTTTGTAATTGCACGCCAGATTTCCCGTACGACAAAGCTTGAATTTTCAAAAGCAACATCAACTTCACAACCTCTGAAGGAACTTCATCTCCTGTTCCACATGCATGTGACATCACTAAATTTTGTTGCAACTTTTCTAAATCCGAATCTGGGATTACAACATTGCATAATGAACCAAAACCTGTGTTAATACCATAGATAGGTTCTTTCTGAGAAGCCATTTTTTTATCGAGGTATTCTCGGCAAGAGGAAATGTTCTTTTTAGCTTCATCGGAAAGAGAAAGCTTTTTGTTTCCTGAAATGATTTCAGAAATCGTTTGTAAAGATAATTGGGCTGTTGTTATTGTGTGCATAGTAGGATATTTGCCACTAAGACGCTAAGGCGCAAAGTTTTTGGGTTAAATTACGATTGTTTTATAATAATTGTTCACGAATCTTTGGACTCCATTTTTCATAAGGGGTACATTAAAATTTATCAAGTAACCCAAACGTTTATCTGTTAATTTCAAATAAGATATTATTTGTGCTATATGAGTTGGAGACACCGTTTCTGTAGCTTTTAACTCCAAAACAATTTCATTTTCCAATAAAATATCTATTCTAAATTCTTTTGACAATTCGTAGCCTTTATATACTAAGGGAACTGCAACTTGACATTCAGCATTAATGCCTCTCAACTCAAACTCCTTCATTAAACTCATTTCATAAACCGACTCTAATAAACCTGGTCCCATTTCCCTATGAACAGATAAACAACAATCAACAATTTCTTTACCTATCCTCTCGTACTCTTCTCTTTCCATCATTTTTCTTTCTGCTTTTAATTTTAAAAGGTGAAATTTATTTCACCTTAACTTTGCGCCTTTCCGCCTTTGTGGCAAACTTATCGTAGCTTCTCGATAATCTTATCAATTGTCAATTCTTCTTTTTCTCCACTCACAATATTCTTCAAAGTCAAAACACCTTCTTTCGTAGAAATAACAAAAGGAATATTTTTAGATTCTCCGTACGTAAATTGCTTTTTAGCATCTGCTTTTACATTTGGATAAATCTCAGAATTGATTCCTGCCTTACGAACCTTTGCTAACAATGGAAGTAAATCACTTTGATCTTTTTCGTTGAAAGCAACAAACAATAATTTAGTTGATGCAGAAACCGTTTCGGGATATAAATTCAATTCGTTTAATACATCATAAATTCTATCTGCACCAAACGAAATTCCAACTCCGCTCATATTTGGCAAACCGAAAATTCCTGTTAAATCATCATAACGACCACCACCACAAATGCTGCTTGTTAATGTTCCAACATTTGCTTTTACCTCGAAGATTGCTCCAGTATAATAGTTTAAGCCACGGGCAAGTGTGATGTCTAATTCTATTTTCGCTGTATTTAATTTTAACTCATCTACCGTTTTGAAAATATATTCAACTTCAGAAATACCTTTTAATCCAATATCAGAAGTAGACAATAATCCTTTTAAAAAATTTACTTTCTCAAGTGTTGTTCCTTTAAATTCTATTAATGGTTGTAATTTTTGAATTGCGGAATCACTTACTCCATTTTCTTTCAACTCCTTATTCACTCCATCTGCTCCAACCTTGTCCAACTTATCAATTGCAACCGTTATCGTTACAATTTTTTCTTTTTCTCCTATCACTTCAGCAATTCCACTTAATATTTTACGATTATTAATTTTGATTAAGACTGGGACTTTCAATTTTGTAAATACATCATCAATCATTTGGACTAATTCCACTTCATTAACCAATGAATCACTTCCAATCACATCGGCATCACATTGATAAAATTCTCTGTAACGGCCTTTCTGCGGCCTATCTGCCCGCCAAACAGGTTGAATCTGATATCGCTTAAATGGAAATGTGATTTCACTTTGGTGTTGAACAACGTAACGGGCAAAAGGAACAGTTAAGTCATATTTTAGTGCTTTTTCAGAAATTTTATTTACCAATTGTTTTGAATCGGCACTCATATCAACACCGTCTTTAAAATCCCCACTATTCAAAATCTTAAAAATCAATTTATCTCCTTCTTCACCATATTTTCCAATCAATGTAGAAAGGTTTTCCATTGCAGGTGTTTCAATTGGCAAATAGCCATAACGTTGAAACACTTGTTTGATGCTATCAAAAATATAATTTCGTCTCACCATTTCTTGTGGTGAAAAATCTCGAGTTCCTTTTGGTATGCTTGGTTTTTGTCCCATTCTTTAAAATCTTAATTCTAAAAATCCTACTTCAATAATATCGTGTACGAATATCGTGAATTTTCCCCTAATAACCACCGTGCCGTTCATCCTAAAATATCAGGCATTTATAACTGATATTTTGGTCTTTAGCTTATCTTTCGAGCTTGTTTCATTATAATTTATAGATTTGCATACATAAATTAAAAAACACATTTTTATGAAATGCGAAGCATTCATGAGTGCCATAAAAAACTAAATACTATGAATAAACGAATAGCTTGCATACTTTTGACTTTTACACTTTTTACTTCTAACTTATCTAAGGCTGACGAAGGCATGTGGCTTCCGATGCTTTTGAAAGATAACTACGAGGCAATGAAAAAAGCTGGATTAAAACTTACTCCAGAACAGTTGTACGATATAAACAATGCAAGTTTAAAAGATGCCATTGTTTGGTTCAATGGCGGTTGTACTTCGGAACTTATATCTGACAAAGGATTATTATTAACGAATCACCACTGCGGTTACGAGGCGATTGCCAACCATAGTACAGCGTCTGACAATATTCTAGACAATGGTTTTTGGGCTAAGAATTTTGCTGAAGAAAAAATAAATCAAAATTTATTTGCCTCTATTCTTGTAAGAATGGAAGATGTTTCTGACAAAGTAAACAAAGCAATTGCTGGCGATGCCAGTGAATCAAAAAAGCAATCCATTTTTAAAGGAATAGTTGACGAAGCAACAAAAGGAACACATTACGAAGGTTTTGTTCGTTCATTCTTTAAAGACAATGCTTATTATTTATTTGTATTCGAAAAATTTACGGATGTTCGTTTAGTAGCGGCACCGCCACAAGCGATTGGTAAATTTGGTGGTGATACCGACAACTGGATGTGGCCTCGTCATACCGGTGATTTTTCGATGTTTCGCATTTATGCGGACAAAGACAACAAACCAGCAAAATACTCAGCGGATAATATTCCTTACAAACCAAAAAAGTTTTTGACCATTTCAAACAAAGGGTTGGAAGAAGGTGATTACACAATGGTTTATGGTTTTCCAGGAAGAACAAACCGTTATGAAGTTTCTCATGGAATTGAATTAGCAACTAACAAAATAAATCCTGCAATTGTTGCTTTGCGCGATGTTCGTTTAACGTCGTGGAAAGAACAAATGGTGAAAAGTGATAGCACACGTTTATTAATGTCGGCTCAATATGCAAGAATTTCTAATTATTGGAAATACTTTATCGGACAAACAGAGCAATTAAAACGCTTGAAAGTTTACGAAGAGAAAAAGCAAACAGAAGCAACTTTCGCAACATGGGCAAAAGGAAAAGCTGAATACGAGCCTATTTTGTCGAATTACGAAAAAGCTTATGCTAACTACAATCAATACGCTTTGCATGCTACTTATATGAGAGAGGGCATTTACGGCTGTGGGATTTTAAATGCTGCAATGAAATATGCCTTTTTGGAAGACGCATTATTGTCTAATCAAAAGAATGAAGCTGATATTAAAAAGGCAGTTGAGCGCATTAAAATCATGAATGCCGATTTTTACAAATCATTCAACAAAGCATCTGAACAAAAAATTTTAGCGAAAATTATTCAAATGTATTATGAAAACATTCCTGTAAATCAACAACCTGCTTACATGGCAGAAGTAATGAAAAAACATAAAGGAAAAACGACAACTGAAACATTTGAGAAATTTGCTAAAGCTGTTTTTGAAAAAAGCTTTATTACCAACGCACAAACTGCAGCAAAATTTTTAGAAAAACCAGATGCAAAAAAACTTCAGAAAGATCCTGCATACGCATTTGTAAAAACTTGCTACGATAATTACAGCAAAAACATCGAATCACACATTGATGCATTCAATGCTATAAATACAGTTGAAGGCAGCAAATACATTAGAGGTTTAATGGCAATGCAAACGGATAAAAAATTCTACCCAGATGCAAATGGTACATTGCGCTTAACTTATGGTAATGTAAAATCATACACTCCAAAAGATGCTGCACACTATAATTTCTACACTACATTAAACGGAATTATGGAAAAAGACAATCCGAATGAATTTGAATTTAATGTTCCTTCAAAACTGAAAGAACTTTATAAAACAAAAAATTACGGAAACTATGCCGACAAAAACGGAGATATTCGTGTAGCCTTTATTAGCGACAACGATATCACGGGAGGAAACTCTGGAAGTCCGGTAATAAACGCAAATGGCGAGCTAGTTGGATTAGCGTTTGACGGCAACTGGGAAGCAATGAGTGGAGATATTTATTTCGACAGCAAATACAAACGCACCATCAGCAATGATATTCGTTATGTATTGTTCTTGATTGATAAATATGGTGGAGCTACGAATTTGATTAACGAAATGAAGATTGTTAACTAGTTACGGTTAAATGAAAAACAGCAAGCATTATAAACTATGAACTCAATCGTCACAATGATCCTAGTCGAAGGGAAAGAAGGCAAATCTCGGGTCAGTCATTATTTCTGGGGAGTAAAATTTAAGCAAATAGCTTTTCAAGCCTAAAAAGGAAAAAATTTACGTCAGTTACGCCTCTTAAGTTGGCTCTAAATCCTTTTATTTTAGAGTTGAAGGATTCAGCATTAGCATTGGTATT
>CAMCUO010000016.1 GCA_945879015.1 Chitinophaga pinensis | reverse complement strand
GAATCGGGTGTTACAACTGAAACAAAAAATATATTTCTGGAGAGTGCTTATTTCAATGCTTCTTCAGTACGAAAGTCTTCTAAGCGTCATGGCTTGAAAACAGACGCATCTTTCCGTTACGAAAGAGGAGCAGATCCAAATATTACAGTTTATGCTTTAAAGCGTGCAGCTGTTTTGATTAAAGAAATTGCAGGTGGAAAAGTTACATCAGAGATTATTGATATTTATCCTACACCAATTGAAAATTTCAAAGTTCCGTTTTCGTTCGAAAGATGTGAACAGTTAATTGGTAAAAAAATAGATTTGGAATTGGTGAAGATTATTATCACTTCATTAGGAATTGAAATCGAACACGAAGGCAATGATGCATTATTATTATCTGTTCCACCATTCAAAGTAGATGTTACTCGCGAACAAGATGTTGTTGAAGAAGTGTTGCGTATTTATGGATACAATAATATTGAAATTCCATCCGTGTTAAATTCTTCTTTGTCGTTTGCCGAAAAACCAGACAGAGAAAAAATTCAGAACGTTGTTTCGGAATTGTTAACAAGCAATGGCTTTTCGGAAATGATGTGTTTGTCGCTGACAAAAGGAGAATACGCCACAAAGCTAAAATCCTTGAGTGAAGATAGAAGTGTAGCAATGATGAATCCTTTGAGCAGCGATTTGAATGTGTTGCGTCAAACATTATTGTTTAGTGGATTAGAAACCATTGCTTACAATCAAAATCGTAAAAATGCGGATTTGAAATTGTATGAATTTGGTAAAACATATATTGGAATAAAGGGTGAGACTACTAAATACATTGAGACAAAACATTTATCCGTTTTTATAACTGGTCGCAAGCAAGAAGAAAGTTGGAATGCTTCTAGCGATGGAATGAATTTTTATACTTTAAAAGGAATTGTAAAAAATATAATTGAACGATTAGGAATAAAAGATGTGAAATTGGCTGAATTAAATTCAGATATCTTTTCGGAAGGCTTGGCATTTAACTGGAACAAAAAATTATTGGTAGAATTCGGAGAAGTTGTAAAACCCATTTCATCAAAATTAATGGACATTAAAATTCCAGTATTTTATGCCGACTTCAATTGGGATTTGATTTTGGAAGCGATGAAAAAGTCATCAACGATTTATTCTGAAGTTTCAAAATTCCCTGAAGTAAGAAGAGATTTAGCTTTACTAATTGACAAAGCTATTCAGTTTGAAGCTTTGGAGAAATTGGCTTACCAAACAGAGAAAAATATTTTGAAAGATGTTAATTTGTTTGATGTATATCAAGGTGATAAATTACCAAGTGGTAAAAAATCCTACGCATTGAGTTTTATCTTACAAGATGAAAATGCAACTCTTACTGATAAACAAATTGAGAAGATTATGGAGAAGTTGATGAAGACTTATCAAGAGAAGGTTGGGGCTGAGATACGATAATTATCAAATACGCACTCTCGCAACGTCAGGCTGAGCGGAGTCGAAGGGTTGAATCTCATAATGAGGATTTGAATTTCTAATTGGTAAATCCCGCCCGTCGAATGCGCTCAGAGTGACTGCAAAGAATGATCGTTCTCTAAAAAATAAATGTATATTCTACAAAGTCCTTACAGTATTACTCTTCGGCTGCTGAATTCCCACTACCAAAAATGCACAACCTTGCTTCCCTTTTTCTTCAGGATAAATTTCAACTATCAAATTTTGTGATTGGTTGGAGAAAAATATCCATGATAAAGGATCTTTAGAAGTTACGCTGTTATATATTTCTGTTTTTTGCTCATCCAATATTCTAAATGTTACTTTTCCTAATGCTGCTTCTGAACCAATTTGAAATTTATAATTTAATCCTTTGTAAACAGATAAATGAATTTCTGATGGCTCATCAAGAATAACGGTAACTGCGTTCGTTTTTCCGTTGTGCATATAAGGAGCAAGTTTTTTGATGCCGTTCTTTGCCTCAGCACACTGAGCACTTACAGAAAAAGAAAATGCAAGGAAAAATACTAAAACAGCAAGAATTGATTTTGTATTTTGAGTAGATGATTTCATAGTTAAAAATATTATAGAGTGATTTTATATCTAAGCACAGTTACTTTTTCCAAAATTGCTTTCAGTTGATCCGAAGATAATTTATAAGAGGTATTGTTTCCAACACTAATAATGTCTTTATCGGATGTAACGGGTTTGTCTTGTGTTGCTTTAACGCTTTCATAAATAGCAGCAATTCCTTTCATCTCAATCAGCAAAGCATTAATATCTTCATCAGCTTTAAACTGATCAAGCATATTTATCAGGTTAGTTAAAACTATTTTTTGATCACCCACTAATCCAATCACATCTTCTTTTTGAGTTTTTTCGGCTATTGCAGTAACAATATACATTGCCTCAATCCATCCGCCAGCAGCAATTGTAGCAGTAGCAATATTTCGTTGATTGTCTTTCAAATATTGATCAGCATATATTCCTGCTTCAGTAACTATAGCCATTAATGAATCTAAATTGGTAATGTTGTCCTGAAGTCTTTTATTTACTCCTTGTCCGTAGCTTCCATCAATGCTTAGTGCATTGGTAAGTTCATTAATATTTTTCAGATAATTATTAAAATCCTGATTCTGTTTATACAAATAGCAAAAAGATAAATCGGTTGAATAAGCACCTAAATTAGCAGCTTTCGAAAAGCTAGAAATGTATTTAGGCATTTTATCAGTCGGATTTAAAACTGTTTTGTCAAAAGCAGAACCCGATATCTTAAGTATAGTAAATGTCTCAAGTGGTGATGGAATATTGTAAAAGACAACACTTTTTGAAGTGTCGATGCTGTTTTTTACTTCTGTTGAATCATTAGGAGTTTCGGTAGTTCTCGATCCTCCACAGCTGATCAAACTTACAGCTGTTAGTATTACTGTAATGTTTTTGAAGAGTCGTATCATTTGTGATTATAGTTTAGTTTAAGCATAACAAAACTAATATAATTATTGCAATACCGAAATAATTTGAAATTTTAATCTTTTTGCCCAATTAATAGGCTGTTTTTTCGTTTATTCTAATTGATTACCTTTATACAATGCATTTTTTAAGATTTTTGTTCAATATCAAATCTTTTCAAGTAATGAAAATAACCTTTTTATTGCTATTGTTGCTATTTTCCTCATTTTCTTCTTTTTCGCAAAAAAACTATTCCTTAGAAATACAATCTATTAAAGCCCCTTCTTTATTTAAAAAAATCGCTTATAAAAAGCAGTTTGTGTCTATAACAGAACGCGATAAAGAACTTCGCAATGTTTTGTATACTTGTTTTGATAATGCCTATTTAACTGCAGCTTACGATAGCGTTGTGATGGATTCACTTACGATTAAAGTATTTTTAAATTTTGGTGCTCAATACAAATGGGCAAACTTGCAAAAAGGAAATGTAGATGAAGGTGTTTTGAGTGAAATTGGATTCAGAGAAAAATTATACTCCGATAAGCCTGTTTATTATAAAAGTGTAAAACGCCTTCAGGAAAAATTAATTATTTATTATGAAAATAATGGCTACCCATTTGCTTCTGTTAAGCTGGATAGTGTTGTAATCAATGAAGGAAGTATTTCAGCGGTTTTAAACCTCACAAAAAATTCGGAAATTAAAATTGATAGTGTGGTGATTAAGGGCACGGCTCAAATTGCTTCTGTTTATATTTATAATTATTTAGGGATAAAACCAGGAAGTTTGTATAACGAATCGCAACTAAAAAAAGTAAATACCAGAATTGCAGAATTAGCTTTTGTCCGTTCAACTAGTCCTGCATCCGTCACTTTTACTGATAAAATCAATAAGCTTGTTTTAAATCTTGAAAAAAAGCGTGCAAGTCAGTTTGATGGAGTTGTAGGTATTTTGCCAGATAATATTACTGGTAAAATTTTATTTACAGGTGATGTTAGATTGAAATTACAAAACGGATTGGGCAGAGGAGAATTGATAGATTTAAATTGGCACAGACTGCAAACACAAACACAAGATTTGAAAGCTAGGTTGGTTTATCCATTTATACTTCGTACACCATTTGGTTTGGATTATAATTTTAAACTGTATAAAAAAGACACTACATTTTTAGATGTAAATCAAAATATAGGTGTGCAATATATGTTGATAGGTGGAAATTATCTTAAAGTGTTTTACAGTAACAAGACCTCAACTTTGCTTTCTACAAAAGGATTAGAGAATGCAACCACCTTGCCTGCAAATGCTGATGTCATTACAAATATGTATGGTTTGGGAGTAAAGTTTGAAAAATTGGATTACCGCTTAAATCCAAGAAGAGGATTTAATATTTTGGTTAACGCGAGTGCTGGAACAAAAAAAATTAAGAAGAATGATAATTTAAATCCTGTTGTTTATGAAAAAATAAAATTCAGTTCAGCTTTATATACTAGCGATTTTGAAGGGAATGTGTTTTTGCCAATTGCAGATAGGAGTGCAATTAAGATAGGGGCACAAGCGGCTTTTATTTATGGAGAAACAACTTTCCAGAACGAACTTTTTCGGATAGGTGGATTAAAAACATTGCGAGGTTTTGATGAAGAATCCATTTATGCATCAACCTATTCAATCTTTACTTTAGAATATAGATTTATCTTAGAGCAAAATTCATACATGTACGTATTTGGCGACATTGCTCCTTACGAAAACAATAATTCCAAAGAATACATTCGTGATAATCCTTTTGGTTTTGGCGCTGGTATTAGCTTTGAGACAAAAGCGGGAATTTTTTCTATCAATTATGCTTTAGGAAAACAGTTTAGTAATCCTATTGAATTAAGAAGCGGAAAAATTCATTTCGGTATTGTAAATTATTTCTAAAAAATATTTTTATGAAAGGAAAAATTATTATTTCCTTAGTTGTTATTCTAACTTTTGTTGCACTTCGTAATCTGAAATATTTTTATGGCTACATTGTGTTTGGGAAAGAGACCTGGGATGTAATGGATTTTCATTTGAGAGTTTCTCTACTTAACTACTCTATAATATTTGTTGTTTTTGCTTTAACTATTCTGCTTTTCAAAAGAATGCCATTTGAAATTTTAGGTCTTAAAAAAGATATTTTAAAAGGAATGTTATGTGGTTTTTTGTTTGTAATTCCAATGTTTTTCGGATATGGTTATGCTGTAGGTTTTAAAACAGATATTACTTTGTCTGATATTCACTTCGATATGATTTTAGCTGGTTTTTTTGAAGAATTTTTCTACCGAGGATTTTTATTTGGTATTCTATTTTATTATGCAGGTTGGGGGTTCATTTCTGCAGTACTAATTCCGTCTATTTTCTTTGGAATTGGACATTTATATCAAGCAGAAACCTTTTCTGATGGATTAAGCGTTTTCCTATTTACCGCATTAGGTGGAGCTGGTTTTGCATGGTTTTATATTGCATGGAGAAGTTTATGGTTGGTTGTTTTTTTACATGGATTTATGGACTTAGCTTGGGATATGTTCTCGATACAATCTAACGTTACTGGTAACCTGAATGCTAATATTTTTCGTTTTGCAACCTTAGGATTAGCGATTTATTTTTCCGTTAAAAAAGCTAAATCAGAAAACAACTATTCTCTGAAAGGCAAATTGTGGCTAAATAAAGAGACTCTTTCATAAGCTTAATTTTGTTTAAAAACTCCCTCTCAACATAGCAAAATATTGCTTAAATTAGCCTTTCATATTTGTGGAGAGATTTTATGGATTTTTTATTCTTATTTATTGGATTGCTTTTAGGTTTTGGACTCGCGTTTTTGTTTTTAAAAGGAAAACAAACGGGAGGCGCTGATACTTCTGCTTTAGATTCCAAAATAATTGGTTTAGAAAAAGATTTGTCTTTCGCTGAAAAAGAAAAACAGCGAATTTCCATTGAAAAAGAACAGTTCAGTTCGGACTTAAATCTCGAAAAAGAAAAATTGTCCAAAGCAGAAACTCGTATAGCTAGAGCGGAGGAAATTTTTAAATCTCAAGAAGAAAAATTCAATACGCTCAAATCCGAATTGGAGAATGTTCACAAAAAATATTCGACCGAATTCGAAGTAATCGCAAACAAAATTCTCGAAGAAAAATCTGTAAAATTTACAGAGCAGAATAAAACCAATATGGATATTATCTTAAACCCATTGAAAGATAATATCAAGCGATTTGAAGAGCAAGTGCAGAAATCCTATAAAACAGAATCGGACGAGCGCATCACTCTCAAAACAGAAATTAAAAATTTGGTTGATTTGAATAAGCAAATTAGTGAAGAAGCTAATAATCTTACTAAAGCTTTGAAGGGCGAAAATAAAACGCAAGGAAATTGGGGTGAGCTCATTTTGGAAAAGGTCTTAGAGCGTTCGGGTTTGGTGAAAGAACAGGAATACCGTTTGCAATACAGTACAAATAATGATGATGGTAAACGTATTCAGCCGGATGCTGTGATTATGCTTCCTGACAATAAACACATTATTGTTGATGCTAAGGTTTCTTTAATTGCTTACGAAGCGTTGGTGAATTCAACATCAGATGAGGAAAGATTAAGCTTAACAAAAGATCATTTATTGTCAGTAAGAACTCATGTTAAATCTTTAAGCGAAAAAAACTATCCGACTTCTTCTGATTTTAATACTCCTGATTTTGTTCTGTTATTTATTCCAATAGAATCCTCTTTTAGTGTTGCTGTTCAGGCAGATCAGGAATTATTTAATTTTGCTTGGGATAAAAAAATCGTGATTGTTAGTCCTTCTACTTTATTAGCAACCTTGCGCACGATTGCATCTGTTTGGAAGCAAGAACGTCAAACAAAAAATGCGATTGAAATTGCTAAACAAAGTGGGGCATTGTACGATAAGTTTGTCGGCTTTGTAGAAGATATGGATAAGATTGGGAAAAGCATTGATGCTTCAAATACTGCATATGAAAATGCGATTAATAAGTTGCACAAAGGAAGTGGTAATCTTGTGAAGCGAGCTCAAGATATAGAAAAATTGGGCGCAAAAACATCTAAACAAATTTCAGCAAAATTTATTGAAAATAATGAATCACAAGTAACAGATGGTTCGGAAGCATAATGAAACAAAAATATATATACATATTATTTTCAATTTTAATTTTTGCTTGTGGCACGAGTAAGAAAGCAGAGACTAGTAAAGCTCCAGCTGCAAGTTATAAACACGATTCTAACACAATTCATCCTGAATTTACAGTATTTCACGCTACTGATGAGATGACTGAATTGCATTATAAAATTAATAGCAAAGAGTTATTGTATACTCGTCCTGACGGAATGAACTTTTCTTCAAACGTGCTTATTACTTTTCGTTTGTTCAGTAATTTTGATTCTAAAGATGTAATTGATAGTTCTTCTGTCCGCTTGGTAGATATTAACAATGATAATTCCGCTAAATTTTTAGTCGGAAAAATGGATGTTAAAGCTGTTACACCAAGAAGTTATTATTTGAGAATTAATATCACTGATTTAAACAGAAACATCAGTGTTGCAAATGGAATAGAACTCGAAAAGGATAGTCACTTGAATCGTCAAAATTTTTTAGTAAAATCTAAAGCTGAGGATGCTCCACTTTTTCATAATTACTTTAAATTGAATGAAGCATTAACTATCCAATATAAAGCAAAAATTGCAGTAACTCTTTTTGTTAGATATTATAATAGAGAATTTCCTTTAGCAGCTCCGCCCTTTTCAATAGCTGAGCCTAGACCATTTCAATACAAAGCAGATAGTTTATTTTCGATACAATTAGATCAAAATGGCTTAGCAAATTTTTCTACTAATAAAAAAGGATTTTATCATTTTCAATTAGATACAACAAGAAGAATTGGTTTAACGCTTTACAGTTTTTCAGAAACATTTCCTGATATTAAAAAAGCACCTGATTTAGTTCCTCCCTTACGTTTCATTACTTCTAAACAAGAGTATGACGAATTAACTGCAAGTGCAAATCCGAAAGCTGCAGTTGAAAAATTTTGGTTGAATTGTACAGGAAATCAAGATCGCGCTAAAGAAATTATTCGGAAATATTATAATAGAGAAAGAGATGCAAATTTATTTTTTACTTCTTATATAGAAGGATGGAAAACAGATAGAGGAATGATTTACTTAATTTATGGAGCACCAAATGTTATTTATAGAACAGCTTATGGAGAAACATGGACGTATGGGGAAGTAAATAATATCAACTCTCTAAGTTATTCCTTTTCAAAAGTTGACAATCCTTTTACTGATAACGATTTTATTTTAGAGCGTTCTGCAGTATACAAACAAAATTGGGGAATAGCAGTGGATATTTGGCGACAAGGAAGAACGTACTTACAAGATTAATACGTTCGACTACGCTCAGTATGACAATAAGGAATTAAAATATTTATATATTATGCAAACGAAACAACAAAAGAAAGAAGAAGAAAGTTTAATTTTTGGATTACGTCCAATTATCGAATCTATTAATGCTGGTAAAGAAATTGACAAACTTTTGGTTCAAAGTGGATTAAAAGGAGATTTAGTAAGTCAATTGATGGGATTATTAAAACAACAAAATATTCCATATCAATATGTTCCTTTAGAAAAATTAAACCGACTTACATCTAAAAATCACCAAGGAGTAGTTGGATATATTTCATCTATTGGTTATTATAAAATTGCCGACGTTTTACCAACTGTATTTGAAGAAGGGAAAGTTCCTCTGTTATTAATTTTAGATCGAATTACAGATGTTCGTAATTTTGGTGCAATTGCGCGTACTGCAGAGTGTTCTGGCGTTAATGCGATTATAATTCCTTCAAGAGGAAGTGCTCAAATAAATGCGGATGCCATTAAAACATCTACTGGTGCTTTACAAAAAATTCCAGTTTGTAAAGAAGAAAATTTAAAAGCTACAATTGATTATTTAAAAGAATGTGGTTTGCAAATTATTGCTTGTACAGAAAAAACAACTGACTATTATTTTCAGATTGACTTCACTGTTCCAACAGCAATCATTATGGGTTCTGAAGAAGATGGTATTTTAAATGAATATCTTCAAAAATCGGATGGAAAAGCTAAAATCCCCTTGATGGGAGAAATTGGTTCTTTGAATGTTTCCGTAGCTGCAGGAATAATTTTATATGAAGCTGTGAGTCAACGTTTAGTCCACTAATTAGTGTAAAATGAATTTTTCTGATAGGAAATATTTTCCGTTTATTGTTCTGTTCTTAGTTGTATTTATTTCACGATTACCATTTTTGTTTGCCGGTTACGGTGTTGAAGAAGATTCCTGGGGAATTGCCTTAGCTGGGTTTAATACTGCAACTACAGAGGTTTACGAGCCTTCTCGCTTTCCTGGACATCCTGTTCATGAATTTATTTATTCTTTTTTCTGGGGGCATTCACCATTTTTTTACAATGCTTCTAGTGCTCTTTTTAGTGCAATTGCTACAATTCTTTTTGCACTCATTTTAAAAGAATTAAAATTCAAACATTTCTTTATCGCATCATTGGCATTGGCTTTTACTCCTGTTTTTTATATTAGCTCCACTTATACAATTGATTTTATATGGACCATCGCATTTATTCTTGTAAGTTTTTATGCTCTTTTAAAAAATCAATTTGTGCTGTGTGGGATTTTTCTTGGATTAGCTATCGGATCTAGAATTACCAGCGGAGCAATGCTTTTACCATTTTTAATTATTTTTTGGGAGAAGAATGCTTTTCAGGAGAATATCAAAAAAGGTTTAAAAATTCTGTTGCCTTTAATTATAGTGGCTTTCATTTCTTATTTGCCTCTCATTAATCAGTTTGGTTTCGGTTTCTTTATGTATTACGATCAATTCCCATATCCGTCAATGGCCAAGGTTTTTTATAAAATGATTCCAGGTGTATTTGGTTTTCTTGGAGTTATGGCAATTGGCATTTGTATCGTATCCATTTTTATCAATAGAAACAAGATTGTAAAAGGCGAGTTGTTTGAAAGTGGTCTCAGCAAAAAAATTATTCTGAGCAGTTTTATCGTGATTGTTTTATTCACATTCTCTTATTTCCGTTTGCCACAAAAATCAGGATACATGATAACCATTATTCCTTTTGTAATACTGATTTTCGGATATTATTTAAATAGTAAGTTGTTCAATTTCCTCTGTTCCGCTTTGATTCTTTCCTCTTTTTTCTTCGGTATTAATTTAACAGATAAGCTAAGAGGCTCTAATTATTCGAGACTAGCACTTATGTTTACAGTATCTGGGCAGGAATTGTTTTTTGATCCTATAGCTGGACCAATATTTTCTGACTATTCTAAAAGGGTACAGAAAATAAAATATACTGATGAAGTAATTGATATGACGAGCCATATAAATACAAAGACAGTTGTAATAGCAGGTTGGTGGTACAACGAAATTTTAGTTACAATGATTCCTCAAAGCAATATGCAAAATAGTTTTGTTCGTTTTGAATCGTATGTCGATTCGGAAAAAATGAAAAAATATATTGCTGATGGATACGTGATAAAATATTTGCCAGAGCAAAATATTTATAACGATCAGATGTTTAAAATGGATTTTACTAATAAAGTGGCCATTGAATTTTAGGTTGATAAGTTTTGTATTTCTAAAATTGATAGTAGAGATATTTTAACTAATTTTCGGGTATAATTAATTGAATAAAATGCCAACAATTGAACAAACATATGAAATTAATGCTTCCCCTGAGGAAGTGTTTGAAGCGTTAGTAAACGCTGATATTATTCAGGATTGGAGTGGAGATGAAGCTAAGATGAGCCCTGAAGTAGGAGCAAAATTTTCTCTTTGGGGTGGACAAATGTTTGGAACCAATTTAGAAGTTGTTAAAAACAAAAAGCTAGTTCAAGAATGGTGTTACGACCAATGGGAAAAGCCTTCGAAAGTTACTTTTACATTAAAAGCTAAAGGTAATAAAACCATTGTTGATTTATTGCACGAAGATGTTCCAGAAAAATCTGTTAATAGTATTACTGATGGCTGGAATGCTTATTATTTAGGTGCTATTCAAGAAATGTTTGACGAGGTGAAGTCGTAAAATACAAAAATTATTTTTTTTTCTTATTTGTATATTTTCTATTTCCTGCTGGAATAAAAAAGTAGGTATTTTTGATTTTACTTGGCTCCAAGGTATGTGGATGGTTTCTTCAGAAGGAATGGATTTTTTTGAAGAATGGAAACCCTTGCAAGGAAATTTAGTGGATGGACAATTTGGAGCAATTTCCGGAAAAGACATTGTCTTTTCAGAAAAAATTAAAATCAAACAAAGAGGGTAAGAAATTTTTTATACCGCGAATGTTCAAGAAAATGGTGGTGCTTTAGATTTTAAGTTTACTATCTACAAACAATATAGCATTTTTTATGAAAATCCGAAGCACAATTTTCCTCAACGGAGAGTTTATTTCAGACTCCCAAATAGCAAGTTGTACTCATATATAGAGGGTTTGAATGTTGGAAAGTATTCTAGAAGGGA
The DNA here is from genome assembly GCA_945879015.1 of Chitinophaga pinensis. GTDB lineage: Bacteria > Bacteroidota > Bacteroidia > 2-12-FULL-35-15 > 2-12-FULL-35-15 > 2-12-FULL-35-15. The sequence continues at coordinate 39,191 of CAMCUO010000016.1, read as the reverse complement.
GTTTTCTTACCCAAAAGCTGAATAGCTTAGGTTATTTCCCTGTATTTTCTTACATTTAGTATCCGAAATTTGTACTACATGAAAAAAGTATACGCTAGTTTTCTTTTTGTTGTAATTGCATATAATGCAAACTCCCAATCTTGTCAGCAAAAACATGATCCAATTCATTTCACTAAATCTCAGTCAGGTGATATTTCTGTTATGGCTTCTAATTTAAGAAGTGATACAATCAATGTTTTGAATTATACCATTAATTTAAATATAACAGATTTTACTACTAATACCATTAATGGAAATACGGAGGTAAAGTTTACGCCCAAAATTAATGGAATAACTAAATTGAGTTTGGATTTATTAGAACTTGTAATAGATTCAATTGAAATAGGTGGGGTGAATATTTTAGCAAGTCAGTACGCTTATAATGATTCTTTGATTCATATAAATTTACCAACTACTCATAATATTGGTGATACTGCAACAATAGTTGTTCATTACAGAGGAACTCCGCAAATTGATGCAACTGGTTGGGGCGGTTTTTATTTTCAAAGTGGATACGCTTATAATTTAGGTGTTGGCTTTGGTGCATTGCCTCACGTATATGGAAGAGTTTGGTTTCCATGTTTTGATAATTTTGTTGAGCGTTCTTCTTATGAATTTAATATTACAACTAATGCTGGAAAAACTTCTTATTGTAATGGGTATTTAGCAAACGATACTACTGATGGAAGTGGAAATAGAACTCGTCAGTGGATAATGAATGAAGAAATTCCAACGTATTTAGCTTGTGTTGCGGTTGCTAATTATGAACAGATAAATCAAACATACAATGGAATTGCTGCTACTTATCCAATTATGATTGCTGCTGTTGCAAGTGATACAACTGCTGTAAAAAATTCTTTTATTAATCTTCCAGTTGCATTATCTACTTACGAAAATCATTTTGGTCCGTATATGTGGAACAAAGTTGGATATAGCATGGTTCCTTTTAATTCAGGAGCAATGGAACATGCTACAAATATTACTTATCCAAAAGCCACTGCTACAGGTTCCTTAACGTATCAAAATTTATATGCGCACGAACTTTCTCATCATTGGTTTGGCGATTTAGCTACTTGTCGTACAGCTGAAGATATGTGGTTAAACGAAGGTTGGGCGCACTATTGCGAATTTTTATTTTTCGAAACTTTAAATGGCTACCCAAATTATTTAGCTTACGTTAGAAATAACCATGAACCCAATTTGCAATTTAATTCTGTTAAAGAAGGTGTTCTAACACTTTCAAATATTCCACAAACATTTACATACGGAGATCACGTATATAATAAAGGTGCTGACATAGCTCATACTATGAGAGGTTATATGGGTGATAGTTTATTTTTCTATTCTGTTAGAACATATCTTGGAAACAATAATTACAAAGATGTTTCAAGTACAGATTTTATGAATGAATTAACTGCTGCTAGCGGAATGAATATGTCCGACTTTTTTAATGGATGGGTATTTAATCCAGGATGGCCTCATTTCTCTATTGATTCAAGCACTGTTGTTCCTAGCGGTCCGAATTATAATGTTACCATTTATGTAAAACAAAAATTAACGGATGCGCCTACTTACTTTAATAACGTGCCTTTGGAAGTTACTTTTAAAGCAGCTGACTGGACAGAGAACACGCAAAGTTTTTTAATGTCGGGAGCAAATGCCTCTTTCACTTTTACAGTTCCATTTGATCCTAAATTTATTGCTGTGAATATGGGTGAAAAAATTAGTCACGCAGTTGCACCAGAAATGAAAACATTAAAAACAGTTGGATCAACAGGATTTGCAAATGCTAAATTTACTTTGAATGTTTTAAGTATTGTTGATTCGGCATTTGTTCGTGTGGAGCATAACTATACTGCACCAGATCCTGCTTACGCAATTCCATATCGCTTATCACCGAAGCGCTATTGGAAAGTGGATGGTTTATTGCCTTCTACTTTTAGTGCAAAAGCTACAATTACGTATGATGGAAGGACATCTGCATTTTCAGGAAATTTTTGGTTGGATAATAATTTAATTAACACTTTTGAAGATAGTCTAGTATTACTTTATCGTCCGAATGCTTCTGTTAACTGGAGTTTGTATCCATATCAAACAATTAATATGCAGGCGAACAATAATGATAAACGTGGTATTATGACGATTGATTCATTGCAATTGGGAGAATACGTTTTTGCAATGATGGATTATGCATCAGGAATTCAGAATTACACTTTTTCAACGGAAGATAATTACTTGAAAGTTTTTCCAAATCCTGCAAAAGATAAAATTACAGTAGACTTGCTATCATCTGGAATAAAAAGTTCTGATAATTCAATGTTATTGATAACTGATGTTTCTGGAAAAATAGTTCATAAAGTAAAATTAACTCAACAAAGCACGATTGATATTGGCACATCAACATTTGCAAATGGAGTATATTTTGTTTCTATTAAATCAAAAGAAGGTGTTGTTGCAAAAAACAGATTCATTGTTGCACATTAGTTGTTTTAAAATTATACGTTAAAGACATAGTATTCGACTCCGCTAGGACTGACACTTCTGTGTCACACTGAAGCGACCGCAGGGAGGTCATTCTGAGCGCAGTCGAAGGACGAACTGATTACGAAGACATATGGGATACAAGAGTACGCAAGAATGTATTACTGATTTAGAAAATCACGGACATCTTATTCGCATTAAAGAAGAAGTCAGTTCTGATTTGGAAATGGCCGCAATTCATCTGCGAGTTTATGAAAACAATGGTCCCGCTATTTTATTTGAGAACATCAAGGATTGTAAATTCAAGGCTGTTTCAAATTTATATGGTTCAGTTGATAGGAGTAAATTTATTTTCCGAGATACGATTGAGAAAATAAAAATTCTCATCGATTTGAAAAACAATCCGATGGAAGCCATCAAGCATCCATTTAAGTATGCGAATGTAGGGATGACTGCATTTTCAGCACTTCCAAAAAAATCAAGATTTTCAAACCCTGTTTTACAAAATCAAACAACTATTTCATCGTTGCCGCAAATTAAATGTTGGCCAAATGATGGTGGAGCATTTGTTACACTTCCTTTGGTTTATTCCGAAGACATTGACAAACCAGGAGTGATGAATTCTAATTTAGGAATGTATCGTATTCAATTAAGTGGAAATGATTATGTAAAAGATAAAGAAGTGGGTTTGCATTATCAATTGCATCGTGGAATTGGTGTTCATCAAACAAAATCAAATGCAAAAAATATACCTTTGAAAGTGAGCATTTTTGTTGGTGGTCCGCCATCACTTACTTTAGGAGCTGTTATGCCTTTGCCGGAAGGAATGAGTGAATTAACTTTTGCTGGAGCCTTAGGAAAAAGAAGAATTAGATATACTTATGAAGATGATTTTTGTATTGCATCGGATGCTGATTTTGTAATTACGGGTGAGGTTTATCCCAACGAAAATAAACCTGAAGGTCCGTTTGGTGATCATTTAGGATATTACAGTTTAAAGCATGATTTTCCATTCATGCGAATTCATAAAGTGTATCATCGCAACAATGCCATCTGGCCTTTTACAGTTGTTGGTCGTCCACCACAAGAAGATACCAGCTTCGGTGCATTGATTCATGAGATTACAGGTAACGCTATTCCGAATGAGATTGCCGGTTTAAAAGATGTTCATGCAGTAGATGCTTCCGGAGTTCATCCTTTGTTGCTTGCAATTGGTAGCGAACGTTATACTCCTTATTATAAGGAACGCAAACCTCAGGAAATTTTAACAATCGCAAATCACATTCTTGGAAAAGGACAATTAAGTCTGGCAAAATATTTATTCATCATTGCAGGTGAAGACAATCCAAAATTAACAACGCATGACGTAGCAGATTTTTTCAAACATGTTTTTGAGCGTGTTGATTGGACAAGAGACTTGCATTTTCATACACGTACTTCTATTGACACATTAGATTATAGTGGCGACGGACTAAACAGCGGCAGCAAAGTTGTTATCGCGGCAGCTGGAGAAAAGAAAAGAGAATTGGGAACAAGTCTGCCGGAATTAAATTTATCTGATGGGTTTAAAAATCCAAAAGTTGTTATGCCGGGGGTTGTTGCTGTTCAAGCTGAAAAATTTGTGAATTCTCTATCTAGTGAAAAACAAATTTCTCTACTAAGCCAACAACTAAGTTCGAGCGTCTCCCTGAGCGGAGTCGAAGGGCTAAAGTCATTTCCGTTAATCATCATCTGTGATGACTCCGATTTCGTTTCCAAAAATTTAAACAATTTCCTTTGGGCAACATTTACAAGAAGTAATCCTTCCCACGATATATACGGTATAGATAGTTTTACCGAAAACAAACATTGGGGTTGCAGAGGTTCCTTAATTATTGATGCCCGCATAAAACCACATCATGCTCCGCCATTGATAAAAGACCCTGAGATTGAAAAACGTGTTGATGCTTTGGGTGTGAAAGGGAAATCCCTGTATGGAATAATTTAAGGGACTTGTATTTTCATAATAAGATTTAATAAATAAAGTGGTGAATCCTTAAAATGATACAAATTAAAAACCCAGAGCTTTCACTCTGGGTTTCTTTTTATGCTTTGGTTGCAGCTTCAGCAGCAGCAATTTTCTTTTTGATGCCTTCGGTTGTAATAGAACCTGGCCGCTCGATTGGATGACCCAATGCTCTGTCCCAAATTAAGGAAGCTAATACTCCTAATGAACGTGACACTCCAAACAATACAGTATAGAATTCGTGTTCCACCATTCCGTAATGAGTTAATAAAACTCCTGAATGTGAATCCACATTCGGCCAAGGATTTTTTATTTTTCCTGTACTTTCTAAAATAGGAGGAGCAACTTTGTAAACCATTTGTACAATTTCACATAAATCATCCGCACCTTGTGGTTTGATATAACGATAATAGAAATCTTGTTGAGCAGCAAAACGCGGATCTGTCTTGCGCAATACTGCGTGTCCGTAGCCTGGAACAACTTTTCCTTCTGCTAAAGTTTTCTTAATATAATCTTCAATTTGTTTTTCAGTTGGTAATCCACCACCTAGTTCTTCGCGCAATTCTAAAATCCAACTCAACACTTCTTGGTTTGCTAATCCGTGTAACGGTCCAGCCAAACCATTCATTCCAGCAGCAAATGCTAAATACGGATCGCTCAATGCAGAACCAACCAAATGTGTTGTGTGCGCAGAAACGTTTCCTCCTTCATGATCCACGTGAATAGTCATATACATACGCATTAAACGCTTCATATCGAATGATTCGTAACCTAGCATGTGCGCAAGATTTGCAGCCCAATCTAATTTTGGATCCGGCTCAATATGTTCTCCGTTTTTATATTTTCTTCTATAAATATATGCAGCGATACGAGGTAAACGCGCAATTAAATTCATAGAATCTTCGTAGGTATAATCCCAATAATCTTTTTTGCTAATTCCTTTTTTATAAGCAGCAGCAAAAACGGATTCCGTTTGCATGGCCATTATAGCCATTACAAACTGTGTCATCGGATGAGTTGATGCAGGCATTTTATCTAACACATCAAAAACATGTTTAGGAACAATTGCTCTACGTGCCCACATGTGACCCATTCCCAAAACATCTTCTTGTGTTGGTAGTTCGCCTAACAACATTAAATAGAAAATTCCTTCTGGTAACGGTTCTGTTCCGCCCGGCGCTTTCGGAAGTTTTTCTCTCAATTCAGGAATCGAATATCCGCGAAAGCGAATACCTTCTTCTGGATCCAGTTTGGAAGTTTCGGTTACTAAACCAACAATTCCTTTCATTCCTTGATACACTTGAGCTACTGTATATTCACCCAACTTTACATCACCTTTTTCTTTGATGAGACTTTTTACTTCAGCAGCCACAGGGCCTGCTTTTTCAGCAAATTTTTCTTTTAATGAATCCATGATTTTTTATGAATTTTAGTCGTGCAATTCTATTCCCTAAAGATAAAAGGATTTTGTGAGATTAAAAACATTCGTACATAAAATTTGTGTGAAATTGTTTTAAGGAAGAATGAATTGCCTAGTATTATCATTCTCCTTTCGCCATTAATAGGCATTTTCAGTAAGTGAAGACTCCGATTATCTTCCTTTCACGTACTTAAAATCTTTCCCTAAATACTTTGCTGCTTCGCCCAACTGCTCTTCAATACGGAGCAATTGATTGTATTTTGCAATTCTGTCTGTGCGGGAAGCCGAACCAGTTTTAATCTGTCCGCAATTTAAAGCAACCGATAAATCTGCAATGGTTGTATCTTCTGTTTCGCCTGAACGGTGACTCATTACTGAGGTGTAAGAGTTGTTTTGAGCCAATTGTACGGCATCAATTGTTTCAGATAGTGTGCCAATTTGATTCACTTTTACAAGGATAGAATTGGCAATTTGTTCGTCAATCCCTTTCTGTAAACGCTTTACATTGGTTACAAACAAATCGTCACCTACCAATTGAATTTTACTGCCAATCTTGTCGCTAAGCAATTTCCAACCTTTCCAATCATCCTCCGCTAAGCCATCTTCAATCGATAAAATAGGGTATTTTTTTGTCCAATCCGCCCAATAATCAACCATTTCAGCTGGTGTCAATTTATCACCACTTGATTTTTTGAAGTGGTATACTTTTTCTTTTTCAATGTAAAACTCAGAAGCAGCAGCATCCATAGAGATAAACATGTCGACTCCAGGTTTGTATCCGCCTTTTTCAATTGCTTTTAAAACACATTCAATGGCTTCTTCATTCGATTTTAAATTAGGTGCAAATCCACCTTCATCGCCTACATTGGTTGAATAACCTTTATCTTTCAATACTTTTTTCAAATGATGAAACACTTCTGTTCCCATTCTGATAGCATCTGTAAAGCTGTTTGCTCCAACAGGCATAATCATAAACTCCTGAAAATCGATGCTGTTATCAGCGTGTGAACCTCCGTTGATGATATTCATCATTGGGATAGGTAATAAATTAGCATTTACGCCACCAATATAGCGGTATAAAGGCTGACGAGCTTCTTCTGCAGCCGCTTTTGCACAAGCCAATGAAACTCCTAAAATAGCATTTGCTCCCAGACTACCTTTGTTTTCAGTGCCATCCAAAGCAATCATTTTTTTATCGATGGCATTTTGGTCAAATATATAAACGCCATTTAACTCTTCGCGAATAACTGTGTTGACATTGTTTACAGCCTTTAAAACGCCTTTTCCTAAATAATAGCCTTTATCATTATCGCGTAATTCAACTGCTTCGTGAACACCAGTAGATGCTCCTGAAGGAACAGCAGCCCTTCCCATAATTCCCGAATCGGTAATTACATCTACTTCTATTGTTGGATTACCACGTGAATCCAATATTTGACGAGCCTGAATACTTGCTATAAAACCCATAATGATTGTTTTTTTATAAAGTTTCGACTCCTCAGGAGTCGTTTTATTTTATTTTTTTACTTGTCTACTGCAGAATTTGTCTACTGTCTATTTGTGAGAATAACACCCCAAAAGTAGAAATAAAACCAAAGTAGATGCTCGATTTTTATAAACAATTCGTTAATTTTTGTCAAAAAAAATGAGAAAAGAGAATTTATTTATTCTCAGCAGTAGGTTTTTGAGCACGCATATACAATTGATTACCAATCTTAGGTTCTTGACCTTCTTTCATGTTATTTTTCTTGTACAGCTTTTTCAATTTTATTCCATGCAGTTGAGAAATTGATTTCATCGTTTCTCCTTTTTTTACAACATGAAAGGGTTCTTTAGCTTTGTTTCGTTTTGGTTGTAAATAAAGTTTTTGTCCTGCAATCAATGTTGCACCAGCTTCCAAGTCGTTGAATTTATAAAGCTGCCATAAATCTTTATCCGTATCTAAAGCTATTTTTTTGAAAGTGTCATTAGGTTTAATAATTATATAATTAATAGATCTAAATCGTAAAATATTTCTCATCTCACGAACTTCTGTTTCTTGTTTTTTTTCTGGTTCTATAATCTTTTGTTGTTCATGTTTCTTATGAGAATCATTTTTATTCGCACTTTCTGTTTTTGCTGCAGGAGGATAATCATATTGATCTAAACTATAATTTTCAATTAATTCCACTAATCGATGAGCGTATTTTGGGTCTGTTGCGTAACCAGCTTCTTTTAGTCCTCTTGCCCAGCCCATATAATCTGTTCGATTTAACTCGAACAAACTAGCATACCTACTACGAGAATTTAAAAAATTCGAATGATCATTATAAGAATCTAAAACGGTTGAATATTTTCTAAAGCATTCATTTTTTTTATCATCGTCCTTAGTAAATGTTGGCCCAGACCATTCCTTATGGCATTTTATTCCAAAGTGATTATTTGCATAAACTGCTAAATCGCTATTTCCATTGCCACTTTCAAGCATTCCTTGTGCTAGGGTTATACTCGCGGGAATATTATAATTAAGCATTTCAGCAATTGCTTCATTTTTGTATTTTTCAATGTATTGCTTGGCTGTCATCTTTTGCTCTCTAGAGGTTGCGTTGACAACTACTGACATAAAACAAAGCAAAAAGGATATGAAAAGGCACTTGTACATAACTGTAAAGTTATTATAATTAGTTCAGTGAACTTAGTGCATTCAGAACATTTTTCTAACAGTACTTTGTTAATTAGTAAAGCCCTTATTTCCTTGCAATCCGCCAGTATGGATGGCTATAATTTTAGTTCCTTTTTTGAATTTTCCTCTTTTGATGAGTTCCATTATTCCAAACATCATCTTACCCGTGTAAATATAATCGAGTGGAATAGCATTTTCTTTTTCAAATTCCAGCATGAAATTTAAGAGTTCAGGTTTTAATTTTGCATAACCACCAAAATGAAATTCTTCATTTATTTCCCAATTTTTTGCATTCGATTTGAAAACCGTTAACCATTTTTCTACTTCTGTTTGAATATACTTTTCGCCTTTTAATATTTGAAATCCAATTGCTTTTTGATGTTCTTTTAAAGAAAGTGTAATGCCTGCAATTGTTGAGCCCGTCCCGCAAGCACAACATACAAAATCAAAATCAATCGGAATGTCTTTTGTGATTTCTTCGCAACCTTTAATTCCTAATTCGTTTGAACCACCTTCTGGAATCGAATAATAATTTTTATTTGAAAACTTTTCTAAAACGTATTTGTTTAATTCTTCTTTGTCTTGATACAAAGAGCGAGAAACAAAATGCAATTCCATTCCACATTCCTTTGCAAATTTTAAAGTGGAATTTAATTCAGTAGGTTCTTCTCCACGAATAATTCCTATAGTGCCAAACCCGTATTCTTTTCCGGCAGAAGCACTTGCCGCGATGTGATTGGAAAATGCTCCGCCAAAAGTGAGTAGTGTTTCGTTTTTTAATTTTTTAGCTTCTTCTAAATTGTATTTTAATTTATACAATTTATTCCCGCTGATAGTCGGATGATTTAGATCTAATCGGTAGACAAAAAGTTCAAGGCCTTTACTTGTGATAAAATCCGAATTTACTTTGAAGAGAGGAATTGCGTTTTCCATCATTTAAATGGATAAGAAAAACGAGTGTTCACCATAGCCATCGAATTCCTGTTAGTCAATCCGCCTTCAAATCTAGAGCTAAATTGACAAGAGTCAGAAAATGCTTTGGATTTTATATGGTAAGAGCCACAAGAGATAATATTGTTGGTAGATAATTTTCTTTCGTAAAATAGTACTCGTCTCAAAGTAGCGCCATCACTAGTAATTGTACTTACACTGGAATTTGTAAATGATAATGGTGGAGAATTAAAATAAGCTGGAAATGTATCTGTTCCATAAAAAAATCGAATTTCGGGTAAATTGGGCCTTAACTCTTTTTCTGGCTCATCAAAAGGAATAAGCGGATCTTTGGAACATGCGATAAACAAACATAATCCATCAGATAAAAAGAATGAAGTCCGACTTTTTGAAGACATATTACAAAGATATAATTTTTGAAGAGCCAATAAAATAAATCCATTTAATAAGATGTTTTAATAAATACTTTTGGCAATTCTGTTTAGCGCACTATCTTTGTTGTATGGCAGATGAATTTGGCTTTTCAAACAACAAACAATTGGAACCTGATGATTTTTATTATAGTGAACAAGGGTATATTATTTTTACTGAAAAGTATTTATTAAAACGTGGTTATTGTTGTCAGAATGGTTGCAAACATTGTCCTTATGGTTTTAATAAAGACAAAGGGAGAATAGAGAAGAAAAAGTAATTTGAAAATTTGAAAATTTTCCAATTTGAAAATGTAAAAAAATATTTATGAGCACTGATTTTAAAGAACAAATATTACAAGGAATACCTTCTGAACTTCCAGAAGTTAAAGTTTACGATTCGGCAATCAATCATGCTCCGAAACGAAAAGACATTCTTAACAAAGAAGAAAAAAAATTAGCGCTCCGAAATGCGCTCCGCTATTTTGATAAAAAACATCATCCTGTTTTAGCAAAAGAATTTGCACAGGAGTTAAAAGATTACGGAAGAATTTATATGTATCGTTTCCGCCCCGATTATAAAATTCACGCACGCCACATAAACGAATATCCTCATCAATCCAAACAAGCTGCAGCAATCATGTTGATGTTGCAAAATAATTTGGACTATGCTGTTGCACAACATCCGCATGAATTGATAACGTATGGTGGTAACGGAGCGGTGTTCCAAAATTGGGCGCAATATCTTTTGACAATGAAATATTTGGCAGAGATGAATGATGAACAAACACTAGCAATGTACTCTGGTCACCCAATGGGATTGTTTCCTTCACATAAAGATTCTCCAAGAGTAGTTATTACAAACGGAATGATGATTCCGAATTATAGCAAACCTGATGATTGGGAAAAATTTAATGCACTGGGTGTAACGCAGTACGGACAAATGACTGCGGGTTCGTACATGTATATAGGTCCGCAAGGAATTGTGCATGGAACTACAATTACAGTTATGAATGCTGCAAGAAAAATTTCTACTTCAGAAGAAGATAGAAAAGGGAAGTTGTTTGTGACTTGCGGATTAGGTGGCATGAGTGGTGCTCAACCTAAGGCAGGAAAAATTTCTGGTTTAGTTTCGGTCGTAGCCGAGATAAATCCGAAAGCAGTAAAAACACGACATACACAAGGTTGGGTAGATGAGGTGTTTGAAGATTTAGCTTTATTAATTTTCAGAATAAAAAAGGCACAAGCGTCCAAAGAAGCAGTTTCATTAGCGTATCAAGGTAATATTGTTGATTTGTGGGAATATTTGGTGAAAGAAAATATTAAAGTCGATATCGGAACAGATCAAACATCTTTGCACAATCCTTGGGCGGGTGGTTATTATCCTGCAGAATTTTCTTTGGAGCAGTCCAATGAAATGATGGCAAAAAATCCAGATCAGTTCAAAAAAGAAGTTCAGAAATCATTGATACGTCATGCAAATGCTGTAAATGCTTTAGCAAAAAATGGAATGTACTTTTTCGATTATGGCAATGCATTTTTATTGGAAGCGTCACGTGCAGGAGCTGATATTGTAAATAAAGACGGAACGTTTATATATAAATCTTATGTACAAGATATTTTAGGACCAATGTGTTTTGATTATGGATTTGGTCCGTTTCGTTGGGTATGTGCTTCTTGTGATCCAAAAGATTTAGCAACTACTGATAAATTAGCTTTGAAAGTATTGGAAGAAATGTACAAATCTTCTCCTGATGAAATTAAGCAGCAGATCAGTGATAATATTGTGTGGATAAAAGATGCGATGCAAAATAATTTAGTGGTTGGTTCACAAGCACGTATTTTATATGCTGATTCGGAAGCACGGGTTAAAATTGCCGAAGCGTTTAACAATGCAATTAAATCCGGAGAACTTTCCGCTCCAGTTGTTTTGGGTAGAGATCACCACGATGTTTCCGGAACGGATTCTCCGTATCGTGAAACTTCTAATATTTATGACGGTTCCAGTTTTACTGCGGATATGGCAGTCCAAAATTTTGTAGGAGATGGATTCAGAGGAGCAACATGGATTTCACTTCACAATGGAGGCGGAGTAGGTTGGGGAGAAGTAATAAATGGTGGATTTGGGATGGTTTTGGATGGTACTGCAGATAGCGACAGAAGATTAAAATCAATGTTATTTTGGGATGTAAACAATGGAATTGCACGTAGAAGTTGGGCTAGAAACGAAGAGGCGGTATTTGCCATAAAACGTGAAATGGCACGCACTCCGGAGCTAAAAGTGACCTTGCCCAACTTGGTAGACGATTCATTATTGAACGATTTGTTTTAATTCCCATATAATATTGATTATTTTGGAATGATTTTGGCATACTAGATTAAACCATCCCCGGTATAATTAGTCTATAAATAAAATCACAAAATGAAAAGATTAGCCCTTTTGCTTTTTTTGTCTACGATAGTTTACACTCAAAGCGCATTTTCTCAAACAACTGAAAAAATCGATTCTCTTGGCTTACCTGGAGACAATTTAAATTTATATTCCGTTCTGGATCTTTTCCAAAAGTCCGAAACATTTGAAGCATTCGAAAAAAGTTTAAATGCGGAAGATTCAAAAATCAACAACCTCGATTTGAATAATGATGATAAAACAGATTATATAAAAGTAATCGATCATCAAACTGGAGAATCGCATGCGGTTGTTTTACAAGTGATGGTAAACGAAAAAGAAAATCAAGATGTTGCCGTTATCGAAATTGAAAAAGATAAAGAAGGTAAAGTGGTTGTGCAGATTGTTGGAAATGAAGAATTGTACGGAAAAGATTATATAGTTGAACCAACAGAAAATGATCCGAATGCAAAAACTGCAGAAACAAAAACTCCGGAAAACGAAAAAACAACAGTAATTAATAATACTACCAATAATTATTACAACACCTCCTTACCAAATACTCAATATGTTGTAGTAAATCAATGGCCAATTGTTCATTATGTTTATGGACCTTCCTATGTGGTTTATGCTTCTCCATGGTATTGGGGTTACTATCCGGGGTGGTGGAATCCATGGTCGCCATGGTATTGGCACAATTACTATTGGCATCACCACAATCATTATCATGGCCATCATTATGGGCATTATCACAGAACCGCTTTTTATCGTGCTCCGTTTGCTCATAATCATTATGGTCCTTATCGTTCGGTTTCTATTACTGTGCACAATCATAGAACGGCAAGTGTTTATAATAAAACTTACGCATCAAAAAGCAGAAGTGGTGATGGAAAAATAGCAGGAGGAAAAACAAATCCTGCATACAACAGTAAAGCAGAAAAAAATACAAACACTGTTCGTAATAATAAAAATGATGGAGTAAATAAATCAACTCCAAATACATTGAAGCCGAACGGAAATCGTCCATCAACCAATAACAATAATACGAAAAACAAACCTTCGAATGGCGGTGGAAATACTTCAAGCAATAAAACAAGGCCGAAAGCAATTAGTAAACCTGCACAAAAATCAACAAGCGCACCAAAATCCAGTGGGAAGAAAGGTGGAGGAGGAAAAGGAAGATAATTAACAAAAAGAGTCCCGCACTTCTGCGGGACTCTTTTTTTTGTCTAAACTCTTTTATTTTTATTCTACATAAGTAGGAGTGTTGCAACTCTCTTTTTGTCCACCAAATTCATATTTTACTCCAACTCTTAATTGAATATTTTTGTTTTTAATGTGTAGCTCCGGACTAACATAAGCAGGCATCATATCGGGATTATAAAATGCTTCTACCAAAAATTTAAAGTTGGTATAACTCACAAACTCAACCCCGCCACCAAATGCACCACTTATGTGAAGCGGCAGAAAACTACTTGTAACTGCAGGAGAACTTGTTGCTTGCGCTAATCTGTACTCCAATTTTGGTCCAAGCATAATATATGGAATGATGCTATACATTTCGTAACGCAATTTCAAATAATTATTCCATGAAAAATATTGCAATTTATTTGGATAATTTCCTTCCGGTTGTTTATCAATAGAACCTTTTTGATCGTATTGAATTTCGGTTACCCATCTTGCATAATCGTGACTTAAAAATTCTCCGAATATACTTGCATTAAATCCAACAATGTATTTTTTTCTAGAAATGGAAACAGGTTCAGCAAAATAAAATTTTTGATTTCCAGCAGAAACTCCAGCAGTAATACCAATACTATTCACAAATTGTGCTTTTGTTTGCACAACCAATAATAGCATGATTAGGAATAAAAATAATTTTTTACTCATTTTGGAAGTTCTTTTTAAGGAATTCATGAATACTTCGTATTTCATTTTCTTTTATACAATAACGCAAGTTCTGCAATTTAGTGTTCAAAGGAATGCTGAATAGATGAAAGCGTTAAAAGGAGCGCTAAAAACAACTACTTAAAGCTTAAGTATTTATACAGCACTCGCTGCTTCCATAGCAGGATTCACTTTTTTAACCAAACCTTGTAATACTTTTCCCGGCCCAATTTCTGTAAATGAACTTGCTCCATCAGCAATCATACGTTGAACCGTTTGTGTCCATTTTACTGGAGCAGTCAGTTGTGCTATTAAATTCTTTTTAATTTCTTCAGGATTTGAAATAGCAGAAGCCGTTACATTTTGATACACAGGACAAATAGGATCATTAAAAGTTGTAGCATTTATGGCTGCTTCTAATTCTACAGCTGCAGGTTGCATCAAAGGTGAGTGAAATGCTCCTCCAACTGGTAAAACCAATGCGCGTTTTGCTCCCGCTGCTTTCAATTTTTCACAAGCAATGTTAACTCCGTTTATTGAACCTGAAATAACCAATTGTCCTGGACAATTATAATTCGCAGCAACAACTACATCTCCACCTTTTGTAATTTCTGCACAAATATCTTCTGTGATTTTATCATCTAAATTTAAAACAGCAGCCATAGTAGATGGATTCATTTCACATGCTTTTTGCATCGCTAAAGCACGTTTTGATACTAATACAAGTGCATCTTCAAAGGATAAAGTCTTATTTACTACCAAAGCAGAAAACTCTCCCAAACTATGTCCTGCAACCATGTCCGGTTTTACACTTTCTCCTAATGTAGCCGCTAAAATTACGGAGTGCAAAAAGATAGCAGGTTGAGTTACTTTTGTTTGCTTCAATTCTTCATCTGTGCCTGCAAACATGGTATCCGTAATTCTGAATCCTAAAATGGTATTTGCTTTTTCAAATAGTTCTTTAGCTAATGGAGAAGTTTCGTATAACTCTTTTCCCATTCCAACAAATTGGGAGCCTTGTCCCGGAAATACATATGCTTTCATTCTTATAATTTGAGATTAATACTATTCAATATTAGTAAAATAAAAAGAGTCCCGCAGATGCGCAGGACTCTTTTTATTCACAATGAAATGTGTATGTTTATTTTCTATCACCAAAGATGCGCAATAAGAAAAGGAATAAGTTAAGGAAATCCATATAAAGATTTAATGCACCCATGATTACCAGTTTGCTTGTCATTTCTGTTCCGTATTCAACTCCAGCACCTATGCGTTTTAATTTTTGCACATCGTATGCAGTTAATCCTGTAAACACCAATACACCAATAACGCTGATGACATAATCCATCATTTCACTTTGCATGAAAAAGTTAATTAAGCTTGCAATGATAATTCCTACCAAGCCCATCATCATAATAGAACCAAACTTTGTTAAGTCTGTTTTAGTAGTATAACCTACAACTGCCATTAATCCAAACATTCCAGATGCCGCAGCAAATGTTCCATAAATTGAACCTATTTCGTAGGCATGAAAAATGAAACTTAAACTCATGCCCATGACTCCTGAAAACAAAAGGTATAAGAAAAGCAAAACAGGGTAAGCTAAACGGTTAAACCCAAATGAAATAACAAGAATGAATGCTAAAGGAGCAAACATAACAATATACCCCAAAGTGCTTAATCCTCCTGTTTGAGTATTTACAAGTGTAGCAAATAGATCTAGATCATGAGCAAAATAATATGCTACAACAGATGTAATTGCTAATGCCGCAAACATCCAAGAAAAAACACTCGACATGAATGTTTTTGACATTGCTGATGTTTCTTGTTCAGATTGAACGTAATTAAAATTGTTTGTTTCCATTTTTATTTTTTTTTGTATATATTACGAGTACAAAGATAATACAGATTGAGCTTTTATGCAAAATTGTCAGTGTTTTAACAATAATTTACAATTAATGCAGTTTTGACCCAATTAAGCTAATGAACTCTTTCCTAGTTGTGTCTTTCAAAAATTCACCCGTAAATGCCGATGTTGTTGTAACGGAGTTCTGCTTTTGGATTCCACGCATTTGCATGCACAAGTGAGTACATTCAATAACAACTGCTACGCCTTTGGGATTCATCGTATTTTGAATGCAATCACGAATTTCATTTGTTAATCTTTCTTGTACTTGTAATCTGCGAGCATAAGCATCTACAACACGTGGAATTTTACTTAATCCTACAACACAGGCATTGGGAATATAAGCAACATGTGCTTTTCCGAAAAAGGGCAGCATGTGGTGTTCGCACATTGAATACACTTCTATGTCTTTCACAATTACCATCTGACTATAATCTTCCTTAAACATAGCCGATTTCAAAATTTCTTCTGGATTTAAATCATAACCATGAGTCAAGAACTGCATCGCTTTGGCAACTCGTTCCGGAGTTTTTAATAAGCCTTCGCGATCTGGATTTTCACCCATGTCCAATAATATATTTTTGTATTTAGCAGCAATTCCTTCAATCGATTTTAAATTGTATCTATCAATTTTTTTGTAGCCTTCTACATCATCAAATTCATCGTGTCCCATTTTCTTAAATTCAAAAGTTATAAAGTTAAAATTCAAAAGGGTAATGGTTAAATTATAAGTGATATGCTTTTGACTTATGACTTAACTCTTTTGACTTATTTATTCTTCACCAAAATATTCTACATAATTGTTTTCTGTTTCATATAGTTTTACACAATGTAATTTGCAAGCAAGTTTATGTACATGCGGCAATAACTCTTTCCAAATGGCGATGGCTACATTTTCTGTAGATGGCATTAATCCTTTCATAAAATCAACATCTAAATTCAGATTTTTATGATCCAATTTGTCGGTGATATGTGTTCTGATAATAAGACTTAATTCTTTTAAATTTACAGAATAACCCATGTCTGGATTTACTTTTCCTTTAACAGTTACGTATAAATTGTAATTGTGTCCGTGCCAATTTGGATTTGCACATTTTCCAAAGGTTTCTGCATTTTGTTCATCGGTCCAGTTTGGATTATGTAACTTATGTGCAGCGTTAAAATGTTCTCTTCGTGTTATATATATCATCTCGGTAAAATATAGAATACAAATATACTACGTTTTGATGAGGAATGTTTAAATTTAGGTAAATTGCAGTCATGAAAATTCTCATCGTTTCTGCTACTGAATTCGAGATTGCTCCAATGCTAGAGCACATGGATAATATCCATAGAGCTGGTGGACCATTAATCAATTGTACCTACAAAAATTTGGAGATTGATATTCTGGTAACCGGTGTTGGAATGTCCGCAACAGCTTTTTATTGCGGAAAATGGATCAGCGATTCCCATGAATTGGCATTAAATGTTGGAATTTGTGGAAGTTTTAATTCAAATCTCGAAATCGGAGCTGTTGTAAATGTTTATGAAGATTGCTTTTCGGAGCTGGGTGCAGAAGATGGAGAGACGTTTTTAACTTTAGATGATTTGAAATTGAATGGAGTTACAAAAATTAAAAATAATTCGGGAGCAATAAATATTGAAATAGAAAAACTCCCGAAAGTAAACGGAATAACTGTAAATACTTCTCATGGAAATGAAGAAAGTATAAAAAAAGTAGTTGACCGATTTCATCCAATAGTTGAAAGCATGGAAGGAGTAGCATTTATGTTTGCTTGTGAAAATGAACGCATTCCTTATGTTCAAATTCGTGCTGTTTCTAATTATGTAGAAAAAAGAAACAAAGACAAGTGGAACATGCCTTTGGCGATAGAAAATTTGAATAAGAAAGTATTAGAAATTTTAGATAGTTTATAAGTTGATTTTTAGCCGCACTTCGATAGTGTCTGCTTCAACGCAGAATGCTCAGTGTGACGGCTCGATTGACTATAGAATAATATTATGAGTAATTCAACAATCCTTAATCCTAATTCCTTAATCACCTTAGGTTTCAGTCCTTGTCCGAACGACTGTTTTATTTTTGATGCGATGTTGCATGGAAAAATAGATACGGAAGGTTTGGAATTTAAAGTGTTTATGGAAGATGTGGAGACGTTGAATCAAAAAGCATTTAAAGCAGAGTTGGATGTGACAAAATTGAGTTATCATGCGTATGCGCATCTTGTAAAGCAATATCAGCTGTTAAACGCAGGAAGTGCGTTGGGAAATAATTGTGGTCCACTCCTTATTTCTAAAAGTGATAACATCTCACATCTCGCATCTCACATCTCATATCTTTCAATAGCTATTCCAGGAAAATATACTACAGCAAATTTCCTTTTGTCTTTAGCCTTTCCAGAAGCAACAAATAAAGTAGAAATGGTTTTTTCTGAAATTGAAAATGCTGTTTTAGCTGGAAAAGTAGATGCAGGATTAATCATTCATGAAAACAGATTTACCTACGAAGAAAAAGGATTGAAAAAAATAATTGATTTGGGTGAATATTGGGAAGAACTGGCAAAAGCACCGATTCCATTGGGTGGAATTGTGATTAAAAGAACTTTCTCTGATGAAGTAAAAAAGAAATTCGACCGTGTTTTGAGAAAAAGTGTGGAATATGCATTTGCAAACCCTAAATCTAGTCTTAACTTTGTAAAAGCAAATGCTCAAGAGATGAGCGAAGAAGTAATGTATAAACACATCGATTTATATGTGAATAAATATTCGGTGGATTTAGGAGAAGAAGGAAAACGTGCTGTCAAATTACTTTTTGATAAAGCACAAGGTTTGGGAGTGATTGATAAGATACATGAAGACATCTTCTTATAACGTAAAAAGAAGACATTTTCTTAAGAACGTCATTGCGAGTTCCGCATTTTCGCGGGATGTGGCAATCTCTCAAGATGGTGAGATTAGCCACCATTGTAGAGAGATGTTCTTGCAATTGTTATAATGCATTGTCTCTTAAGAACGTCATTGCGAGTCCCGCCTTTTCGCGGGAAGTGGCAATCTCTCTCGATGAGGAGAACAGCCACCATTGGAGAGAGATTGCCACATCCCGTCCCGATGCTCGGGTCGGGACTCGCAATGACGGTTTAGAATAAACATTTAATTCATAAACCATGATTATAGTAACAGGAGCAGCAGGATTCATCGGAAGTTGTTTGGTTAGTAAACTCAACCAAGAAGGTTTTGCTGATTTAATATTAGTAGATGATTTTTCAGATGCAGAAAAGATGAAAAATCTTGAAAATAAAAAATATTCTCAAAAGATTCACCGTGATGAATTCATTGTCTGGTTAAAAGAAAACCAACGTTTGGTTCAATTTGTTTTTCACATTGGCGCTCGCACAGATACAACCGAATTCAATAAAGAAATTTTCGATAAATTAAATTTGAATTATACCAAAGACATTTGGAATGTTTGTGTTGAGTTTGGATTACCCTTGGTGTATGCATCTTCTGCAGCAACATACGGATTGGGTGAATTTGGGTATGATGATAACGAAGCCGATATCGATAAATTAAAACCATTGAACCCTTACGGAGATTCTAAAAACGATTTTGATAAGTGGGCATTGAAGCAAGAAAAGAAACCATACTTCTGGGTAGGATTAAAATTCTTTAATGTGTATGGACCAAATGAATTTCATAAAGGAAGAATGGCATCTGTAATTATGCATTCGTTTAATCAGATTGTTGAGAAAGGCTCCGTAAAATTATTCCGTTCTCATAATCCGAAATTTAAGGATGGAGAACAACTCCGTGATTTTGTTTACGTAAAAGATGTAGTTGAGGTGTGTCATTTTTTATTACATCACCGCAGAGATGCTGGAATCTATAATCTTGGTTCAGGAAAAGCACGTACATTTTTAGATTTAGTGAAAAACACATTTGCAGGAGTTGACAAAACACCGCAAATTGATTTTATGGATACACCAATTGATATTCGTGATAAGTATCAATACTTTACTGAAGCGAATATGAGCAAGATGAAATCCATTGGTTACTCAAAATCATTTCATACGCTTGAAGAAGGAGTGAAGGATTACGTGAAAAATTATCTGATGGGGAAGAAGTATTATTAAAGCGAAGCTCTAATATCAATTAAATTACTCTTAATTGCGTTCAGTTTATTTTCGATTTCTGAAAATTGATTCTTCTCAACTTTCATTTCGTGCTTTACTGTTTTTTTATTTTCCTTCAGATATTTTTTTGCGCCATCTAAAGTCAAGCCTTGTTCTTTCACAAGGTTGTAAATCACTTTAAAATTATCAATGTCTTCGGGAGTAAATAAACGATTGCCTTTTTTATTTTTCTTTGGTTTGATAATATCAAATTCCTTTTCCCAAAAGCGAATTAGGGAAGTGTTTACTTCAAACATTTCCGAAACTTCACCAATGGTGTAGTACAATTTAACTGTATCGGTTTCTTTATAAGGCAAAGTTTAATTAGAGATTTGTAGAGTTGGTGAATTAGAGAGTTTTAAATTGTGTTTAACAAATATAATGTAATTTATTCATTATTAATACGTCACAAATCTTGAATCTTGATTCTAATATCTTGCCTCTTGTTAATCGAAAGACTGAGAAGATTGTTCCGAAAGCTCTATCAACTTCTGATATTGTTCCGGTGTTAAATCGTTGTAATAATAGTTGATCGGGTTCATTTTTTCGCCACCTTTCATTACTTCATAATGAACGTGAGGCGCTGTAGACAATCCTGTGCTTCCTACAAAGCCAATTAATTGTCCGCGTTTTACTTTTTGTCCTGGACGAACTACAAACTTTAGCATGTGTCCGTAAAGTGTTTTGTAACCATATCCATGATTTAAAACAACGTGATTTCCGTAACCCTGAGCTGCTGCATCGGCTCTTTCAACAGTTGCATCGCCTGTAGCGCGTATTTCGGTTCCTTGCGGAGCTGAAAAATCCATTCCGGGATGAAATTCGGGAGTTTTGTAAATTGGGTGCGTTCTCCATCCAAATCCTGACGGTTGATGTCTCAAATCTTCGTTTGAAATTGGCTGAATAGCAGGAATAGAGGCTAAAAGTTGTGTTTTTCCTTTTACCAATTTCACTACTTCATCAAAGGATTTTGATTGAATATAAAGCTGTTTACTCACTCTGTCCAATCGTTTGCTAGTCTCAACCATTAGGTCGGAATTGTTATATCCCTGCAAGGCTTTGTATCTATCAACACCTCCGAAACCAGCTTTACGTATACTTGCAGGAATAGGCTCCGCTTCAAAAATTGTACGATAAATATTATTATCCCTTTCCTGAATATCATCCAACACTTCAGCCACTTCTTCTAAACGATTGTTCAATAATTCATACTGCAGGGAAATGACTTCATTTTCACGCTTCAACTGCTTTTCCTTAGGCGAATCAAGGTAATTAAGGGCAAGAATAATAGTGATAGTAGCAAACACCAATCCCGTAGCCAAATAGGAAAGCACTTGCCATACTCGTTTCCGAATAGGCACAGTCACCTTTTCATATGTGAGCGACTTTGTGTTAAACTTATATTTGATTTTGCTCAATTTTCTTGGCTTTGTTTAATGCGAATTTACACAAATAAACTAAATTTGCAATCCCGCAGTAGAGAATAGGAAATAGGGAATGGTAAATAGGGATTTTGGATTGTAGATATAATTTAATAGAATGAAGTGAATGTAAATTGGGACTGCCCCTATTAACTATTCGCTGATCACTAATCACTAATATGGAATCAAGTAAAGTACGTCAAGTATTTTTAGATTATTTTAAGTCGAAGGGACATGAAATTGTGTCGTCATCACCTATGGTTGTGAAAAACGATCCAACTTTGATGTTTATCAATTCGGGGATGGCTCCTTTCAAAGATTTGTTTTTGGGAAATGCACCTATCAAATTTCCACGTGTGGCCGATACACAAAAATGTCTTCGCGTAAGTGGAAAGCATAACGATTTGGAAGAAGTAGGAGTTGATACTTACCATCATACTATGTTTGAGATGCTGGGTAATTGGAGTTTTGGCGATTACTTTAAAAAAGATGCAATCACTTGGGCTTGGGAATTATTGACCGATGTTTATAAAATTGATAAGAGCAGGTTGTACGTTACTGTTTTTGAAGGGAGCAAAGAAGATAATTTAGGATTCGATCAAGAAGCGTATGATATCTGGAAACAATTTATTCCAGAAGAAAGAATTTTACGAGGAAATAAAAAAGATAATTTTTGGGAGATGGGTGATATTGGTCCGTGTGGACCTTGTTCAGAAATTCATTACGATGGAAGAACAGATGAAGAGATTGCAAAAGTGAGTGGTGCATCAAGAGTAAATAATGACGATCCACAAGTGATAGAAGTTTGGAACAATGTGTTCATGGAATTTGAGCGCAAAGCAGACGGTTCGCTGGTAAAACTTCCGAAACAACATGTGGATACAGGAATGGGATTTGAACGTTTGGTGCGAGTGCTGCAAGGAAAACAATCGAATTACGATACAGACGTTTTTAAACCTGTTATCGATAAAATAGAAGAGCTTTCTGGATTAAGATATAAACCTGAAGAGGAAGAAAAACATCCCAAACAACTGATTGTAAATATCGCGATGCGTGTGATTGCAGATCATATTCGTGCAATTTCTTTTAGTACTGCAGATGGACAATTACCTTCAAATACAGGTGCTGGATATGTGATTCGCAGAATTTTAAGAAGAGCAATTCGTTACGGTTACCAATCATTGAATTTAAAAGAACCGTTTATGTTTCGTTTGGTTCCAGTTTTGGCTCACCAAATGGGAAAAGCATTTCCTGAATTAGTTTCACAAAAATTATTGATTGAAAAAGTAATCAAAGAAGAAGAGATTGCATTTTTCAGAACATTGGAAAATGGTTTGAAGCGTATCGATCAAGTTTGTGCGAATACAATCAAAGAAAAAAAACAAATTGTAGATGGAGCAATCGTTTTTGAATTATATGATACGTTTGGTTTCCCAATTGATTTAACTTCCTTAATTGCTCGTGGATATGAATTGAGTATTGATGAAGAAGGATTCCAAAAAGAATTGGCAAAACAGAAAAATCGTTCGCGTGAAGCTACAGCTGTTGATACAGGCGACTGGGTTTTGGTAGAAGGAAGAAAAGCAGAAGAAGGGGGAAGAACATTTGTCGGTTACAAAGAGTTTGAAAAAGAAAGTAAGATTATTCAATACAGAAAAGTAAAAGCAAAAGGGAAAGAACAATTTCAATTGGTTCTTGACTCAACTCCTTTTTATGCTGAGAGTGGTGGACAAGTTGGTGATACAGGTTTACTGGAATCGGCAAACGAGAAGATAAATATTCTCGATACAAAAAAAGAAAACGGAATCATTATTCATTTTGCAGATAAACTTCCTGAAGATCTTAGCAAGACCTTTGTTGCAAAAGTAAATCTTGAAAAACGTTCTTTAACAGAAAACAATCACAGTACTACGCATTTGATGCACGCTGCGTTGCGACAAGTATTGGGAACTCACGTAGAACAAAAAGGAAGTTTAGTAAACGATAAACAATTGCGTTTCGATTTTTCACATTTTTCTAAAGTAACAGATGAAGAAATTGCACAGATCGAATCTATTGTGAATAATAAAATTCGAGAGAACATTTGTTCTGATATACAAGAAATGCCGATTGACGAAGCACGTAAAACAGGAGCTATGGCATTATTTGGAGAAAAGTATGGAGACTTGGTTCGTGTAGTGGCATTTGATAAAAAGTTTTCCATTGAGTTGTGTGGTGGAACACATGTTCCAGCTACAGGACAAATTGGTATGTTTAAAATTATTTCGGAAGGAGCGGTTGCAGCTGGTATCAGACGTATTGAAGCAATCACTTCTGTGAAAGCACAGGAGTATTTTAATCAGCAAATTTTATTGGTGAATGAAGTTAAAACACTTTTAAAAAATCCGAAAGATGTTGTGAAGAGTTTGCAAGGTTTGATAGAACACAATTCAGAATTGCAAAAACAAATCGACCAGATGCTTCGCGAAAAAGCAAAAGGATTGAAAGTAGAATTGCTTGCGAAAAAACAAGTGATCAACGGAATTAATTTCATTGCCGAAAAAATTGATTTGGATTCAGCGGATGCAATAAAAGATTTGTTGTATGAATTAAGAAGTCAGGTTGATAATTTATTTATGGTGATTGGTGCTGAGGTGAAAGGAAAGCCAAGTTTGTCGATTATCATTTCTGATAATTTAGTTGCTGAAAAAAACCTTAATGCAGGAACGATTATGCGTGATATAGCAAAAGAAATTCAAGGCGGTGGCGGTGGACAACCTTTTTACGCAAATGCAGGAGGAAGCAATTTGCAAGGAATTGCTAAAGCGTTGGAAAAAGCAAAGACTTATTTAAATTAAATAAAAAGCTCCGAAATTAATTCGGAGCTTTTTTATTTGCGTTAATGTTTATTATAATCGTCATTGCGAGTCACGGCCCGAGGACTCGGGACGGGACTCGCAATGACGTTCAACAGCAAAGCCATCGCTTCGTAAAAAATAATCGCAATGAACTACGAAATATCAAAAATGAGCAAAAAAATAGTTTTGTTTTTTGCAGTGCTACTTTCCTTAACAATAAAGGCACAAACCTATTCTGTTGGTCATACCCAAATTACTTATACCGATCCAGCCAGAGCAGGAAGAAGTATCCAAACAGAAATTTATTATCCTGCAGCAACTGCCGGAACCGGAGTTCCTCTTTCTGCGGGAACCTATCCTATTATTGTTTTCGGACATGGTTTTGTGATGGCTTGGGATGCTTATCAAAATATTTGGGACGATTTAGTTCTTCAGGGATACATTGTTGCTTTCCCAAGAACAGAAGGAAGTATTAGTCCATCTCATGCTGAATTTGGTAAAGATTTAAAATTCTTGGTAAGTAAACTTCAAAGTGAAAGTTCAACAAATGCAGCATCGCTTTTTTATAATCACATCAATACGAAGTCAGCTATTATGGGTCATTCCATGGGTGGCGGAAGTGCTTTTTTAGCAGCAGAAAGTAATTTAAACATTACAACAATGGTAACATTTGCGGCAGCCAATACAACTCCATCATCCATTACAGCTGCTCAAAATGTAACGGTTCCATCCTTGGTGTTTGCAGGAGAAAATGATTGTGTTGCTCCCCCAATTACTCACCAAATTCCAATGTATGATTCCTTAGCTTCAGCTTGTAAAACTTTTATCAGCATCAAAGGTGGAGCACATTGTGAGTTTGCAAACAATAATTTTAATTGTTCATTTGGACAATCTACTTGCACACCAACTCCTACAATTACAAGAGCTCAGCAACAAGATGCTGTTTCTGATTTATTGAAATTGTGGTTAGAATATTATTTGAAAGATAACTGCAATTCCTGGAATGTTTTTAATGATTCTTTGGCTGCATCTCCCCGCATCACACATGAACAGCAATGTGCAATCAACGCACCAGTTATTGCACAATCGGGGATCGTGTTGACTTCCACACCTGCTTCTACTTATCAATGGTATTTGAATGGAAGTTTGATTCCTGGTGCAACTTCTCAAAATTACACTACTACAATAGTTGGAAATTATGATGTTATGGTAACTTATTTTAATACTTGTCCTTATCAGTCGAATACAATTAACATTATTTCTGCAAATGTTTCAAATAATTCAATTGCTAATGACTTGAAGATTTATCCGAATCCTGCAAACAATCAAATTACAATTGATTTTACTTCTGCAATACAAGAACATGTTGTTATCCGATTTAAAAATATGCTCGGACAGCAATTATCAGAAAACAGAATAGAATTTGTAGCCAAACAGAAATTTTTTCTCACTCAAGATATTTCTGAATTTGAAAGTGGTGTTTATTTTGTAGAAATCGAATTTGGAAATTCGAAACAAGTCCGAAAAATAATAAAGCAATAGTTTTAGTTGGGATTATTTGCCTGTAGTTCTTTGCAGAACTGTGGGCTTTTCTTATTTCTTTTATTTCTCCAATCGCCAATCAATCGGTAAAATTCCTTTATGCTCGAGAATCTTATTTGTCTTGGAAAAATGTTTACATCCGAAAAAAGCACCTCTTGCCAAAGGAGAAGGATGTGCTGCGGTTAAAATAAAGTGTTTGTCTTTGTCAATTAATTCAGCCTTTGTTTGAGCAAAATTGCCCCACAAAAGAAAAACAATCCCTTTTTTATTTTCGGAAACTACTTTAATAACAGCATCGGTAAATTGTTCCCAACCCTTTTTTTGATGAGAACCAGCCATTGCAGCTCTAACGGTTAAAGTGGCATTTAACAATAAAATCCCCTGATCTGCCCACAACTCTAAATTACCATCCTGGGGGATTGGAATGCCTAAATCGGTCTGCAATTCTTTAAAAATGTTGACTAAGGAAGGCGGTTTTCTTAAGCCCGGACTAACAGAAAAACAGAGGCCGTTGGCTTGTCCTGGCCCATGATAAGGATCTTGTCCTATTATTACGACCTTTAGCTTATTAAAAGGCGTACGGTTAAAGGCTGAAAAAATTTGATTTCCAGGAGGATAGACAATATGTTTCTTTTTCTCAGTTACCAAGAAAGATTTGAGTTCGGAAAAATAGGGAGCATTAAATTGTTCGCTTAGGACCTTCATCCAACTCTCATGAATTTCTACCTCTGGTTTTTGCATGTTTGTCACTTTTTAGTGCCAAAAGTAGCTTTATTTGTGATTTTTACAATTTTGTGTAAAATATTTTGCTAATTGGTTTGTTTAAATCTATATTTATTATAATTTTGCAGTCCATCACAAGGTTATACAGTACTAATTATATAAGATTTCTCATGAAAAAATTATTTTTAATTATCCTCTCAGTTGTTTTTGTTGGTGCTACTTTATCATCTTGCAGAAGCCATGAGCGTTGTGCTGCTTACGGAAAAATCAACAAAATCGATTCTGGTAAAACCATTACAGATAAAACTGAAAAATCAATATAACGCTCTTTTATACGATGAAAAAACTTTCACTTATCCTTCTGGCTGTATTCTTTACAGGTTCAATATTAACTTCTTGCAGCTCAAAAGGTGATTGTGCAGGAATTACGTCTCAGAAGGTTGAAAAAGTGAAAGTTAGTGCTTTACCTCGTTCTATTTAATTACCTCTTATTTCATGAATTGGTTACCGCTTGTTGTTGAAGAACAGTTGACAGAGGTTAATCTATTGTCGCAAAAAAGCGATATTAAAGCTGTTATTTTATTTAAGCATAACACTCGTTGTTCAACCAGTTCAATGGTTTTAAACCGATTGGAGCGTTCCTGGAAAGTATCGGAAAAGGATGTTCCTGCTTACTTTTTAGATTTGTTGAAACACAGAAATGTATCCAATAAAATTGAACAGCTATACGGCATTTCACATGAATCTCCACAGATTTTGCTCATAAAAAACGGAAAATGCATATACTCCTCTTCACATTCTGATATTAGTACTCCTGATATTGAAGCAGCACTTAATAGTTAAAAATCACCGTTTGTTTCAGCTCCGCATTTAAGCTTTTGGCTACCGGACAAGTATGTGCAGCATTTTCTAAAAGATGCTTGTCCTTATCAGAATAACCATTTTTGGGCATTGTAAATTCTACAATTATTTCGCCTACTCTTCTTGGCTCGGCTACCATAATTTTGGTGATTTCTATTGATGCTCCATCAATATTGAGGTCGTGTTTGCCAGCCACTATTCCCATAATGGTTAGCATGCAACATCCTAAGGAAGTCGCCAGTAAATCCGTTGGTGAAAAAGCTTCTCCTTTTCCGTTGTTATCTGTTGGCGCATCCGTAATTATGGTATTGCCTGATTGCAAATGAGTGGATTCTGTCCTCAAATTGCCTTTGTATACTATTTTGGCAGTTTTCATAGTTGTTTAGTGTGAGATTTTGTATATTTGTTATTCAGATTCTTCGGAAGAAAATTCATCACCAAAGGTAAGCGAATGTGTAAGAATATTTATCTATTTATTTTATTTTCTCTTTTTTCTTTTTCCATGATCGGACAAGTGTTGAAAGATGATCAATCGCGTATAGATGCCGGTGAAGATTTAAAAGTGCTTTATCGTAATGAATCTAATTTTGGATTGTTTGTTCATTCTGGAGGCGGATTAGGAATTGCTTATCGCAGAGGTTATCACGTTCATGGTACTCGCAAAAGAATGTTGGAACTGGAAGCTCAAAATTTTAAACATCCAAAAGAAATTAAAAGTGTAAATTCTTATTACAACGATTCAAAAGGATTTGTTTATGGAAAACTAAATTCATTTTTATTGATTCGTCCAGGAATTGGTTTTCAAAATATCCTTTTCGAAAAACAAGAAAAAAAGAATGTAGAAATTCGTTTCTCTTATTTTGTTGGAGCAACATTGGCATTTGCAAAACCTGTTTATTTAGAAATAATTGTAGAAAATCCACCAGAAGCTCCTACTGTTTCTCAGGAAAAATACGATCCCGATAAACATTATCCTTCTGATATTTATGGCAAAGCACCTTTCTTTAGAGGAATTGATCAAATGAGAGTTATCCCTGGTGGTTACGGTAAAATTGCTTTGAGTTTTGAATATGGAAAACGTTACAATGTAATTAAAGCAATTGAAACGGGAGCTATACTTGATGTTTATCCTACCCATCTTCCAATGATGGCATTCGCTCCGAAACAACAAGTCTTCGCAACATTATATTTGAAGATGGTGTGGGGAAAAAAATGGTTTTAGATTTTGCTCCGAAACTAATCCAACGAATTACTAATCTTTTACGAAAAATACGAAATACTAAATCAACGAATTACTAATTTTGTACGAAAAATACGCTTCTCGACTCCGCTCGATTGACAATAAAAACTAACTACGAAATAAATAGAATGTCCGATACAATTATAGAAGAGAGAAAATTTCAAAGAAAGCCCGATTGGTTAAGAGTAAAATTACCAACCGGAAAAGAATATGCGCAAGTTCGCGAAATAGTTTCCAAACATAAATTACATACCATTTGTGAAAGTGGAAACTGTCCGAATATGGGAGAATGCTGGGGAGCAGGAACTGCAACTTTCATGATTCTTGGAAATATTTGTACGCGCTCTTGTGGATTTTGTAATGTTGCAACAGGCCGACCACTAGCTGTTGATTTACAAGAACCAGAAAGAGTTGCTGAATCTGTCCGACTGATGAATGTAAAACATTGTGTGATCACTTCTGTGGATCGTGACGATTTAAAAGATGGTGGTTCTATCATTTGGGTAGAAACAATAAATGCAATTCGTAAAGCGAGTCCGCAAACAAAATTTGAAACACTCATTCCTGATTTTCAAGGTAAGTGGGAAAATCTGCAACGCATCATTGATGTAAAACCAGATATTGTTTCGCATAATTTAGAAACCGTGCGTAGATTAACAAAACAAGTGCGCATCCAAGCAAAATACGATAGAAGTTTAGAAGTATTGAAACGACTAAAAGATGCCGGAGTAAAAACAAAATGCGGAGTAATGTTAGGTCTAGGTGAAACAGAAGCAGAGATTATAGAAACAATGGATGACTTAAGAGTAGTAGGCTGCGATGTGTTAACACTCGGACAGTATTTACAACCCACTCCGAAACATTTACCTGTTGTAGAATTTATTCGCCCCGAAGTTTTTGCAAAATACAAAGAGATTGGTTTGTCAAAAGGTTTTAGGTTTGTTGAGAGTGGGCCTTTGGTGAGGTCTTCTTATCATGCAGAGAAACATATATTTTAAGAAACAAAAAAAGAATTGAAAGGCTGTGTGAATTACACGGCCTTTTTCTTTCCGATATTCTCAATTATTACGTCATTGCGAGGAACGAAGCAATCTCTCCTCATTGGTGGTAAATGTCCTCATCGTAAGAGATTGCCACATCCCGCGAAAATGCGGGACTCGCAATGACGCCCTGTGGTTAAATTATTCTGAGAACTAGCAATGACGCCCTGTAATCATAATCTGCTTGCAGATAAAATCCATTTTCAATCCTTCCTAACCCACAGAAAAAAATCATTTTTTATCATGAAAATCATGACAATCTGCGTTCCATTCCCATATCTTTGTAAAAACAAATCTCTCTAATGAAAAAAATTAAAGTTGCAATAAACGGTTTCGGAAGAATTGGCAGAGTTACTTTGCGAATTCTTTTGACACGTGATAATATAGAAGTAGTTGCTATCAATGATTTAACCGATAGTAAAACATTGGCACATTTATTAAAGTATGATTCTGTTCATGGGAGAATTAATGCAGATATTAAAGTAGAAGAAAAAGCAATTATCATCAACGGAAAACGAATTGCAGTTTTTGCCGAAAAAGATCCAACCAACTTGCCTTGGAAAAATTTAGGCATAGATGTAGTAATTGAATCCACCGGATTTTTTCTTACAAAAGCAACAGCAGGAAAACACATCACTGCAGGTGCAAAAAAAGTAATTGTTTCTGCTCCACCTGATACGGATGAAATTAAAACAGTTGTACTTGGAATAAACGATGCCATTTTAAAAAGTGATGACATTATTATTTCAAACGCATCTTGCACTACCAATTGCGCTGCACCCATGATACAAGTATTGGATGCCAACTGGGGCCTGGAAGATGGTTACATCACAACGGTTCACTCCTACACTGGAGACCAGCGTTTACACGATGCACCTCATAAAGATTTAAGAAGAGCAAGAGCTGCAGCACTTTCTATTGTTCCTACTTCTACCGGAGCAGCAAAAGCAATCACAAAAATATTTCCTCATTTAACCGGAAAACTCGGAGGTTGCGGAATGCGTGTTCCCGTTCCCGATGGTTCATTAACCGATATCACCTGCGTACTAACAAAACCAGTTACACCTGCCGAAATAAATGCAGCATTTAAAAAAGCAAGTGAAACTTATCTCAAAGGAATTTTAGAATATACCGAAGAACCAATTGTTTCTATTGACATTGTTGGAAACCCACACTCCTGTATCTACGATGCCGAATTTACTTCCGTAATTGGAAACATGGTAAAAGTAATTGGCTGGTACGATAATGAATATGGGTATTCTAGTAGATTGGCAGATTTGGTTGTGAAGGTGGGGTAAATCATAACAGAGATAGTGATATGTTCGGAATTATTATAAATTTAGGCTCTTCTACTAAAAAATACTCATTAATGATTATTGTACAATTCTTTAATTGCCAATAATTTTGCGATGTAATTCCCACGTTTCCTCATTGTTTTCTTGTTTACCTGAAAAAGTATAAGGTAGCTCTTACTTTATTTTAAAGAGAATAATTACGTAATTTCGATTTTTTTTTTGCACTAAATTTATATCCTATTTATTATACTTCTTCAACTCCAAATTCACTCCATCAAATACAGCATAAGTATTGTAATTGATCCATTCACCTAAATTGATGTAGCGGCTTTTGTCGGAAAGTTTTATGTCAAGTGGTAAATGTCGGTGGCCAAAGATGAAATAATCGAAATGTTCTTTTTGTAGAATTTCTTTGGCGTATTGTGCTAACCATTCGTTTTCTTCGCCTTTAAATTTTTCGTCTTTAGGAGCATTGGATGCTCTGCTGGTTTTTGACCAGTAATGTGCCATCCCAATTCCAAAGTTAGGATGAAGGCGAGCAAACATCCATTGACATGCAGGATTGTGAAATATTTTTTTGATGAATTTATAACCGTGGTCGCCAGGTCCTAATCCATCACCGTGTGCTAAATAAAACTTTTTGCCATTGTATTCGCGTGTGATTGGAGCGCGGTGAATGGTTACTCCTAATTCTTTTTCTAAATAATCAAACATCCAAACATCGTGGTTGCCAATAAAAAGAGATATTGGAATTCCAGAATCAACAATCTCTGCAATTTTTCCTAATAAGCGTGTGAATCCTTTTGGGATAGCATGTTTGTATTCAAACCAGAAATCAAACAAGTCACCCATCAAGTAAATTTCTTGTGCGTCATGTTTTACTTCGTCTAGCCACTTTACAATAAACTTTTCACGTACGAGGCTTTTCTCGTAGTTCGGGGCGCCTAGGTGGAAATCGGAGGCAAAGTATATTTTGGTTCTATTGGGCATTTTTGCTTCGTAAATTTACACACCCCTAACCCCTCTCTAGAGGGGAATGTGTTTCAGTCAATTTTTAAGTTATAGTTCTAAATAATGTTATTCAATAGTATGTTAATTCTCAATTTTAGTACCACCCAATTCCCCTCTTGAGAGGGGCAGGGGTGTGTTTTTGTATTGTTACAGAGAGAAATTCCTAATCAACCCAAATGGATTAATCAAATTCAAGTTCAATGTAAATCGTATCGTTTCTAAATAACTAATGTTATTTGTTTTGTTAAAGTCCTGAATATTTTTCGACATCACCATTGGAAAATAGACTTCAAAAAAATCTTTTCGCAATGAAATGCAAACTCCTGCATTATACAATACTTTTTCATCAAGTAAAGAATTGGCATCAGCTGTTCCGATATCTGCATACAAATTGATCGGTAGTTTCATGTTTCCTAAAGATGTTTTTAAATTTAATGCTGCAAGCCAGGTGGATGATTGTCCTATTGGAGAATAAATTTTCATTGCTCCATCGGTATCTGTAAATTGGTTGGAAAGAATTTCTCCGTCATTTATTTGTTCGCTTCGTCCTAAAAACACATGATCGAAAAGATAATCCTGTGAACCTGTTTGTCCACTTAACCTGAAACGGTATGGACCAGCATCAGTAGCTTCTGTTCCAATAAATGTTCCTGCAAAGAAACGGATGTCAAAGCTTTTATTCTTGTTTTTGTAGTTGTAAGAGTAATGCGCAGTGAATGCCACTTTCATTATTTTTTCTCCTTGCTGGAAATTGAAATTCAAATCGTAAGGAGTTATAGCATCGCTTTTTGCGAAAACAAAAGTAAGGTCGTTAAAGTTAGTTGTGAGCGTATCGCGTTTATAAAGTGCGGGGCGAACAACAAAATTTCCTACTGGAATTTCTTTTACTATAGTTATGTTTCGGTAACGGATGGTGAAGTTGTATGGACTAGCCAACTCTGATTTTTTTAATTTGATAAATAGTTCAGGCGCAATTTTATTGAAATTAAAATTCAAAGGATTACCATTTGCATCATCTGGGTGATTGGAGTAGGCGTAACGTGTGCCTGTTATTCCAATGGTAACACACTGCAATCCGTTTTTTGGAAACATGTTGTATGCAAAGTGTCCGTAACCTGCAACATCTTCTGTGGTTGCACTGTACAATGGCATCAATTCAAATTCAAATTTCTTTTGTGGAAATACATTGTTGTACAATGCTAATCCAAACATCCATCTGTTATAATTATTCCATGCAGCAACGGGTGTCCAAAATAATTGTGTTTTATCAGGATTGTCTAAACTTCCCAGAAATTGAAAACGGATAGTTTCTGTTTTTTTGAAAAGACCTTTGGTCCGAATCTTATTATTGTTCCTGTTTATCTCAGGCATATCTTCACGCGCATCAATTTTGAAATAATTAATATTGGCTGGAGGGAAGGTCAATGCGTGTTTCCCGCTGAAGCCCTCATATATAACTTCTCCAATTAATTTTCCGTCATTATATCCTTGAAGAAAAACGGGTCCATTAATTTCACCTTTATTTTTAACTCCAATGTCCCACGAACCATCTTTATTTTTATGTGCGAACGTAATTTTGTAATCTAATGTTTTTGTAGAGTTGATTAATCCATCAAACAACCAGGATAAATTTTTGCCTGTAGTTTTTTCTACAGAGTTTTTAAAATCTTGTGGTAGTGGATGTTTGAAATGCCATTCATCAAAATAGGCTTGCATTACTTTATCCATTTCCGCTTCTCCCACATACGCCATCAGGTAATCCATTACAATGGCTGTTTTGGAATACATTACTCCGGCATAATTTATTTGAGTATAATCAATAGAAGGAAATTCAATTGGCTGGTCTTCATTTTTTTTAGCAGAAAAAAGATAAGCCAATTCGTATTGACATTTGTGTGTATATCTCGACATGTCAAATGCTTTTCCAATTGGACCATCAGCAATATCTCCTAGTAATTTTTGATCAGGATATTTTGTTTCGATATAACGATGTTCGTTAAAAGAATTAAATCCTTCATCCATCCAACCGTGTTTGCGTTCGTTCGAGCCTAACATTCCATAAAACCAATTGTGTCCAACTTCGTGAGTAATTACAAGATCCAATTGAAATGCATTTCCGCTTCCACCAATTACAGTTATGTTTGGATATTCCATTCCACCACCGGCACTAATTGTTCCATCAACAGCTGTGCAATTTGCATATGGATAATCACCATTCCATAATGAATAATAATAAATTGCATCGTTAATGTATGGAATACTATTTTTCCACAAATGAGCTTCTGAATTGGTAAACATTACCCAGGTAGTAACTTTGTTTTTGGTATGCGGAGTAATTACTTCTCCTTTTAAAACATGGTAACGCTTATCGCAAAACCATGCGAAGTCGTGCACATTTTTTTGTTTGAAGCGAAGTGTTTTTGTTTCAGCATCGGATGCAGGAAAAGATAAATCTTCTTTATCAAAGGTTTTCATTGCTTCAGTTACTTTTACATTTTGTTCGAGCCAAGTAATTTCTTTTTCTCCATCCACCATATCACCTGTTGCACCAAGCACATAATTTTTCGGAAGTGTTATGCTTACATCAAAACTTCCAAACTCCGAATAAAATTCCCCTTGATTTAAATAAGGCATTTGATTCCAACCTGTTCTATCAAACACCGCAGGCTTTGGATACCATTGTGTAATTTGGTAGGATTGTCCAATATGTCCCATTCTGGAAATGGATCCTGATGGAATTTTAACATGAAATGGTGTAGAGATGATTATTTTATCTCCACTTTTTAAAGGTTCGTTCAAAATGATTTTACAGATGTCGATGCTATCTTTTGAATAATCCCATTTAACTGCTAGATCATTTACTTTAAAATCCAATTGATCGATGTAGCCTTTTTCATCATCTTTAGCATAATACAGGTTGGTGCTTCCGTCTCTGAGTAGTTGTTTGGCAAGCGCTGTGTTATTGTCTTTATATGCATTTGGCCAAAGATGCATGTAAATATAAGTAAGTGTAGTAGGTGAGTTGTTGATGTATTCTATTTTTTCATCAGCAGTGAATTCATGTTTTACATCATCCAATTTTACATTGATGGTGTAATTTACTTCTTGCTGGAAATATACTTGTGACCACAATGTTTGAGTGGTAAGAGTTGTTAATATGAAAAGCAGTTTCTTCATGTTTTGTGTTCTCAATTGTCTATACTTCGACTCCGCTCAGTATGACCACATGGTTGTCAGTCTGAGCGGAGTCGAAGACTGTTTGTGGAAAAGAATGTTTACTTTAAAACTTCCTCTAGTTTTTTATCCAATGCTTCTCCACGTAAATTTTTCGCCAAAATTTTTCCGTCTCTGTCGATAAGAACATTTGTTGGAATAGCGTTAAAATTATACAATGCAACAACAGGTGATTGCCAAAATTTGAAATCACAAACATGACTATTCCAGGTTAATCCGTCAGCTTTTATGGCTTGTTTCCATTTGTCCATGTCTTTGTCAAGAGATACGCTGTATATATCAAACCCTTTTGATTTGTATTTATTGTATACATTTACAACGTTAGGATTTTCTGCTCTGCAAGGTCCACACCAGGAAGCCCAAAAATCAATTAGCACCACTCTTCCTTTTAATGAGGAAAGGGCTAATGGTCTTTCAGCCGGAGTATTCATATTAATTTCAGGCGCCATTGTTCCAACCGCTAGTTTCCTGCTGCTTGAAACACCATCATGAAAAGCTTTGATGTATTTTGAGTTTGGGTATTTTGTAAAAAGTCCATCATCTAGTTTGAAATAAGTATCCATAAATTCATCGGCTTGCAATTGTTGGATGGCCGCTAATGATGCAAAGGATGAAGTATGTTTTTCAATAAAGTTTTTTAAGTATTGGCTGTGTTCATCTACCAATTGTGTGTAGGGCTTTTCTAATTCGTTACTCATGGAGTCAATTCGAAGAGAATCCATTTGTGTCATGTTTACGAAAGCTTGAAATATTTTTTGCAATGAATCTCGTTTTCTATAACTCTCGGCAGAAGCCATATTGATTTCCCAAAATAATTTTGAATCTTCGGAACCTTCTACAGTATATGAATTTCCTAAATCAGCTACATCGCCAGTGATAGAAACTTTTTGGTTTTCATCAAAAATAAATGTTGCAAAATTTCTGTCGGTTGTTTTTAAACGATAAAAACCGATTTCAGTAATCACAGGATTCATTGTGAATTCTCCATTCTCATTCAACATAGCAGTATCTACTTGTATTAATCCATCAGTTCCCATTTGTTCCAGAAACAAAGTATCACCATGCGCATTACCGAGTTTTCCTTTTAACTCAAATCCATCAGAAGAAGTATTCGAATCCGAACAAGCGGAAAACAATAACACGAATATTGAAAAATAGAAAGCGATTAATTTCATTTTATTTATTATTATTTTATTTTTTAATTGTCTTATTGTTTTTTTTGTCTACTGTCTACTTTTTGTTTTTGACTTTTGACTTTTTCCTCTTTTAAATTTTTGCCTACTGCCTACTGAACAATTGTCTACTTATTTCTCCAGCATCTCCTTAACCAACTCAGTCGCTACTTTCGGATCTGCTTTTCCTTTTGAAAGTTTCATCACTTCACCCATGAACAATCCAAGCAAACTTGTTTTACCTGCTTTGTATTCCGCAACTTTATCAGGATATTTAGCAATAGCTTCTTTTACGAATTCATTTATTGCTCCGCTGTCACTTTCTTGAATCCAATTATTTTCTGCAGCAATTTCTGCAGGCGACTTGCTTGCATTTTCCAACATCATTGGAAATATTTTTTGTGTAGCTATTGTGTGACTCACTTTTCCTGAATCAATAAAATTCACTAAATCAGCAATGCGTTCAGGAGTAATTGTAAAATCAGAAATATGCAAAGCACTATCATTCAAATGTGATTTAATTTGAACGGTTAACCAGTTAGAAGCAGATTTTGCATTTTTTGTTTTCGCAATAATTTTTTCGAAGTACAAAGCAATTTCTTTCGAATCAGTTAATACACCAGCATCGTATTCAGATAAACCAAGAGTTGTATATTTTTTAAACAGCTCGTTTGGTAGAGGTGGCAATGTTTGTTTTACTTTCTCGATGTAGTCTTTGGAAACAACAACAGGTTGCAAATCAGGTTCAGGAAAATAGCGGTAATCGTTTGCCATCTCTTTACTTCGCATCAAATACGTTGCTCCTGCAACAGCATCAAATCCCATCGTGTCTTGTGAAATTTCGCCACCACTTTCGATGACATCGATTTGACGTTTTATTTCAAATTCGATAGCGCGTTGTACGTTTCGAATCGAGTTCATGTTTTTTGTTTCGGTACGTTTACCAAATTCTTTTGCACCTTTGAGTCTTACGGAGACGTTGGCATCACAACGCATACTTCCCTCTTCCATATTCCCATCACAAATATCGAGGTAACGAACCAGTTTACGAACTTCAGTAACATATTGATAAGCTTCTTCTCCGGAGCGGATATCAGGTTCACTCACAATCTCCAAGAGAGCAACGCCCGCACGATTCAAATCGATGAGTGTGTCAAATGGATCAATATCGTGAATACTTTTTCCTGCATCCTCTTCCATGTGAATGCGTGTAATATTTATTTGTTTTTCTTTTCCGCCTGCAGTTTTGATGGTGATGTAACCACCCGCACAAATCGGAGTTTTATCTTGAGTTATTTGATAGCCTTTTGGTAAATCGGCATAAAAATAATTTTTGCGGGCATATTCATTTACTTCACGGATGGCACTTTTACATGCAAGTCCTAAACGAACTGCATATTCAATCACACGTTTGTTGGATTTAGGCAATGTACCCGGGTGACCGAGAGTAATCGGACTAACATTGGTATTTGGTAACACTCCAAATTCGGTAGAATCGCTGGAATACGCTTTGCTTTTGGTGGATAATTGGGTGTGAACTTCCAAACCAATAACAGCTTCGTATTTATCGTAAATGCTCATTTTTTTGTATGCGGTTTTAAAGCGAGAAAGATACGAAAAAAATGAATGGCATAAAGGGAAAAAATGGGCTAGGATTGCTGATTATTTCGTAATTTTGAGTATAAATTTTGTTAAAATGAGCACACCCGAAAAAAAATTTTATAACGAGGAAGAACTTTTTCAAATTCGTATGAATCGAACTCCAGAAGAGCGATATAAAATATTGATGCAGTTGATTCGTATGAGTAGAATGATTAAGAATGCCACAATTATTCCTGCAAAAAAAAATTAGATGGATATTTTTGATGACGAAATTGCAAACCTTTGGAAGTTGCTTTACTCGAATGATGTTAAGTTCATTATAGTTGGTGGATTTGCTACCAATTTGCACGGACATAATCGATTGACAGCAGATATTGACATTTGGCTAAAGGATACAATAGAGAATAGAAAAAAACTGCGTACAGCAATAAAAGAGCTTGATTTAGGTGACTTGAAAGAAATTGAATCAATGCAGTTTGTTCCTGGTTGGTCTGGTATTCTATTGAATTCTGGAATTGAGTTGGATATAATGTCATCAATGAAAGGGTTCGATCAGTCTGATTTTGATAACTGTTTCGAATTGGCTGATACAGCAATGATTAATGATACTCCTGTAAGATTTTTAAGTTTAAATCATTTAATAAGAGCTAAAAAAGAAGTTTTTCGAGACAAAGACAAAATAGATTTAATAGAATTAGAGAAAATAAAAAAGGCTTCTGAAAAATAAATTCAGAAGTCTTTTTTTTGAGGTAATGGTGCAAAAAATAGTTGGTGTTTTTGTAAAAAATAACTCTTATTATAGTCCCGTAAATCAAACGAGGACATTGGCTCTGCTGGAGAGCAACCAATTAGCAATATGATTTGCTACGAAGAATAGAAGTGGTCTTGTAAATATTA
>CAMCUO010000015.1 GCA_945879015.1 Chitinophaga pinensis | reverse complement strand
TTTTAGAAAATCCAGATAAAGACTGGCAAAAAATAGCACCAACAAACTTACAATACGATTTATTTTAGTGGGCTTACTTTATAAAAACCCAAAAACATAAAATTAACTAACTGATAATCAAATAAATTAGCATATATAAATTCTATTTTGTACTTTTATCGGACAATAATGATATTAAATCAAAATTAGATGCATAAAATCCAATTTTTAGGCAAATTATGGATATTCTATTAACAAAATCAAATTAATTTTAAACAGGTGCAACTTTTTTTGATACAATAGCATCAGTTTATATGAAATAATAGTACTTTGGTCAATCCTAATTTAATTTTTTAGCATTATATGAAAAAAATGAACCTTCTAAAATTTTTCGGAATTGTTTCTTTATTGTCGGCAAACACCTTGTTTGCGCAAGAAGTAATTCATAATCATACTATCAATTCTTCTAACCAAAACAATGCTGAATTGCTTGTTGGTTTTGATGAGGCTGCTGTTATTGCAGAGTTGAAAGAAAAAGGTATTCGTGAAAGCGAGTATACTTCTATCATTCGTCACAGAAAGCAAGACTACATTAATAAAAAGCTAGGTATTGTTGAAGATAAATCAATCTATTTTTCTGAGCAAAAAGCTTCTATGGC
Source organism: Chitinophaga pinensis (assembly GCA_945879015.1). Classification (GTDB taxonomy): domain Bacteria; phylum Bacteroidota; class Bacteroidia; order 2-12-FULL-35-15; family 2-12-FULL-35-15; genus 2-12-FULL-35-15. The sequence continues at coordinate 51,513 of CAMCUO010000015.1, read as the reverse complement.
AGTTTGTGATAATGCTGGATTTGAATTTGGAGATTTTACAAACTGGACAGGTGCTACAGGTTTTAATGACGTTCCAACAGTTTGGACACCAGGATTTGTAGTTAATCGTCATACAGTAAACACGGGTGCAGGCTTTGACCCAATTGCTATAAATACGGTTACAGGTTTACCTGAAATTCCATTGGTTGCACCAGGAGGATTAAGCTTCTCTACTCGTTTAGGTAACTCACTTATAGGTGCTGAAACAGAGTATCTTAACTATCCAATTACTGTTACTGCTGCTAATACTTCTTTTACATACCAATATGCTGTTATTCTTGAAAATCCAGGTTCTCATACTGCTTTAGAACAACCTAGATTTGATATTACAGTTTTTGATGCTGCAGGAACTCCTGTTTCTGGACCATGTGGAGTTTATTCTGTTGAAGGTATTGCTGCATCAACTGACACTTCATTTAAGCCTTTTAATGATTCTTTTGGAGCACTTCAAGGGTATTACAAAAAATGGACAACAGTTAGTATCGATTTGACTCCATATATTGGAACAACAGTTTCTATTCAATTTCAAACTGGTGATTGTACTTTAACTGGCCACTTTGGTTATGCTTATATTGATGCTAGCTGCTCTCAACTTGCTGCTCAAGTAGCATTTTGTCCAGATGATACACTATTACTTCTTTCTGCTCCTGGCGGATTCAATTCTTATCAGTGGTATGATGCATCTTCAGTTATTATCCCAGGTGCAACGAATGATACTCTAGCAATTGCAAATCCTATTTTAGGTCAAGTTTATAGTGTTAGTATGTTATCTGCTTCTGGTTGTGGAACTTCATTAACTGTGACACTTGCATACTCAGAAATTAATGTGAATACAAACGTTATTGCAGCGACTTGTAATGATTACATAGATGGTTATGCTTATGTACAGCCAACAGGAGCAGTTCCTCCATTTACATTCGTTTGGGTAGATTCAACAACAGGATCTGTTGTTGGCACTAATAATGATAGTTTGACAAACATACCTCCAGGAACTTATTACGTTACTGTTTCTTCATTGGGCGGATGTTCAACTATTGATACATTAACAATTTTCAACCCACCAAATCCTGGCGATACTTTAGGAATTGGAACAGTATTTTGTCCAGGTGATCCAACTGTTACTTTACAAGCCCCTGCTGGATATGTTACTTATCAATGGTATTTATACCCAGATGGCACAGGCCCATTGTTAGGTACAGGAGATACTTTAGTAGTTTCAAACCCAGTAGCAGGAACTCAGTATACTGTTGTAATGACTCCTGCTGTTGGCTGTCCTGTTTTCCTAACTACCGTTTTAAATTATTCTCCTCCTCCTATGTTGCCTGATTATATTGTAAAAACGAATGTTTTTACTCCAGATGGAGATTTTGAAAACCCTACTTTCGACTTTAATAAATTTGCTTACGTTAAAGAATTTCACATTGAAGTTTATAACCGTTGGGGTAAAAAAGTATTTGAAACCAATGACTTAACTGACAAGTGGGATGGGAAAGTGAATGGCAAAGATGCTTCTGAAGGAGTTTATTTCTGGTTAGCACACTATATCTCTGCTTGTGTTGTGGATGCTCAACCAATCGAAAACAAAGGATTTGTGCATTTAATAAGAAAAAACTAAATCTCTCTAAATTTTGAAAAGACAGTCTCGAATTACTTCGGGACTGTTTTTGTTTTAATATATTTGTATCATGAAAAAAATTATTCCTTTAATTTTTATAGGGTTCATTTTACTTTCATTTGTTCCTACAAATGAAAAAGCGAATTGTGCTGCGATGTATAATGGAATTTATGCTTACAAAATAGACAATGAACACTCTGCCATCATTCGTTTTTATAAAGATGGAACTGTTTTGGCTTCTACTTCAGTCAACGATTATATGGACGTTTTTAGTTGGTTTCACAAGGAGAACAAAGACATGGTGCTGAAAGGAACTTATAAGATAAAAAAATGTGAGATTAAATTTGAGGTTACAGGAATATCAGGCGAACAAAAATACAAAGGAGTTATTTCGGGAAATACATTAGCTATAAAACTTACTGATAACGAAAGTAAAAAAACTGCTGATCGAGTTTATACTTTTTTTGCGCTTTAATAGAACGTATATCATAATCCGATAAAAAATCTTCTTCCCTGTACGTAAATTCAACAATTGCTTGCAATCCACTTGTGTGCATAACATCTATTCGCAAAGCAACCCCTTGCGAAATTTCATATCCGTTTAAATTGTCAAAGATTATTTTATTGGGGTCTGAATTAAAATCACCAATAATCTTATTTGTGAAATACGTATAAAAAGCACTTGCATCTATACTAATGTAAGTGTTTTCGAGAACGATACTTTTTTGATAATTCAAATTTGCATTCCATGATTTTTCAGGCTTTAATTCGTTTTTAATTACGACTTCCCTTGCTCTTGTCAGAGAAGCGTGGTCTTCTGTAAACAAATTCACCACTCTATAACCATTCCCTGCGCTCAAGATAATGTTGTTTTTATTTATTGCAAATTTAAAAGCTTGTTTTTTTATTCCAATATACCATCCGATATGATGCGGCCCTGAATGCTTCCTTTTTGAGCAGTAAAATTAAAAACCATTAAAAAAGGGATTAAAAACAGAAAACGCATTATGAATATTTTCGACAAACATATGAATAGTTTTTAGACTACCCTAAATTTATTTTGAGAATGTTTTAAATTTTCATATCTTTGTCGAGGAAATATTTAATTCTCATGAATTCGTTTACTGAAGAAAATTACTTAAAAGCCATCTACAAACTCATCGAAAAGAGTGGCTCATCTGTTTCTACAAATGCAATTGCAGAAAAAATATGCACAAAAGCTGCTTCTGTAACGGACATGTTGAAGAAGCTTTCAGACAAGAAATTAATCAACTATCAGAAATATCAGGGTGTTACACTTACTTCAAAAGGAGAAAAAGTAGCATTGAGTGTCATTAGAAAACACCGTTTATGGGAAATGTTTTTATTGGAAAAGCTTGATTTTAAATGGGACGAGGTGCATGATGTTGCCGAACAACTAGAACATATCAATTCCGATAAGTTGATTGAGCAAATTGATAAATTTTTGAATTACCCAAAATTTGACCCCCATGGTGATCCTATTCCCGATGCCAATGGAAAAATTCAAGTGCAAAAATCCAAATCTATTGCTCACTTCATCAAAAACGATGTGATTGTAATGACTGGTGTAGTTGATCATAGCCCGGCATTTCTACAATATCTTGATAATACAGGATTAGCATTGGGCGATGAAATAAAAATAAAAGAAGTAGTGTTTTTTGATCGATCTCTACAAATCATCATAAATAAAAAATCAACCATTTTCATTAGCAATGATGTTGCAAAAAATATTTTGGCCATAAAAAAATAATATGAGCGACAATTCAAATAGATCTTTATCTGAAGTACATTCAAGCGTAAAAACCGATAAAGTAGGGTTTTGGAAAAAACTTTTTGCTTTTATGGGTCCCGCTTACTTAGTGAGTGTTGGTTATATGGATCCAGGAAACTGGGCTACCGATATTGCAGGTGGTAGTCAGTTTGGTTATAAATTACTTTGGGTTTTATTGATGAGTAATTTAATGGCTTTGCTTTTACAAAGTTTAAGTGCGAAGCTTGGATTGGTAAGAGGATTGGATTTAGCACAAGCATCTCGACAAGCATATCCTAAAACTGTAAATTTTTTCAACTGGTTTTTAGCAGAAATAGCTATTGCAGCCTGCGATTTAGCTGAAGTAATTGGAATGGCAATTGGATTGCAATTGTTATTCGGACTTCCCTTACTTGCAGGTGTTACTATAAGTGTAGCTGATACACTTTTATTATTGGTTCTTCAACGATACGGAATGCGAAAAATGGAAGCATTCATTATAGTTTTAATTGCAACAATTGGATTTGCTTTTGTGGCAGAACTAATTTTTGCAAAACCAGATGGATTAGAATTAATGAAGGGATTCATACCGTCAATGCCTAATAATACTGCACTTTATATTGCAATTGGAATTATAGGTGCAACGGTAATGCCTCATAATTTATATCTGCACTCTTCTCTTGTTCAAACTAGAAAAATTGATAGGTCTTTAAAAGGAATAAAAGATGCCATCAAATATAATTTCATTGATACGTTTATTGCACTCAACTTAGCATTGTTTGTTAATGGAGCTATTTTAATTCTGGCTGCTGCAGCTTTTTATACTATCGGACACACACAAGTTTCTGAAATACAAGATGCACATAAATTACTAGGAGATGTTTTAGGTAGCGCTGCTCCTACTCTTTTTGCTATTGCTTTGATTGCTGCCGGACAAAGTTCTACATTAACCGGTACTCTATCTGGACAAATTGTAATGGAAGGATATTTGAATTTGCGATTACAACCTTGGCTCAGAAGACTGATTACACGCTTAATTGCAATTATTCCTGCTTTCCTAGTTATATTTTTATTAGGTGAAGATGCAACAGGAGAATTATTGATTTTAAGTCAGGTAATTTTAAGTCTTCAATTAGGATTTGCGGTCATTCCACTTATTCATTTAACAAGCAACAAAAAACAAATGGGGGAATTCGCGAATAAACTTTGGGTGAAAATTTTAGCTTGGCTAATTGCTTTAACCATTGTGAGTTTAAATGCTAAATTGGTTATAGAAACTGTGAGTGGCTGGATTGAAGCATCAGACAATCCTACTGTATACTATTTTACTGTTGTTCCTTTAGTTGTTGGAGCTGGAATATTATTGTTATACATTACCTTTGCACCAATCATTAAGAGTGTAAAACAAAAAGTAATGTATGCTCCTGATGGACTACCTGTGGATTTAGAAATTACAAATACAAAAAAATATAATCGTATTGCTATTACTGTGGATTTCAGTTCAAGTGATAGCAAAGCCATCAGTAATGCTTTTTCACAAGGCGGTAAATCAGCATCCTATATTTTAATTCACATTGTTGAAACAGCTGGAGCTCGAATGATGGGCTCTGATATTGATGATTTAGAAACACTTTCAGACAAAACAAATTTAGAAAAATACAAAGCAGATTTAGAAGCAAAAGGATATACTATTGAAACAAAACTTGGTTTTGGTAGTCCTAAAAAAAGTATTCCAGAAATAGTAAGCAATTGTGATTGTGATTTATTGGTAATGGGTGCTCATGGACATCGTGCTTTGAAAGATTTGTTGTTTGGTACTACATTAGATGCAGTTAGACACAATGTAAAAGTACCCGTTTTAATTGTGAAGTAAAACAACCCTCCTATTCATAAAGTCTTCGACTACGCTCAGCCTGACGTCTGGTTTATTAGATAGCCACATCCATAACCGTCAAACTGAGCATTCTGCGTTGAAGCAGACACTATCGAATGTGTAAGGGCTGAAGTCCTCGAAAAGATGAATCTATTTCCTTACCTTTGCAACCTTATGAGTTTAGAAAATAATATCAATATTAAAAACAGACAAGCATCTTACGAATATGCTTTTATTGATAAATATTTGGCTGGAATGCAACTTACTGGAACAGAAATAAAATCCATTCGCGAAGGAAAAGCAAACATTACAGATGCATTTTGTGTGTTTTTGAAAAACGAATTGTTTATTCGTAATATGAATGTTTCTCCCTATTTCAATGGCACTTACAACAACGTTCCAGAAAAACGCGACAGAAAATTATTGTTGAACCGACAAGAATTAAATAAACTTCAAGGAAAATTAAAAGATCAAGGATTAACGGTTGTTCCGCTTCGTTTATTCATTAATGAAAAAGGTTTTGCGAAATTAGAAATAGCACTAGCAAAAGGTAAAAAGCTTTTTGATAAACGTGCTGATATTAAAAAGAAAGATATCGAACGAGAAACAGATAGAAGATTGAAGTAACTTATTTCTTAGTCTTCTCAGTCCCAGAAAATTCATATTTCTTCTTCTCCAAACCCGACTTCATTTGAACAACAGTTCCTTCAATATCATAATTAATAAGAGTAACTTCCCAATGATAATCGTTTTTATCTTCAGCGTGATCTGCTTCAAAAGTAACCATGTGCATTAACACTTCATCTTCTGTATACGTAGAATCAAGAATAACGCGCATAGCAACTGGAGGCAATGAAAGTTTTTCGTACATCAAATCTGCTTCAATTTTTCCAGCTTTAAGAAACAATAAACTAGGCTGTGCCTTTCCTCTGCCTGTAGGCTTAACTTCGTAAAACTGAACGTTGAATTTTTTATTATCTAAGAATTTAGTAGGCTTGGCTTTCTGAGCAAAAGAGGGAATAGAAAACAATGCAGCCGCAATAATTGATAAAAAAGCTATTTTGAGTTTGTTGAAATTTTTCATTTTTTGTATAATTAAGATATTAATTTGATCTAGTTCTTAAACCAAAGGCAATTATTTTGCCAAAAATTTAAATACGTGGTGTAAAACTAAACTTTATCTTTACTTTATAAAAATTTTTCGAATGAATTTAACGAACAGGTTTCTTTATTACGGAGTAATTCTTCCTATTTCCTCGCTTCCATTTCCTTTATTGTATGGATTATCCAACTTCACATACCTTATTTTATATAAGTTAATTGGCTATAGAAAAAAAGTAGTTTTTGGCAATATTCAACGTTCTTTTCCTAATATGTCGCATAAAGAGCATATGGAAATTTGTGATAAATTCTACAGTCATTTTTGTGATTTGGTTTTAGAAAGTCTGAAAACCTTTACTATTTCTGAAAAGCAAGTCTTAAAACGAGTTGTTTGTAAAAATCCCGAACTCATCAATAAATACTTTGATGAAAAAAGAAGTGTGATTATTGCAGGCGGACATTTAGCCAACTGGGAAATATTTGCTGTTGGAGTTGATGCATTAATCAAGCATAAAACAATTGGAATCTATAAGCCATTATCGAACAAATACTTTGATGAGAAAATGCGTAAAACTCGAAGTAAATATGGCTTATACATGGTTTCGACAAAAAACATAAAACAAGTTTACGAAGAAGAAAAAAATAATTATACCGCTACTATTTTTGCAATAGATCAATCGCCATCCAATCCAAATAATTGTTATTGGATGACTTTTTTAAATCAGGATACTGGAGTTTTATTTGGAACAGAAAAATTTGCGAAAGAGTATAATCAGCCTGTTTTATATGGAAGAATTAACAAAGAAAAGCGAGGATATTATAGTTTTGAGTTCTTCGAAACATTCGACCAGCCAAAGGATACAAAAGAAGGACAAATTACAGAATTAGTAACTCGATTACTTGAAAAAGACATTATTGCTGCTCCGCAATTTTGGCTTTGGAGCCATAAACGTTGGAAGCATAAACGACCAGTAGGGAAATAATAAATCAGTTGGCAGTAGGCAGTTGGCAATTAAAAAGAGAAAAAAGTCAAAAGTCAAAAGAAAATAAGTAGGCAATTATATACCTGTCAGTTCGATCGGATTCGAGAACAAGGGAGTTGGGAAATAAATAATCAGTAGACAGTAGACAAGTAAAAATAGAAAAAAGTCAAAATTCAAAAGAAAATAAGTAGACAGTAGATCGCGAGGTTGCACTCGCTATGGCGAGCAAAGCCTCGCCACAATTAAAAAGGGAAAGAAAGAAAAACAATTAAAAAAGAAAATAAAAATAATAATTATGAAAAAACTATTTTTAGCAGCATTCACAAGTGTCATTGTAATTTCTGCTTGTAAAACTTCAAAAGAAACAGCAAAAACTGAAACGGCAGTGGTCAAGCCACCAATGGATTGCAGCACTTCTGGAGTAAATTACGAAGCTATTAGATCAATCATTGAAAAAAATTGCACAAGTTGTCATGGCTACGAGGGTGCTGATGGCTTAAATTTTCTAACTTCTGCTGATGTAAAAAAAGCAGCATTAAAAGGAGAACTATTAGGAACAATCAAACATCAAAGAGGTTTCCCTAGAATGCCTGCAAAAGCAGAACAATTGGACCAGGCAGATATTGACAAAATTGAATGTTGGATAAATAATGGAATGAAAGATTAAAATGTCGACCACTACTCCACTTGCAGAACGCATGCGTCCAACTAGTTTGGATAACTACATTGGCCAAAAGCACATTGTGGGTGAAGGAGCTATTTTGAGAAATGCTATTCAATCTAATTTATTGCCTTCCATTATTTTGTGGGGACCACCAGGCGTTGGAAAAACAACTTTGGCAAACATCATTGCTCATCAGTTAAAACGTCCATTTCACGCACTTAGCGCCATTAACTCAGGAGTAAAAGATATTCGTGAAGTAATCGAGAAATCTAAGTCGAGCGGATTGTTTAGTCAGAGCAATCCTATTTTATTTATTGATGAGATTCACCGTTTTAGTAAATCGCAACAAGATTCTTTATTAGGAGCTGTAGAAAAAGGAACTATTACTTTAATTGGTGCAACTACCGAAAACCCTTCTTTTGAAGTCATTTCCGCACTTTTATCACGTTGCCAGGTTTATATTTTAAAACATCTTGAAAAAGAAGACCTTTTGGAAATGCTTGATTTAGCAATGAAAACGGATGTTGTTTTAGAAACAAAAAAGATAAACATCCTTGAAAACGAAGCATTATTAAGACTTTCAGGTGGTGATGGCAGAAAATTATTAAACGTTTTTGAATTAGTAATTAATTCCATTGGTGGAGAATCAGTAGAAATCACAAATGAAAAAGTAAACAACATTGTTCAGCAAAACATTGCTGTTTATGATAAATCGGGTGAAAATCATTACGATATTATTTCTGCATTTATAAAATCCATCCGCGGAAGCGACCCAAACGCAGCTGTTTATTGGCTTGCGAGAATGATTGAAGGTGGCGAAGATCCTTTATTTATTGCGAGAAGATTATTGATACTTGCTTCGGAAGATATTGGAAATGCTAATCCAACGGCTTTAGTGATTGCAAACAATTGCTTTCAAGCAGTTAATGTAATTGGCTATCCCGAATCAAGAATCATTTTATCCCAAACAGTTACCTATTTAGCATCTTCTGCAAAAAGCAATGCAGCTTATGCAGCAATTAGTCTGGCTTCTGAATTAGTTCGTGAAACAGGAGATTTGCCCGTTCCACTTCATTTGAGAAATGCTCCTACAAAACTAATGAAAGAGATTGGTTATGGCGAAAAATATGAATATTCACATGGTTTTGCGAATAATTTTTCGGCACAAGAATATCTTCCAACTGAAATTAGTGGAACAAAATTTTATGACCCAGGAAATAATGCTCGAGAAAATGAAATGAAAGAGTATTTGAAAAAACTTTGGGGAAATAAATACGGGTATTAGTCCTCAATAACCGAACTGGAATCAAACACAAAGAAATGAGCGATTCCAATTACAATTCCCCCAACTCCTTGTTCAATCGTTTGCCAGCAACCATCTAAAAGTAAATTTTCGATTTTTGAACCTGTGCTGAAGGAAACGCCAATTACAGACGTTATAATAAACAAGGTAAATCCTAAACAAGCTCCCGAAACAAGCCCTTTTATAATTGGTTTTCTTTTGAAACGATTCTCTAAAACCTTTGAATCAATTGCTTTTGCAGAGATAAATCCTATTATCATGTATACAAAAGCAGCAAAAACAAGGAAAATTTCTTTTGGGTAAGATAATCTTGAAAAGTCGGTTAAAAAGATTCCGTGCCAAATGTAAGATAAGGCAAACATCACTAATGATGAGGCAATCCAAGAGATGAAAAAGCGCTTTGTTAACATAGTTTGTCGAGAATACGATAGTACAAAGGTATTGTAATATTCAATTCAAACAAAAATCTACATGTGTTTTTACCTATGAGCTTAGGCTTTTTACCTTTTTTTGAATATTTTTTAGTATTTTTAGCAGATAAAATCGGTCGAAATACCAATAGCCATGAGAAAGTATCTCTTATTATTATTTATTGCACCAATCCTTTTCTCTTCTTGCAGAAAAGAGATGGAAAAAGCTTCTTGGGATACTGATATTCTTACGCCATTGATTAATGCTAGTATGACTATTAACAATATTCTTCCCGACTCAATTCTACAAGCAAATCCAGATAGCTCCTTAAAAATTGTATTTAAGAACGATTTATACAAAATTGACATAGATACCTTGTTTAATATTGGAGATACAACTATTCACAATGGCTATGCGTTACCTTTCAATACAACTTTGAATCCCGGACAAGTTATTCCTTTTCCTTCTTCAACTTCTACAACATATTCTCTGCCTGGAATTGAGTTAAAAACGGTGATTATAAAATCAGGCTTTGTTACTTTTAAATTGAAAAGTGAAATTCGTGAAGTAACTACTTACGTTTATTCAATTCCATGCGCAACTGACGCGTTAGGAAATGCTTTTTCAAAACCTATCACTGTTCCGGCAAGAGTTGGTACTAATCCTGGTATCTTCAATCAAACATATGATTTAACTGGATATACAATTGATTTAACTGGTCCAGCTGGAACTCAAATAAATACTATTTATACAAGCTTAATTGCGCAAGTTAGCGGAGCAGCTTTAGATACAGTTCTTGTCACTCCAGCGGATAGCTTGATTATCGATAATACTTTCTTTGATATAATTCCTTACTACGCAAAAGGTTATTTTGGAAATAACACTTACAATGTTGGTCCAACCACAAGCGATTTTACTTTATTTGATAGAATTGTAGATGGAACAATTTTATTAGAAGATGTTGATTTCAATTTCAAATTAGAAAACCCAATTGGAATGGATGCTCGTTTGTTTGTGAATAATATCAGTTCTATTAATACTCGCACTGGAACAACTATCAATTTAACTAATAGTATGATTGGAAGTACAATCAATATCAATCGCGCTTCCGAAAGTGGCGGCATTGTTTATCCTACTTATGCTAATTTCCCTTTAAATACAGCTAACTCCAACATTAAACCAATGATTGAGAATTTACCAAATAAGTTTGGTTATTCCATGCAAATCATCACTAATCCTTTAGGAAACATTTCTGGTTCTAATGATTTTATTTATTCTGATAAATTGATGAAAGCTTCATTGGATATGGAAATTCCACTTTCATTGGTTGCAACAAATTTGACTTTGCAAGACACATTGAATTTGAATATTTCTCAAACGGATGGAACTCAAAATATTCATGAAGGAACCATTACTTTATTTGCAAACAATGGTTTTCCTTTTGATGCCCAAGTGCAACTGTATTTGTTAAACGAAAGCAATGCTGTAACTGATTCTATTTTTGGATATGCAAATACAATTGTTGAAGCACCAATTAATTCTGCATCAAGAGTGATTGGCAAAAAATTAACGAAAATTACTATTCCTATCAGCGAAAGTAAAATGAATTTATTATACGATACTAAAAAAGTGGTGCTCAAAGTAAAATTTAATACCAGCGCACAACCTCCGCCTAATCCGTACATCAAAATCTATAGCGATTACTCTATAGATGTTAAACTGGTAGGAGATTTTAATTATACAATACAATTTCAATAATTTTTAGTTTGAAAAAGATATTATTCACACTTGCTATATTTTCTGTTCAGATAAATGCAGATGCTCAAATTGCTGCAATTTTCTCAGATGAATTTCCTGATTCAACTAAAACACGTATTGGTTTAGTTGCCGATTACGGAATTAACGCTACTGCTCTTACTTCTCAGTTTATAAACAAATTTTACAAAGGAGGATTTATTGATGCTGATTTAAAAGATAAAGTTCTGAAACGCACCAAAAAGATGAATACCATTGGTGCAGATTTGAACTATGGAATTTATGTTGGAATAAAATTAGACTCCATCTTCCATAAAAAGAATATTAGTTTGTTTTTTAGTGTGCGCGACCGTGCACATTTTGATGCACGCTATTCAAGAGATTTTTACAAAGTTGGATTTTATGGAAACTCTGATTTTGCAGGAGAAACAGCCGACTTTAATGATTTTAATTTAAATTTTCTTCGTTACCAGCAATTACAAGTTGGATTGTTTTCTTCAAAATATGATAGTGCTGCGCGATGGGGAATTGCTCTTTCATTCTTAAAAGGCGAACAATACGCATCCATCTTTGCGCAAAAAGCTGAATTATTCACCAGCGAAGATGGACAATACATTGACTTCAACACAAACATGCAAGTAGCTATGTCGGATACTGCAAAAAAAGGAATTGGCGCATTCAATGGGTTCGGTGCAAGCATCGACATTTATTTTGAAGCACCTTTTAAAACACGCTTTGGAGATTCGAAATTACGCGTTTCTGTTGCTGATGTTGGATCGATTAAGTTCAATGATAAATCACTTTTCATGAATCAAGATTCACTTTTTCATTACGAAGGATTTAATGTAAGCAGCGTTTACGATTTGCAAGATTCTACTTTTGCTAATACTTCACAAGACAGTATTATCAGCACTATTGCCCCTTTTAAAAATCAATCTTTTTCAGTAACACTTCCTTCTGTTTTGAATTTAAGTTATGAAACGCGTTTCACAAAACATTTTGAAATGGTTGAAGGAATTCGATATGTATTCAATGGAAATTACCATTTGTTAGTTTATGTAAAAGGAAATTTTATTATCAATCCTAAATTCATTATCTCCGCAACTCTTGGTTATGGTGGTTATGGGAAGTTTAACTATGGATTAGGTGCTTTTGCTAATCTTGGAAAAGGATTTATCATTTATGCTGGAAGCAATAATTTAGAAGGTTTTATAACTCCTAAAAAAGCTTGCGGACAATCAGCATACATTTCACTTATTAAAAATTTCAGATAAAAATATGTCGTTAAAGAATATTAAGAATATTAAACATTTAGAGAACAACAACTTTTTTTTAATTGCTGGTCCATGCGCTGTTGAAACCGAAGAAATCTGTTTTGAGATTGCAGAAAAAGTAAAAACGGTAACTGATAAACTTGGAATTCCATATATTTTCAAAGCATCATTTAAAAAAGCAAATCGTTCGCGATTGGATTCATTCACTGGAATTGGCGATGAAAAAGGATTAGAGATTATTGCGAAAATAGGAAAGCATTTTAACATTCCAACACTTACCGACATTCACACACATGAAGATGCGGCAATGGCAGCAAAATATGTGGACGTATTGCAAATTCCAGCTTTCTTGTGCCGACAAACAGATTTATTGGTTGCTGCAGCTTTAACTGGAAAACATGTAAATATTAAAAAAGGACAATTTCTTTCTGCTGAGTCGATGAAATTTGCTGTTGACAAAGTTCGTGAATCAGGAAATTCAAATATTATGTTGACGGAGCGCGGAACATTTTTAGGGTATCAGGATTTGGTAGTTGATTATAGAGGAATTCCAGAAATGCAAAAAAATAATGTTCCAGTGGTGATGGATATAACACATTCATTACAACAACCAAATCAAACAAGTGGTGTAACCGGTGGTCGACCAGAATTGATTGGCACTATTGCAAAAGCAGCAATTGCTGTTGGTGCAGATGGGATATTTTTAGAAACGCATCCGAATCCAGCAAAAGCAAAATCGGACGGTGCTAACATGCTTCACTTGGATCACTTTGAAAAGTTGATGTTAGATTTGATGAAAATCAGAAATGCAATAAAATAAACACGATGAAAAATAAACATTTTCTTCTGCTTTTGATTGCTCTAATTTCTTTTGGAAATTTATTAAATGCTCAAATTAAATTCAGGAAAGTCATTGGCAATATTGGTTACGACTATGGTGTTTCTGCTCAACAAACAATTGATAGTGGTTATGTTGTTGTTGGTTCAACAAGTAGTTTCGGAGCGGGAAGTACGGATATTTATATGGTTAAAACCGATTCGTTGGGAGTTCCCAAAAGACAACAAACATTTGGTGGAATTAATATCGACAGAGGAACATGCGTAAAACAAACAGCCGATAGCGGATATGTTGTTTTGGGCTATACAAATAGTTACGGAGCGGGCGGTTATGATGTATATATGATTAAACTGGACAAATTTTATAATACCAGCTGGACAAAAACTTACGGAGGAACAAATTGGGATTTTGGAAATTGTGTTGAACAAACATTAGATGGCGGATATATTATTTGCGGAGAAACATATAGTTTCGGAAATGGTGATGAGGATTATTACATCATCAAAACCGACTCAGCGGGCGATACCACTTGGACAAAAACATTTGGTGGGCCAGAACAAGATATTGCAAAATCAATTATTCAAACTAGCGATGGAAATTATTTAGTAACAGGAACTAGCAAAAGTAATGGAGATATTGATGGCGATTTTTATACACTTAAATTGAATCAAATTAATGGTGATAGTTTATGGTCTAGTAAATATGGTGGTCCTGCCGCTGATTTTGGTAACGATGTTGTAGAAAGTCAGTTTGGTGGATATTTATTAACGGGTGAATCAAAAAATTTCGGAGCAACATCTTTTGGAATTTTGATGAAAATATCTCCACTAGGAGTAACAGATTCTATTTTGACATTAGGAGGAACTCAAGATGACAAATTTGTTTCCATTACTGAAGATGCAAACGGAAAAGTTTCCATGGCAGGAACAACTAAATCTTATGGTGATAGTGGTGGTAATGGCGATATAGTTTTTTATACTTTAAAAAGTGACTGGTCATATTATGGCTTAACAACGTTTGGAGATTTAGAAAGGGATGAAGCATTTTCTCTAGAACCAACTGCTGATAATGCATTTATTATTTGCGGAACTTCCAATAGCTTTAATCTGGCGACTATTGATGACATCTATCTAATAAAAACAGATACACTATGTTTGGCAAATGTTCCTGAAGTTATTTTTTTCACTTCCATTCCGGAAAGCATAGTTGCAAATGAGGTTAATTTTAATATTTATCCTAATCCAGCGAATAATAAAATAAACATCGATTTAAGTTTATTTACAGGCAAAACCACAATTGAACTTTTTGATATACTTGGAAAAAAAGTATTAGATGAAATCATAGAAGTTAAAGGAACAGAGAGTATTATTATTGAAGCAGAAAGTTTGATAGAAGGAATCTATACAATTCGCTTATCAGATAATATTTCTGTGAAAACACAAAAAATAGTAATTCAACATTAATTTTTAAAAATTTATAATCTATAATTCATCATTTATAATTTCTATTTATGGGACGTGTATTTGAAAAACGTAAGTACAAAATGTTTGCCCGCTATGATAAAATGGCGAAAGGTTTTACAAGAATTGGAAAAGAGATTGCGATTGCAATAAAACTTGGAGGTGGTGATCCAGATGGTAACTCACGATTACGAGTAGCTATTCAAAACGCTAAGGGCTTGAACATGCCCAAGGTAAATATTGATGCGGCTATCAAACGTGCTACTTCAAAAGATTCCACCAACTTGGAAGAAATGGTGTATGAAGGGAAAGGATTGTATGGAATTGCAATTCTAATTGAATGTGCTACCGATAATCCTACCCGTACAGTCGCAAATGTTAGAATGAACTTCAATAAATATGGTGGAGAATTAGGCAAAACAGGCTCTCTCGACTACTTATTTGATCGTAAAGGTGTATTCCGCATCAAAAATGAAAAAGTGAACATGGAAGAACTGGAATTCGAATTGATTGATTTCGGTGCTGACGAGATAGAAAGTGACGAAGAAGAAATTGTTATTTATACCGCTTTTACTGATTTTGGTAAAATGCAAAAAGCATTGGAAGAAAAAAAGTTAAACATTATCAGTTCAGAATTAGAACGCATTCCAAATTTAACGGTTGAGTTAAGTGATGCACAAGTAGAAGAAGTAATGAAGTTGGTAAATAAATTAGAGGAAGATGATGATGTGCAGACTGTTTATCATAATATGAAATAACCTCTCAAAAGGTTTACAGCAATTTTTTTTACCACTAAGGCACTAAGGACACAAAGAAAAAAGGAACCACAAGGGTTCCTTTTTTTTAAATATCTCTCTGTGAATCCCGATAGCTATCAGGACAGTAAAATTCTGAGAACTCCGCGTAGAAAAATTCGCTACGATTCTCCTAAATGATAAAGCGTAAGCCCTGCAATCGGAGTTTCAGTAATTGTATCAATTGACACTCCTTTTTCCAATGCAACTGCTCTTAGAATATTGCTGTAATAAAAAGCAACAGAACCAGTGCAACTCAATTTTACCTCTTTATGCTTTTCGTATTTGCAAATATGTTTATCAAAAAACTGATGAAAACAATTTGCTACTAAATCAATTATGAATTGTTCTTTTACATTTTGATAAATGAATTTACTAAAAGAGGCTAAAAAACGATTCGGCATTGGTTGTCTATAAACCGCATCAATAATATCATCCTTACTTAATTTAAATCGTGCAATAAATCTATCAGCTAAATCCTTGGGCAATTCATCATTTAAAAAAGCTTGAATAAATGTTTTTCCAATGTGTGCTCCGCTTCCTTCATCTCCTAAAATATATCCAGTAGAAGTTCTGTTCTCAACAATATTCTTTCCATCGTAATAACAAGTGTTTGCTCCGGTACCTAAAATAGCAGCAATTCCTGCATTTTTTCCACAAAGTGAATGGGCTGCTCCAAGCATGTCGGAAAAGATTTCAATTTTGCTTTTCGGGAAAACTTCTGATAAGGCTTTCTCTACTATTTTTTTCTTATCCTCTACTCTACATCCCGCTCCATAGAAATGAATTTCAAATTCCAAATTATCTGTCACCCAAAGCGGAGTCGAAGGGTCAGATTTTAGTTGAGGAATAAGCTCTGATTTCAATACACTAACGATATGCTCTGTGGAATTAAAATACGGATTGATACCTTGAGTTGAAAACTGATGAATTTGTTTGTTTTCATCAATTAACCGCCAATCCGTTTTGGTGGAGCCGCTGTCTGCTATTAGAATCATTTTAATGTGATTTTCACCAAATATAACAATTTGAAAACTTAAAAATAAAAAAAGCGCCCACTGCTAGAAGTGAACGCTTTTGGTGGTATTAACTAAACAATTAAAAATTCAACTTAATTCCAGCATTAATTTGTCGAAAACCACCAGGCATAATTCCTGATGATAAACGATGCAAGCGAGACGCTTTATAAACCTGATTTGTAATGTTTTTAGCTGCTACAAACAAGGTTAAGCCGCCAAGGTATTTATTTTTACTATTTTCAAATGAATAAGCAATGTTTGCATCAATTGTTTTAAATGCTTGCAAACTACCAATAGCGCCTTCGGCAGTTTCGCTATCAAAATTCAGATAATCGGTATATTGCTTTGCTACATAATTAAGATTTAGTCCTACAGATAATCCTTTTAGTGAATATGAGATGCCTGCATTTAGAATGTAAGGAGGTAAATATGGCACTGTATTATTTGCAATTCCATCATTACCAAATTTAAAATCTAAACGTTTTATTTTATTAAAATCAGATACCGTCAATTCATTAGTAACTAAGCTATCACTACTAGTTGAGCTTGTAAAATAAACATCATATCCATTTCTTTCAGCATTAATTTTGTCAATTAGCTCTGCTTTTGTGGCGTCTGTATGTTTTGCTTTCAATAAATCAGAGTCTTTCAATAATCCGCTTAACACTTTCCCTTTCATCATTGTTCCGGAAAATGATATAACAATCTGATGCTTTTCGTTCTGCATCAATTTATGAAGATTTAAATTTACAGTACCTTCTACACCGTAAATATTAACTGCTCCGAGCGTTTGAAATGCTTCATTTCTACCAGCTGAATAATAATTCTGAATGTTATTATTAAAATAAGTGGCCTGAACACAAGCAAATTCTTTCAACAAACAACCTCTGAATCCGGCTTCGTAATTCAAGCTAGTTTCGGGATCTCTATTGACTGGCTTATCAACTGTTGGAGTGGATACAATATCATCTTCAACATTAAGAAAACCTGTTTCAGCAGTTGGAGCCGTATATCCCTTATAAACACCAGCATACAAAGTCATTCGGTTTGTTTTGTTTGACAAGATTTCACAGGAAAGATTTGCTCCTGGAATATAGCTTGAATAAACATTTTTAAGACTTCCAAAATACTTGCTGCCGTCATTCTCTGTCATTTTTGAAATTGCCAATCGGTCAAAAGAACGCATTTCGACCCACTCATAACGTAACGAAGGTGTAAATGATAATTTCTTAAAAGTAAATTTATCCTTTAATAAACCAGAATATGCTGACAATTCAAAAAACTGATCTTTATCTATAGTTCCACTTTTCGAAAAACGAGAAGAATCATTTTTCATTTCTATATTGTTAAAAGTTTCCAGATGTGCTTTTGCAACAATTTCAAGATTCATTGTGAAATTTTCCTTTTCAATATTATATTTAAAACTTTGTTGAACACCACCAACTCTAAATAAGCGATTACGGGCTCTAGTACTTTCATTTCCTGCAACAATCTTTCCTACTCTGATATAATCAGTCGTTCCGAACGTCTGACCATTCAAATAAGAATATCTGTCATTGTAAATACTGTTACCCAAATAAGCTTCGGCAGTTGAAGCTTTTATAAGTGTGTTTTCCTGACGCCACCAATCACGCTGAAACTGAGAAACGTATACTTTTGATGAGAGCAAAGTCTTTTTTGATAATTTAAAATTGTAAATCAAATCAACAGCATAACGATTTGTTGTAAGATCATCTGAGTCGAATGGATTCTGACGAGGATCAACAGAAAATGTGTAAGGAGTTAAAGCGCTGTAGCTTGCTTTTGATTTTTCCTGATGATAATTTAATTTGACGTAAACAGAAGATCTGGGATTAAACTCTGAATATAATTTTGCTGACGTGTTAAAAATAGATGATTGAGAATTATCCTGAAATCCATCAAATTGTTTATTTAAAACCTGCAATTCTGCGCTAACATTATTCCATGTACCACCGTAAGTAAGATATTCGGAATGATACCCATTTTCTCCTGCTGTTAAATTTATTCCTAGCGTAGGCTTTAATGGTGGTTTTTTTGTAATGTAATTTATCGCAGCATACATCGTATTGCTTCCGTAAGCCAATATATCTGCACCTTTCAAAATTTCAATGCCATCCAATCTGTCGCTTGGAGGATTGTAATATGCTTCTGGTGATAAATAAGGAGCGGGAGCAATTGGTGTTCCGTCTTCCAAAAGCAAAATATTTGCAGAGCGTCTTGGGTAAGAACCTCTAACACCAACATTTAATCTATTGGAAATCCCCATATCGCCTGATACATTCACACCAGAAACTTTTTTAAGTATTTCCTCTGTGCCAATAGGTTTACTTCGTTCTATGTCTTTTGAAGAAATAATCACATTTGAACCTTCATATCGAGCAGAAAAATTATTTGCAGGTGAAGTAATAGCAACCTCAGAGATAACAACAGAACTTTGCTTTAATTTCAAATCCTGCATATCGAACACTTCATTTTCTCCTGCAATATTTACTATCATTTCTTTTTTCTCATATCCCAAAAAAGTAAAAACTAATTTGTGTTCACCAATAGAAATATTATCAAAATAAAATACACCCTTCAGATCACTTGTCTTAAAAACTGACCCATCCAAATTAATTGATGCGGACGGAATTGTGTAATTGTCAGTGTCACTTTTTATTATACCCTTTATGATTGCATGCTGAGCCATTGAAGAAAAAGAAATTGCTAACAATGTGCTCGTATATATTAATTTTCTCATAAAACTATTTAGATTAATTATAAATAACTGCACAAATGTAGATTTGATAAGGGCATAAGACAATACCTAAAAAGAGGTATTTTAAAAAAACTAGAATATAAATAAGGAGTTAATTTCCTGCAAAAAGGAAATGATTCGGAGAAATTAAATTCTCACGAACAGCGAATAGAACCAAGCCAGCAGTATTATTTACGCCCAGTTTGTTCATGATATTTTTGCGATGTGTTGTAACAGTATGAGTGCTCAAAAACAATTTATCAGCAACTTCTTTGTTTGACAATCCTTCAGCAATCAACTTGATGATTTCCATTTCACGATCGCTAATGTTTAATCCTTCGCAAGTGTATTCATTAACAGAAGATTTGTCAATCAAAACGGCACTAGCAATTTTACCACACATGAACTTCTCCCCTTTTGCTGTCTTGTAAATTGCTTCTATTAACTCATCTTGATCACAATCTTTTAATAAATGACTCGTAACACCCATATTCAAAGCTTTTGCAATTGAAATATTGCTTTGCATATCAGTTATCGCCAATAAATGCGTATTTGGATACTTTTTAACGATTTGCTGAATATTGTCGATGCTGAAATTAGCGGATGTATAGTCGATAATAATCAAATCCGGATGATAAAACTTTGAGTGGTTCACCAAATCAGAAGCGCTTAATGCTTCCGAAAGAACTGTAAAATCAGCGTTTTCTTCAAGAACAATCGCTAGACCTTTACGGCTTAGGAAGTGACTATCAGCTATTATGATCTTAATTTTTGGCAATTCTTTATTTAGATTGATTTTAAATAATGCTCAAAAGTACAAATTGTAATGGTTTATACAAACTTTTGGAGGATTTTTTTAAAGGAACTTATAAACCTAACGAAAGAGCCATATTAAAACTAGAAAAGCAGCCGCAGATTCGCAGATTTTC
This sequence comes from Chitinophaga pinensis, assembly GCA_945879015.1. Lineage (GTDB taxonomy): Bacteria > Bacteroidota > Bacteroidia > 2-12-FULL-35-15 > 2-12-FULL-35-15 > 2-12-FULL-35-15. The sequence continues at coordinate 30,926 of CAMCUO010000015.1, read as the reverse complement.
TGTGTGTGTGTTAATTTGGGCTGATTCTGTGTAAAAGAGAAAGTTTATAAGCTAAGAATCTGCCAAAATAAATTAAGCGTATAAAAATCTGCTAATCTGCCGCTATATTGCTAAACATAATTAGTAGCTAACAACAATACTCTGGCCTTCAATTGCTAAAATAGTGTTGTCAAAAACTGATTTTGCCTCATTTAGCAGCGGTTGCAAGTCTTTATACCTCGCTGAATAGTGTCCAATCATTAATTGCTTCACATTTGCTTTTTTAGCTATCATTCCTGCTTGCAAGGCAGTTGTATGAAAAGTTTCCTTTGCTCTAGCTTCCATCTCTTGTAAAAAAGTAGCCTCATGGTACAGTAAATTAAATCCTTTCACAAGTGCTGCTATTCTTTCGTCATAACAAGTATCCGAACAATAAGCGTAGCTCCTAGGTTCTTTTATATTAGTAACTAGCTCTGCATTTTTGATCACTTCTCCAGATCTTTTAGTCAAATCCGAACCTGCTTTAATAGCAATTATTTCTTCAACTGTTAATTGAAACAAATGAATAGTTTCCTTTGAAATGTTTGCTAACAAAGGCTTTTCTTTAAAAATAAAACCACAACAAGGAATTCGATGATTCAAGACAATGGTCCTTACTTCTACTCTCTCATCTTCAAAAATCAAATCATTATCAATATACTTATGCGGATGATAAACAATTGGAAACTTAATATAAGATTGAGAATGCTTGAATTGAATTTCAATAATTTCTTGCAATTCAGCCGGACAATACAAATGAAGTTCAACTGTTCGACCCAACAAATGCATACTTGAAATCAAACCCATCAACCCCAAATAATGATCACCATGCAAATGGCTAATAAAAATATGATTGATGCGCTGAAATTTTAATTTATATTTTCTCAATTGAATTTGAGTGGCTTCTCCACAATCTATCAAAAAAAACCGCTCAGCTATGTTGAGTAGCTGAGCGGTTGGATTACGTTTAGATGTTGGAGTTGCACTACTGCAACCAAGAATGGTCAATTCAAAATTTTGCATTATTTAGCTGCAACAATCATACGTTTTGTGATTGTTTTATCGCCATTCGTAATTGAATAAATATAAACACCTGGAGCAAATGAATTCGCTTCAATTTTAATAGTATTTAAACCTTTTGTTGTTTTGTAATTACTATCAAAAATAACAGCGCCTAACATATTGAATACTTTAAAGTCAACAGAACCATTAGTAACCGTAGAGAACCGAATTTCAGAACTTTCACTAAAAGGATTTGGAGAATTTTGGTCTACATCAAATTTATTTAAATCCAACGATTCAACACTTGCAGGAGCAACAACTATACTTCTGTATTGTTTGTTTGTTTGAGCTAAGTTAGCAGGGATTCCAAATACAGTAGCATAAGCCATTGCATTTACAGTTACTTGGTGATTCCAAACCATAGTTGGAGTTCCAGTAATTAAAATACAACCGTTTGAGTTACCAGGAAAACTACATCCTGTTGGAGCACAAGCATAAGATAAACCTGGAGCTAAACTATCAACACTAGTGATATCGATAGAAACAATTGTTGCTAAGGGTTGGCCGAAATCTGTTCCATCAGGAGGAACCATCATACTCATAACTTGAGTGTAAGGAACACCAACTGTTCCAATTGCCATACCAGTAGCACTATCAGGACAAATCCCATAAGTAGTTCCACTAGGAATACAAGAAACGTTTGGAGTACAAATTTGTGCTAACGATGTGAAAGCAACTGCTGTACCTAATGCGAAAGTGAAAAGTAGTTTTTTAATCATGGTAGTGGGGATTTAGTTATTAGTTATTAATTTATGCGTGAACAGATAGCATATCTTTTGCTTCTTCCACAGTTGTTGTTATATTTAAAATGGTATCTAATTGAGAAATAGAAATTAATTTTTTAACGGATTCTTGTAAGCCAGTAAGAACAAACGCTCCCTGATTATTTTTACATAAACGGTTTGCAACCAAAATAGCACTTAAACCAGAGGAATCGCAATAACGAGTATTCGCCAAATCTATAATGATATTTTTAGCCCCATCCGTACTAATCACAACTAGTTCTGATTTCAATGAAGGAGCTAAATTACTATCCAACTTCTCTGCAAGCAGTTTAATGATGGTATACTTATCTGTCTTATCTATTTGAAAACTCATATTGATAATTTATTTTAACAAATGTATGAATTTTTTATGGTACAAAGCAAGTAGAAATAGGAAAGAATTTTATTGTTGAAAACTAAGAAAAACTAAGCCCTACCTGCCAAAAGGAATAAAACAGCCATTCTTACTGCTACTCCATTTTCAACTTGTTCCAGAATAATGCTTTGAGCACTATCTGCCACATCGCTGGTAATCTCCACTCCTCTGTTTATAGGACCAGGGTGCATCACCACTATTTTTTTAGAAAGAGAATCCAGTATTTCTTTGTTTAACCCAAACAACATAGTGTATTCACGCAAAGAAGGGAAGTATTTTATGTCTTGTCGCTCTAATTGTATCCTTAACATATTTGCTACATCACACCATTCAAGCGCTTTTCTTAGGTTGTGCTCCACTTTTACTCCTAAGCTGCGAATGTATTTAGGCATTAAGGTAGTCGGACCGCAAACCATCACTTCTGCTCCTAGTTTTTGCAGACAGAATATGTTGGACAGTGCAACTCGGGAATGAAGAATATCTCCAATGATGGCTATTTTCTTACCTTTTATTGTTCCTAATTTTTCTTTTATTGAAAATGCATCCAACAATGCTTGTGTAGGGTGTTCGTGTGCTCCGTCTCCAGCATTAATAATTTTTGCATCAATGTGTTTCGATAAAAATACTGCTGCTCCTGGGTTTGGATGGCGCATTACCACCATATCCACTTTCATTGCAAGAATGTTGTTTACTGTATCAATTAATGTTTCTCCTTTTTTTACGGATGATGAACCAGAAGAAAAATTAACAACATCCGCACTTAGGCGCTTTTCTGCTAATTCAAAGGATAATTTTGTTCTGGTGGAGTTTTCGAAAAATAAATTTGCAATGGTAATATCTCTAAGGGAAGGAACTTTTTTAATGGGACGATTAATGACTTCTTTAAAATTTTCAGCTGTGTGCAATATCAAATGAATATCGTCAGCTGTCAGCTCTTTAATTCCAAGTAAATGTTTCGTACTCAGTTTTGTCATTAGTCGTTTGATAATAGCGTTACTTTATCTACTCCATCCGTTTCCTTCCACTCTACTTTTACTTTTTCGGAAGCGATAGAATCTATTACTTTTCCTATGTATTTGGCCTGTATCGGTAAATGTCTGCTCAGTCTTCTATCTATCAAAACAAGTAACTCTACATCGTTTGGTCGGCCAAATGCGAGCATTGCATCTAATCCTGCTCTTATTGTTCTTCCAGTAAACAAAACATCATCTACCATCACTACATTCTTTCCTTCTATTATGAAATCAATGTTTGTCGCATTTGGAACTAATTCTTTTTGTCGGAAATCATCTCTATAAAAAGTAGTATCTAGACTACCATACTTGATGTCTTTTCTTTTCAAAATTTCCTGAAGTTTTTTATGGATGCGAGAAGCCAAAAAAGTTCCACGAGGCTGAAGCCCTATGATTACTGTGTTTGAGAAGTCGTTGTGAATTTCTATTAATTGATAACAAAGCCGGGTAACGGTAATATCTAGAAGTTTACTGTCTAAAATGATTCTTGGCTTCATCTAGAGCACAAATATACTAAAAAATTTTAATCGACAATAAATTTAGTTTATAAAGCACTTTGCCCTTCGACTAAGCTCAGGGTGACGTCATTAACAAACATCTCAATTAGAACGAAACACTGAGCATTCTGCGCTGAAGCAGACACTATCGAAGTGTTCATTGTCGTTATTGCTTAATCAATTTCTGAGTATTGACTTTATCCCCAACTCTGTTTTGAATAAAATAAACGCCACTTGAAATTTCTGACAAATTTATTTCTGTTTTTCCTTTTTGAATTTTTAGAGAATAAATCAACTCACCAAACACATTAAAAATAAGCACTTCGGAAGCTTCTGTATTAACCGATTCAATAATTAATATTTCATTAAATGGATTTGGATAAGTACTAAAATCAGAATTAAAAGCTAAATCATTTATCCCAGTGCATGCTGTAACTGTAATTGTACTTGCAACTGTATCTGAACAGCCATTAATAGAATCAGTATAACTATATAAAATAATATGAGTTCCCAACCCGGCAGCGCTGGCCCAAAAGTATCCACCACTGACTCCTGGTCCATAATAATAACCACCTACAGGACTTCCACCTGTTATTGCAAATCCAGTTGTTGTATCACATACAGTTGATACAGCATCAAATACTACAGTTGGTGAACTATTAACAGACAGAGTTGTTGTCACTGTGCTATCACATCCAAATACTGAACTCAATAAATCGGAAAAAACACCAGGAGTATTTTGATAAGCTCCTCCAACAAAAACACTATCATTTGAACAAATGGTGATTGATTGGCTTGTAGAATCGGGAAAATGAACATACAAAGTTGAATTGACTGTACTATCACAACCAAAAATGGAAGAATACATAGTTGTATAAACTCCCGGAGATGATTCATACGAAGCGCCAATCAGCACACTGTCACCATTGCAAATATGAATATCTTCAAGCTCAAAATAATTTAATTTCAATTTCAATAAATGACTATATATACTATCACAACCTAGAAACGTTGAGTTGCTATTTATAAATAGAGAGTCTGTCGATTCGTATACGCCAAAAATCAATGCACTGTCCCCAGCACAAATGGTTGTTGTGTCATAAAAGTAATAAGAAGGGTTTACTATAAGCGTATAATCGATAGTGCTATCACAACCTGCAACAGATGCTAATACAAAATTGTACACTCCTGCGGTGGTTTCATAGTTTCCATTAATAGATGTGCTATCTCCTTCACAAATAGCACTAGAAAGAGTTGTATAAAATGCAGGATTAACATTTAAAGAAAGATATACCAATGAATCGCAAGAATTTATTGTCGAAAAAGTATTCGAATAAAATCCCGGTGCAGTTAAATTACTTCCGCCAAATACAAGTGTGTCACCTTGGCAAATAGTTGCAGAAGTAAAAATAGAATACGCAGGATAAACAATTAATGGAATTTCATAACTGGTATCAGCTGGAAGACAAGCGCCAGAAACAATGCATTGGTATAAATATCCATTCATGCTTGCTAATGCTCCTGAAATAATTAATGAATTTGTATTTACACCAGAGAATAAAGTTGAGTTGATTAAATTAACATATCCGCTTCCTTGATTTTCCTGCCATTGATAATTAATGCTTGATCCATCTGCAATAATAGAAATAGAAGCTGTATCGTTTTCACACATGGCAACAAAACTAGGTTGTGTGCTGATATTAGCTAATGTATTAACAGTAAGTGAAACTACTACGCTTGTTACAGAAGGAGAACAAGAACCACTCACAATACATTGAAAACTATATCCATCAAAAGATAAAGTAGTTCCAGTAATGTAAAGCGCTCCTGTTGTATCTCCTGAATACGGTGGAGCTGCTGGAACATTCACAAATCCAGAACCATCATCTACTTGCCATTGATAACTTAATCCTGTTCCACTAGTTACTATACTAAATGTAGTTATTTCACCTTCGCAAACAATTGCATTACTCGGCTGAGTAGCAATGCTAGGAGCAACATTTACTTTCAATTGTGCTATGTCACTTGTATCATCTGGAACGCAACCATTTGTAACAATACATCGATAAATACTATTATCTAAAGAAGAAGTAACTATAGTTATAGACAATAAATCAGTTGTTACTCCAGAAAAAGGAGCAACATTACTCAAATTAACAAAACCTGCACCTTGATCTATTTGCCATTGATAAATTAAACTTGGTCCAGTTGCTATAATCTGAAAAAAGGTATTTCCGTTTTCACATACAACAACATTTAAAGGTTGTGAAGTTACTACTGGTGGTGTACATCCGCTAGCAATAAGTTTAAAAGAAACAATGAATGATAAAAAAAGAGTTGGGATTAATTTCATTTTATAAAAATTATTAAGGTACTAAATTAGTTATTTTATAAGATAAATAAGCATTAAAAAAGCGCTCCACAGTAAGGGAGCGCTTTTTTCTAAAAAACCATGGCGTGGTATTTTTAGATTTTGAAGCCGCGTAAGGCTACAAAATATTTTTAAAATTATTCAGACTTTTTAGTCGATTTTTTTTCAGTTGCTTCCATGTCTGCTTTTAGACTAGAAAGAACATCCATATCGCCTAGTGTTGTTTTTTCAACACTGTCTTTTACTTTTTTAACGGCTTTTTTCTCTTCTTCACCAGCAGCTTTCTTTTCAGAAACAACAGCAGCTTTTTCAGATGCAGTTACTTCTTCATTGATTTTGCTATGAGAAACGATGATTTTTTTGCCTTCTTTATTAAATTCTAACACTTTGAATTCTAATACTTCTTCTGCTTTAGCTGAAGAACCATCCGTTTTTACCAAGTGGCGTGTTGGGCAGAATGCTTCAACACCGTAAGGCATAGAAACGATTGCACCTTTTTCCATTACATTGATAATTGTTCCCTGGTGTAATGAATTCTCAACAAAGATTGTTTCAAACACATCCCATGGATTTTCTTCCAATTGTTTGTGTCCTAAGCTCAATCTGCGGTTTTCACCATCAATTTCTAAAACAACAACATCAATTTTATCACCTATTTTAGTGAATTCAGATGGATGTTTGATTTTTTTAGACCAGGATAAATCAGAAATATGAATTAAACCATCAACACCTTCTTCTAATTCAACAAAAATACCAAAGTTTGTAAAGTTGCGAACTGTAGCAGCGTGCTTAGATCCTTTTGTATATTTTGTAATTACATTGCTCCATGGATCAGGCATTAATTGTTTAATCCCTAATGACATTTTGCGTTCTTCACGATCAAGTGTTAAAACAACTGCTTCTATTTCATCACCCACTTTAAAGAAATCGTGAGCAGTACGTAAATGCTGACTCCAGCTCATTTCTGAAACGTGGATCAAACCTTCAACACCTTGAGCGATTTCAACAAAAGCACCGTAATCAGCTATAACAACTACTTTACCTTTTACTTTATCACCAATAGCTAATTCAGCTTTTAAACCATCCCAAGGATGAGCAGAAAGTTGTTTTAAGCCCAATGCAATACGTTTCTTCTCGTTATCGAAATCAAGAATAACGACATTGATTTTCTGATCCAACTTAACGATTTCTTCTGGGTGGTTAATACGTCCCCAAGATAAATCTGTAATGTGAACCAATCCGTCAACACCACCTAAATCGATGAACACACCATAAGAAGTGATGTTTTTAACAGTTCCTTCTAATACTTGTCCTTTTTCTAATTTAGAGATAATCTCTTTCTTTTGTTGTTCTAATTCCGCTTCAATTAATGCTTTGTGAGAAACTACAACGTTTTTGAACTCATTGTTGATTTTCACAACTTTGAACTCCATTGTTTTTCCTACATATACATCGTAATCACGGATAGGCTTCACATCAATTTGTGAACCTGGTAAGAACGCCTCAATACCGAATACATCAGCGATAAGACCGCCTTTTGTACGACATTTAACATATCCTTTGATAATTTCATCATTATTAAGAGCTTGGTTAACGCGCTCCCAAGATTTCATGGCACGTGCCGTTTTGTGAGAAAGAATTAACTGACCGCTTTTATCTTCTTGAGATTCAACATATACTTCAACAATATCACCGATTTTTAAATCAGGATTGTAACGAAATTCTGTTAATTGAACAACTCCATCTGATTTGTAACCAATGTTAACAACGACTTCTTTGTTGTTTTTTGCTACAACTTTACCATCAATGATTTCGTTTGCTGCTACTGGTTTAAGAGTTTTTTCGTAAAGAGAATCGTATTTATCACGATCTGCTTGAGAATAGGTATCTCCTTTGTTTCCTAATGCATTCCAATCAAATGCTTCTAATGTTACTGCTGCTTCTATTACTTCTGACATTTTTAATTAATTCCCGAAAATGTGCTTCGGTGTTTTTTGTATCCAATTAATTGATTATCAATTTAATTGAAGGGGTTAGTACTAATTTTTGCTTATTCCTTTTTAAAAGGGATACAAAGATAAGAAATTCTAATCTTGAAGCAACAATATTTTTTATTATTTTTATTAACCTAATATTATTGCGATTTTTCAGTAAATTAAACTTCACTTGATTAACAATATATACTTAATAGTCAAGTATTTATAAAATTATTTTGATTTAGCAATTTTATGGGTAAAATTTGAGGGTAAAACTGAATAAACAGTTTTTTTCATTCTTATTTTCTCTCTCTTTTCTCCTGTTTGGATTCACAAAAAATGGCAATTCTCAAATCGTTGATGTGAATGGAATACTTGTAGCATTTCATCCTTCCGTTGGAAAATTCATTACTCTATCAGAGAAAAAAGAATTTATGCTTTTTCCTGAATACACCGATTCACTTTTTCAATCGGCACAATTAGTTAAGCACTCGAATGATCGATATTCAATAATGATTAAAACTACAAATGAAAAAAATTTTGAAAAACCAATTTCGATAAATAACTTAGATACAATTTATGCTATTATAGAAAAAGAAAACCCAATACCTCTAAATACTGTTACCGATGATTATATTGCTAAGAAGCCTAGTCAAGAATATCTACTGAAACAGAAGAAAAGACAAGATCAATATGATAGCGTAAAAACTGTTGCAGAAATAACTTTTCAAATACTATTTGTACTCTTAGAAATTTTGGCTCAAGCTTATTAAATTTACATCAAATCATTTTAGCAAATCAAATCCTAAATCAAATCATTTTAAAATATTTTTATTTTTATCACTAACAAATGTATTGTCAATGAAAGCTTTTGCTATTTTTGCACTTTCAAAATAGAATTATGGCAGCAGATTTAATAGTAAAAAGATCAAGATTGAAAGGAGCCGGGAAAGGCTTATTTACAAAGAGAGACATTAAAAAAGGAGAACGAATAGTTGAATATTTGGGCGAAGTTGTTACTGAAGCCGAATTAGACAGAAGGGCTGAAAAAGATATTTTTGGATATGCATTTTTCATTAATAAAAACAAGTGCATTGATGCCTATTTTACTCCAAATGAACTTGCGCGTTATGCAAATGATGCCAGCGGGTTAAAAAGAATTGCAGGAATCAGAAACAACGCTTGCTATGATGTATGCAAAAATTCGGGATGGATTAAAGCTGAAAAAGATATAAAAGCTGGAGAAGAGATTTATGTAAGCTATGGCGCTGAATATTGGAAGGACATTCGTTATAACCTTAAACTAGAAAAAGAAAAAGCTAGTTCAAAGAAGAAAAATAAATAATTTTCATATATTTATGAGGATATATTGGTTATCGGAATTAGAATTTAAAATTCTATTTGTATATTTCTTTTTTACTTGCCTTTAAAGTATTCATTAATAAAGAAGCAATTGTCATTGGTCCTACTCCTCCAGGAACGGGAGTAATAAAAGAAGATTTCTCAGCAACTTCATCGTATTTTACATCGCCTAATAATTTGAATCCGCTTTTTGTTTCAGAAGATGCTACTCGTGTAATTCCAACATCAATAACCACTACTCCATCTTTCACCATGTCAGCAGTTAAAAATTCTGCTTTCCCTAATGCAACAATAATTATATCAGCTTTTAATGTGAACTCTTTTAAATTAGCTGTGCGACTGTGACACATCGTTACTGTGCAGTTTCCAGGATTTGTGTTTCTCGCCATTAAAATGCTCATAGGTGAACCAACTATATGACTTCTTCCAATTACAACACAATTTTTTCCTACTGTTTCAATTTTATAGCGCTCCAGTAATTGCATTATTCCATAAGGAGTTGCAGGAAGATAAGTCGGTAAATTCAAAGCCATTCTTCCAATATTCTGTGGATGAAATCCATCTACATCTTTTTGCGGAGCTATGGCTTCCATGATTTTTTGTTCGTCCATATGCTTTGGAAGTGGCAATTGAACAATGTATCCATCAATGTCAGCATCCGCATTTAAACCTTCTATAAAGTAAATCAACTCTTGATCTGTAGTTGTTTCTGACAAACGTACCAAAGTAGATTTAAAACCAATTTTTTCACAAGCTTTTACTTTAGCACCAACATAAGTTTCGGAAGCACCATCATTACCAACTAAAATAGCAGCTAAATGAGGAATTTTCCCATTGTTTGCTTTAATAGTTTTTACTTCAGCTGCTATCTCTTCTTGAATTTGTAAAGAGATTAGCTTACCGTCTATTATCTGTGCCATAAATTTTTAAATTTTTAACTTTTTAACCTTTCAACTTTCAAACTTACCTACCCATTCCTGGCATATTCTTCATCTGCTGCATCATCTTCGCCATATTTTCCTTATTTCCCATCATCTTCATCATCTTACGAGTATCTTCAAATTGTTTTACCAATCTGTTTACATCTTGAGTTGTTGTTCCGCTTCCTTTTGCAATTCTATCTCTTCGCTTTCCCGTTAATGAATCTGGATTTTCTCTTTCGTGGGGTGTCATCGAATGAATGATTGCTTCAATACTTACAAAAGCTTTATCATCTATGTCTACATTTTTCAATGCTTTGCCAACTCCTGGAATCATTCCAACTAAATCTTTGATGTTACCCATCTTTTTAATTTGATTTAATTGTGACAAGAAATCGTTAAAAGTAAATTGATTTTTTGCAATTTTCTTTTGAAGCTTACGAGCCTCTTCAACGTTGTATTGCTCCTGAGCACGTTCTACCAAAGTAACAACGTCACCCATTCCCAATATTCTATCGGCCATACGACTAGGATGAAACACATCAATCGCGTCCATCTTTTCGCCTGTACCAACAAATTTAATTGGCTTGTTTACTACTGAAAGAATTGATAATGCTGCTCCACCACGTGTATCACCATCTAATTTTGTAAGAACAACTCCATCAAAATTTAGTCTGTCGTTAAATGTTTTTGCAGTGTTTACAGCATCCTGACCAGTCATTGCATCCACAACAAACAAAATCTCATCGGGTTTCACTGCATCTTTTACTGCAGCAATCTCGTTCATCATTTGTTCGTCAATCGCTAAACGACCAGCAGTATCAATAATTACAACCGAGTTACCATTTAATTTTGCATGTGCAATTCCTTTTTGTGCAATGGAAACAGCATCTTTATTTTCTCTATCAGAAAATACATCCACCCCAATTTGTTCGCCTAATACATGCAATTGGTCAATTGCAGCGGGACGATATATATCACAGGCAACCAACAATGGTTTTTTACCTCGTTTTGTTTTTAAATGATTGGCTAATTTGCCTGAAAAAGTTGTTTTACCCGAACCTTGCAAACCACTCATCAATACGATAGTTGGATTTCCACCTAATTTAATGTCGGTGCTGGTTTCACCCATCAATTTACTCAATTCATCATGAGTAATTTTTGTGAGTAATTGTCCGGGAGAAATAGACGTTAATACATTTTGTCCGAGTGCTTGTTCTTTTACTCTATCGGTAAATTCTTTAGCAACTTTATAGTTCACATCGGCATCCAATAAGGCTTTACGAATTTCCTTAACGGTTTCCGAAACGTTTATCTCTGAAATTTTCCCATGTCCTTTTAAAACTTTAAAGGCTCTGTCTAGCTTTTCACTTAAATTATCAAACATCTTTTATTGTTTTTAAGAATGCGAATTTAATGATTTTTCGCTTGTACGGATAAGGAATTAAAACGAATTTTACAAATCTGGATGCTTATAAAAATTCACAAACAACACTTTTAGCCTAGCAAACAAAAGGATTATTTATAACAAAAAAATCTGTGAGCATATAACCCACAGATTCGAAAAATTCGTAAAAATTCGTTATCCGTAATTATTTTTTTTACACTTCAACAAACTCTGACTCACACCAATCTGATCAATTTGTTCTACCACTTCAAAACCAGCAGCATGAACACATTTTAAGAATACTTCTGAATGATACATTTGAGAATTCCCGTTAGCTATTGTTGTAAAATACAAGGATGTTTGTTGTAAAGAAAACGCAGCTGCTTCAAATCGTTGACGATCCCAGAATGGTTCAAGGATAAATACAAAACCATTATCGTTAATAGCTTCGTGACAGCGATTTAAAATAGAAATAATTTCTTTTTCAGAAAAACAATCTAAGAATTGACTCATCCAAATAGCATCATACCCCTTTGGAAGCTTTTGTGTTTCATCTAAAATATTTGTTCCATGAAAAGATAAACGATTCGACAAACCATGTTTTTCAATGTTTGCTTTTGCCATATTAACTTGTCCTGGCAAATCAACAATCGTAACCATTACATCTTTATCATATTTCGCACAAGCAATCGACCATTTACCCGTATTTCCACCAATGTCTAATAATTTCTTAGGCTTGTTCTTAAATACCAATGGTAAAACCAATGGAAATGCATCATCCGAATAAAAGTGATCAAAACCAAACCATGATTTCTGCGCAAATTCGGGAAGATGAGCCAATGCTTCGTAAACGGTTTTCCATTCACCAAACACTTTCAATCCTTCAGGTTTTTCATTTTTAATTGAATCTTCTAAGTTGAATAACCCTTTATAACAAACATCCTGAACAAAGTCCATGTTCACACGTGTCATTTGGTCGTTTAGAATAAAAAATCCGGTTTTTGATAAAGTGTATCTGTTATTATCATCAATCAAAAGGATGCCAATTCCTAGCCCCGATTCAATTAAAACACGCACACCATAATGTGGTAATTTCACTTTTTCAACAATCTCTTCAAGTGTTAAGCCTATTTTTCGGGAATCCATAATCGCTTGAAGTATTCCACTATCACGTAAAACGCGAGTAGCTTGAAACACCATTGGCGCATGCGCAATAAACTGTGCAAATTCAATTGCTTCTAAAGCTGTTTTTTTCTCTTTCTTAAAAAATTCCATACTGCTATTTTACAATGGTTTGCAAAGATAAGATTTGAAATGAAAAAAGGAAATGTTGGAGTAGGTTTTATCATTCTTAATTATGATTGCCCTTTATTTAGCTTTAGATTTATAGGTATGTTTTTAAAATATATTTGGGCCGATTGGACAAAAATGAAATGGAAAGTTAATGGATATAAAAGGACTATAGAGAAGACATTATCAGACAAATTCCTATAATGAAATGAGAGAAATAGATAAAAGATATAGAAAAGAAACCTACTTCAAATCAAAAATATTCTCTACACCAATATTTCTCTCCACCGTAAAACCTTCTGCATAGTCGAATCCAGCCTCTCTGCCAAACAAAGACATTTTTCCTTTTAAAACTTCTAAGAAATTTTTTACTGTTATTGGTGATTCAGGTTCGTTTGAATTCGGATCGTAAAATTGAGATTTGAATGCTTGAATGGCTTGCATTTTCTTTTCTACAAAAGCAGTAACATCCACAACAAAATCAGCTTTAAATTGTCTATCTTGAATATAATGATACACTGCTTTCGGTCGCCACGCTTGCTGTTTAAAACCATCGTATGCCGTTTCATATTTTACCAAACCGCTATAAAAACAAGCTTCAACAACCATTTGAGCTGCTCTACCATGGTCGGGATGACGGTCTGAAGTAGCATTGCACAATACAATTTCAGGTTGGTATTCTCTTATTTTTTTGATGATTGCTAATAGGCTTTCTTTATCATTTTTAAAAAAAGCATCTTGCATTTTTAAGTTATCTCTAACTGTAATTCCTAATATTTTAGAGGATTCTGCAGCTTCTTTTAAGCGTAATTCTCCTGTTCCTCTTGTTCCCATTTCTCCACAAGTCAAATCCAATATGCCGCACTTTTTGCCAAGCGACATGTGTTTTAACAATGTTCCAGAACAAGAAAGTTCCACATCATCAGGATGTACACCTATTGCCATAATATCTAATTTATGCAGTGGTGATAAGGGTGCAAATAAAGAAGAGTCATTACTAGCAGTCATTTTATTTTCCGTTGATCCAATTTACAATTTTATCATCCATTGGCTTGTCGTTTGAATATGCAACATCCACCAAATTCCCTTTTTCATCTATTAGGTATTTTTGGAAATTCCATTTTACCGATGAATCCATTTTGCCATTCAATTCCTTTGATGTAAGCCATTTGTATACCGCATTCATATCATCACCTTTTACATCAATTTTTTCCATCATCTGAAAAGTTACACCATAATTTTTTGCACAAAATTCTTTTATTTCAGTATTTGTTCCTGGTTCTTGTTTGCCAAAGTTGTTTGCGGGAAAACCTATGATAACAAATTTTTTGTCTTTGTAAGCTTTGAACAATTTTTCCAAATCTTCGTACTGAGGAGTGTAACCACACTTTGAGGCTGTGTTCACAATCATCACCTTTTTTCCTTTTAAATCAGCGAAACTAAACTCTTTGCCATCAATCGTCTTTGCTTTCAAATCATAAAATGAGGTCGTAGGTAATTTTAAAGTAAACGCTGAAAGTGTAACAATGGCAACTAGTAAAGAAATTTTAATTTTCATAGTTTTATTATTTAAAGTGTTACCAAATGTATGAAAAAAAAACAGAAATTGATATTGTTCTGGAAAAATATTTCAGTGTTTGTGTCGATTTGAAACTTATCTTTGTCCTGAAAATGCTTAGCAATCAAATAAAATATCTCATCATTAAAGAGCTAAAACTCGAGCTCCGGAACAAGTATGCGCTTGGAGGAATTTTACTGTACGTTGTTTCAACGGTTTTCATAAGCTATTTATCCTTCAAGAAGATTGTAACGCCGGCCACCTGGAATGCATTGTTTTGGATTATTCTCCTCTTTGCCTCTATCAATGCTATTGCAAAAAGTTTTATTACCGAGACGAAAGGAAGATTGCTTTACATGTATACTTTGGCGAGTCCGCAAGCTGTTATTCTTTCCAAAATTATCTACAATTCATTGCTTTTAATTGTCTTGTCGGCATTGTGTTTATTAGCTTACAGCTTATTTATAGGAAATATCATCCAAGATTTGCCTTTATTTTTGATTACCCTTTTTATGGGAAGCTTGGGCTTTTCCTCATTATTAACTATGGTTTCGGCCATTGCATCCAAAGCAGGTAATAACTTTACATTAATGGCAATATTAAGCTTTCCTATTATTATTCCTCTACTAATGGTATTGATTAAACTATCAAAAAATGCGATTGATGGATTAGAGCGCTGGGATTTAGATTATTTAACAATTTTAATGCTCTTAAACCTAATAATTATCGCATTATCTTATCTATTATTTCGTTATCTTTGGCGAGATTAACAGGCAAGGGCAAAATCGAACAAATCCCCCTTGCCCCCTTTTCCAAAGGGGGAATTGTTTTAAGTAACATTTGAGTTTTAAAATGAAAAAGAATTGGTGGAAAATAATTGCGATAGTTTTTGTACTATACACCATCGTTGCAGGATTTTTAGTTCCCGTTCCAGCTCAACCTATTCTTCACGAAACTATTCGTAATCTCTACTTTCACGTTCCAATGTGGTTTGCGATGATGACTATCTTGTTTGTTTCTCTTTGGAACAGTATCAAATACTTAAGCAAATCAAATATTCAAAGCGATATTATTGCAACGCAAGCTGCAAACGTTGGAATGTTAGTTGGCACATTAGGGATAGTTACAGGCTCCATTTGGGCAAAATATACTTGGGGTGCTTGGTGGGTAGCGGATACAAAATTAAATGGGGCTGCAATCACAATGCTTATTTACTTAGCTTATTTTGTTTTGAGAGGTTCTATTGACGAAGAACAAAAGCGTGCTCGCATTTCTGCTGTCTATAATATATTCGCATACGTATTATTAATTGTATTTCTGATGATATTGCCACGAATGAACGATTCATTGCATCCCGGCAACGGTGGAAATCCAGGATTTAACAATTATGATTTAGATAAAAATATGCGAATGGTATTTTATCCTGCAGTTATTGGTTGGATATTATTAACCGTTTGGATTTTCACATTAAGAGTTAGAATAGAAAAATTAAAAAGAAAAAAATTATTCAATGACTAGTCTATTAAAAAAATCAGCATTCCTAATTGCAATGCTTTTGTCCGCATCAACATTTGCACAAGATAATGCACCAGTAGAAATGGCAACAGGCTTATATCAGTCAGGTAAAATTTATGTAGTTGTAATTGTTATGTCCATAATTTTTGTTGGCATTGCAGGTTATTTAATTATGCTGGATAGAAAGATAAGTAAGTTAGAGAAGGAAAGTAAGTAGACAGTAGACAAAGAAAAAAGTAAACAAAATAAAAAAATAAACTAAGTGTCCTCAGTGCCTTAGTGGTAAAAAAATGAAGAAAATACACATACTTGGCATTATAGTTATTGCTGTAGCCATTGGAGCCATCTTTACAGCACTAAATAAAACTAGCACATACGCTGATTTTACTGAAGCAGCTAGTGATCCATCTAGTGAATTTCACGTTGTTGGAAAATTAAATAAAGATAAAGAAGCTATTTACGATCCGAAAGTAGATGCTAATCTTTTTACATTTTTTATGTTCGATAATAAAGGAACAGAATGTAAAGTAGTTTTGCATAAAAATAAACCACAAGACTTTGAGCGCTCCGAACAAATTGTTTTGATTGGACAAATGCAAGGGCAAGAGTTTCAAGCATCTGACATTTTAATGAAATGTCCTTCTAAATATAACGAAGGTCAACCAACAGCAAATAAATAATTAGGCAGTAAGCAGTATGCAATTGATTAAAAATTGCCTATTGCCTATTGCTTATTGAATTAATTAAATTTTATGGAATACATAGGTGAGCATTTAGGAATTGGTAAAGTTGGAAATGTATTCGTTATTCTTTCCTTTGTTTTTGCACTTTTAGCAAGTCTCTCTTATTTTTTCGCAGCGAAAGACAATGATGATTCAGCATCTTGGAAAAAGATTGCTCGAATTTCATTTCGTTTACATAGCTTATCCGTAATGGGGATTGTGGGCACATTGTTCGTTATGCTCATGAACCATTATTTCGAATACGAATATGTTTGGCACCATAGCAACAGAATAATGCCGATGCGTTATATCATGTCTTGCTTTTGGGAAGGACAAGAAGGAAGTTTTTTACTTTGGACTTTCTGGCATGTTGTTCTGGGTTTAATTTTACAACGAACTGCAAAAAACTTTGAAGCTCCTGTAATGTCGGTCATTTCATTGGTTCAAGTTTTTCTTGCTTCCATGCTTTTAGGAATAACAATTGGAGAATATCATTTAGGAAGTAATCCATTTACCGTTTTATTGCGCGAACATCCTGAGTATTCTAAAATTCCACTTTTTTCAGACGCTAATTATCTTTCTAATCCAGCATTTGATGGAAGAGGTTTAAATCCTTTGTTGCAAAATTATTGGATGACCATTCATCCTCCTACTCTCTTTCTTGGATTTGCTTTAACTGTTGTTCCATTTGCATATGCCATTGCAGGATTATGGAAAAAGCAATTCAATGAATGGCTAAAACCAGCTTTACCTTGGACGTATGCAGGAGTTACCGTTTTAGGAATAGGAATTTTAATGGGTGGCGCTTGGGCTTACGAAGCTTTGAGTTTTGGTGGTTTCTGGGCTTGGGATCCTGTTGAAAACGCTTCTTTAGTTCCATGGTTAGTATTGGTTGGTGCAGCACATTTAATGTTGATTAATAGAAACAAAGGGCAATCATTATTTACTGCTTTCTTTTTAGCGATACTCTCCTTTTTATTGATTTTGTATTCTACGTATTTAACTCGTAGTGGAATATTAGGTGAAACATCTGTTCACTCTTTCCCTACTGCTGGTATGGCTGGACAATTACTTGTGTACATGTTCTGTTTTGTGCTTTTAGGTTTTGTTTTACTTATAGTTCGCTGGAAACATTTTCCAAAACAAACACAAGAAGAAGGAATTTGGTCACGTGAATTCTGGATGTTTGTTGGAGCAATTGTATTATTAGTTTCGGCTTTTCAAATCAGCTTCTATACTTCTATTCCTGTTTGGAACAAGTTGTTCGGAATGAACAAAGCTCCATTAAAAGAAGTCATCAAGTTTTATAATAACTGGCAATTACCTTTTGCTTTTGTTGTAACGATGTTAATTGCGGTTGGACAATATTTCAAATACAAGAATACCGATATAAAAGAATTCTTGAAAAAGATTTCTGTTTCATTTGTTATTGCTTTAGCATTAACATTTTTAATGATTTATATTTTAGATTTTGATGATCGCTATTTTTCAATTTTACTCTTCTCCTCTATTTTCGCAGCAGTAGCGAACATCGATTATATGTTTAGAGTATTGGGGGGGAAAGTTAAAAAAGCAGGAGCATCCATTGCGCATATTGGATTTGCATTAGTATTGTTAGGTGCTTTAATATCTACTTCTAAAAAAGAAGTTATTTCTCAAAACACTTCTGGAAAAGATGTTGCTCAATTAGGAAAATCCTATTCGAACAACGATAATATTTTACTCACACAGGGCGACACCTTGAAAATGGGGAAATATCTTGTGACCTATGTTCGAAAACGCCACGAAGGAATTAATATTTATTTTGATGTAGATTACTTAACACAAGCCGAAAATGGAAATCTTGTAAAAGAATTTTCATTAGCTCCATTGCTGCAAACAAATCCAAGAATGGGGAATGTGGCTGAACCAGACACACGCCACTTTTTAACCTATGATGTTTATACGCATATAACTTTTGCAGATATGGAAATGCTAAAGGATAAAAAAGAAACTGCTGATGAATATGCTCAAGCAAAAAATCATACAATCAAAAAAGGTGATACATTATTCTCTTCAAATGCAATCATTATTTTCGATTCACTTTCAGTGAATGTAGACAAATCAAAATATCAATTAAAAGAAGGCGATATAGCTGTAGAAGCACATTTCCAAGTATTAGACATACAAAAGAAATACAAAGCCAATCCTATTTATGTGATTCGCGACAATAGCATTCAGCCTATCGAGTCAAGAGTAGATGAATTGGGATTAAAATTTATGTTTTGGCAAATCAATCCAGAAGATGGAAAAATTCAAATTTCATTACAAGAGAAAAAGTCAAACGTGCGTGATTTTATAGTTATGCAAGCTATGATTTTCCCTTACATCAATATTCTATGGATTGGTTGTATTATAATGGCTATAGGAACAGTATTAGCGATTTTGGAACGAATCAGAAAAAAATAAAAACGCTGTGAAACGCTCTTTAAAACTCTGAGAGCTCCCTCTTGAAAAATGGAATCACCAATCAAAATATCTATTATTGGTTCAGGGAATCTAGCTACTCAACTAGGCTTAGCTTTGCATAAGGAAGGTTATTTGATTTCTCAAGTATATAGCCGTTCTCAAAAAAGTGCTGCTCTTCTATCTAAAAAATTAAAAGCAGAAGCCATTTCCAATCTTAAAAAACTTTCAACTGATTCAACTATTTATATAATTGCTATTAAAGATGATGCAATCGAATCTGTTGCAAAACAGTTAAAATTAAAAGAGAAAATAGTTGTTCATACTTCTGGAAGCGTTTCAATGAAAGTTCTTCAAAAGTCTTCAAAAAACTACGGAGTATTTTATCCATTACAAACGTTTTCGAAAGAGAGACAATCTAATTTTAAAACCATTCCAATTTGTATTGAAGCAAATAACAAAAAAACTTCTACTACACTAGAATATTTTGCAAAAAGCATAAGTGGAAATGTAAAGAGAGTAAATTCTGAACAACGAAAAAAAATTCATTTGGCTGCAGTTTTTGCATGCAACTTTAGCAATCACATGTATGCTATTGCTGAACAATTATTAGGAAAAGATAAATTATCTCTTGATTTATTAAAACCCCTTATTGAGGAAACCGCTAATAAGATAAAAAATGCAAGACCTTCAAAAGTGCAAACTGGTCCTGCATCACGTAACGACAAAAAAACAATGGATGCGCATTTAAAAGAGTTATCGAAAGAAAAGGATTTGCAGAAACTATATAAATTGATAAGCAAGAGTATAGTAACAACAAAATAGATTTCTCAACCATTGCCCTTCGATAATGTCTGCTTCAACGCAGAATGCTCAGGATGACGGCACATGATGACAACGCAAATGGAAATAAAGTAGTAATTTAGTAGCGATGGAAAACTTTAAAACAAAACTTACACGAGTTAAAGCATTTATTTTTGATGTGGATGGAGTGCTTACCAACGGCTCCGTAACATTAATGCCAAGTGGAGAACAAGTGCGGGTAATGAACATCAAAGACGGCTATGCATTGCAATTGGCTGCTAAAAAAGGCTACAAGATTGCTATAATCTCTGGCGGAAAATCCGAAATGGTTAGAACTCGCTTAAATGGTTTGGGAATTACCGATGTTTATTTAGGAAGTCATACTAAGATTGATACATTCAAGGAATTTATTGAAATCTATAAAATAAACCCCGAAGAAGTACTTTACATGGGTGATGATATTCCTGATTATGAAGTAATGAAATGTGTAGGAGTTCCAACTTGTCCGAACGACTCAGCACAAGAAATAAAGGATATTTCAATTTATATTTCAGATAAAAAAGGTGGCGAAGGTGCTGTACGCGATGTAATTGAACAAGTATTAAAAGTACAAGATAAATGGTTGGATAAAGAAGGATTTGTTTGGTAAATAAACAGGCAATAGCCAATAGTTAATAGGCAATATAAAAAATTAATCATTGAAAACTAATTTCCCCTATTCACAATTCGCTAATCACTAATTACTATG
Organism: Chitinophaga pinensis; assembly: GCA_945879015.1. Classification (GTDB taxonomy): domain Bacteria; phylum Bacteroidota; class Bacteroidia; order 2-12-FULL-35-15; family 2-12-FULL-35-15; genus 2-12-FULL-35-15. The sequence continues at coordinate 10,098 of CAMCUO010000015.1, read as the reverse complement.
ATATGATTGCGTTTCTAAAATTAATACGAATTCAAAATTTACTGATTATTGCTTTTACGCAATATGTTGTGCGTTGGTGTATTATTTATCCTATCATTAAAGTAAGTAGTACTTTTTACGAATTACAACTTTCTGAATTAAATTTTTTCTTACTTGTGCTTTCTACTGTAATGATTGCTGCTGCTGGTTACGTTATTAACGATTATTTTGATGTAAATATCGACAAGGTAAATAAACCTGAGCGCATGGTTATTGGAAAAGGTGTAAAAAGACGCGTTGCTATTGGTGCACATACTTTAATAAATGTTTTAGCAATAATGATTGCTATTTATGTGGCGTATTCAATAGGCTCTTGGAGATTAGCTTTAATCCATTTTGTTTGTGCAGGAGGTTTATGGTTCTACTCTACAACTTTTAAACGTCAATTTTTAATTGGCAATGTTGTTATTGCATTATTCACAGCTCTTGTTCCTCTTATTGCAGTTATCTATGAAATGATTCCTATTTACAGAGAATATATTCCAATTGAAGAAAATCTTAGTTTCATATCTGTTTGGGAATACACTATTGCTATTTCATTTTTTGCTTTCATAACAACTCTGTTACGTGAAATAATCAAAGACATTGAAGATGTGGATGGTGATACAGAATACGGTTGCAAAACAATGCCTATTTTAATTGGAATAAAAACTTCAAAGAATATTGCAATGTTTATTGCTTTCTTAACCATTATCTGCTTAGTATTTATTCAAATTGAGTTTTTAAAACTAGACGATATAGTTTCTTTAGTATATTTTATTGTTGCATTACAATTACCTCTTGCGTTTTTGATATACAAAATAAAAACAGCACAAGAGAAAAAGCAATTTCGTTTTGCAGGTGACTTCTCTAAATTCATAATGCTAATGGGTGTTTGCTACCTTTTTGTTTTTGCATGGCCAATCCTTCACGACTTCCTCCATGTCATTTGATAATCTTAAGAAATATGAATTACTGCTGGCATCCAAATCACCACGCAGACAATATCTTTTAAAAGAACTGGGATTAGACTTTGAAGTCCGCACCAAAGAAGTAGACGAAAGTTTTCCTGACAATTTAAAAGCACAAGAAATTCCACTTTATCTCTGCGAAAAAAAAGCAAATGCCTTTGATGAAGAATTAAAAGACAACACAATTGTTATTACTGCTGATACGATTGTTTGGTTACCTCAAACAAATGAAGTATTAAACAAGCCAGAAAATTTTGACGATGCAGTTAGAATGTTGCAGCTACTTTCCGGAAAGATGCATGAAGTTTACACAGGAGTTTGTTTGAAATCAAAAACCAAAAAAAAATCATTTTATGCTTTGACTAAGGTTTATTTCAAACCATTGACTCAGCAAGAAATAGAGTTTTATATTAACAACTATCAACCTTTCGACAAAGCTGGTTCTTACGGAGCGCAGGATTGGATTGGCCTTGTTGCTGTCGAAAAAATAGAAGGAACATATTTTAATGTTATGGGCCTACCTGTTAAAGAATTATATGAAGAGTTGCTGAAGTTTTAAATTTATTTAATACGAATCATTCAAAAATAAAATCGATGAAACTATTATTTCACAATTATCTTCTTCACGCAATTTCCTTTACCAGTAATGATTTCAGCAAAATAAATTCCTTTTGAATAAGCTTTCAAATCAATGGTTGTTTGCAAAGACGTAATTTTTGTTTCATACACCTTCTCTCCTATCACGTTATAAATTTCCAATTTTGCAACTTCAGCATTCTGCAATTGCAATGTGAACAGACCAGAGGAAGGATTCGGAAATATCAACACATTTTCATTTACTTCATGTTCATCAACCCCAACAGGAGTATACAAATCTGATTGCCACAAACCTCTTCCGTAAGTAGCAGCCCATAATTTATTGTTTATGTAAGAAATTTCTAGTTCGTTCACTTGAACATTCGGTAAGCCTGTCTCGTATGTAACCCAATCAGTTAAAGAGTTGTCTCTGTAAAAAACTCCTAAATCAGTTCCAATATAAATTCCATCACTGCTCCCATTTTGATACACACTACAATTCACAGGAATATTTGGAAGTGTTCCAGAAACATTCGTCCATGTGGCACCACCATTCAATGATTTAAAAACTTTATTTCCAGTATCAAATCCTGAAATAGTCACCCAAAGATTTAAAGGATTTGTGGGATTCACAGTGATAAAAGAAATTTTATCAGTTACAGTTCCTGTAATGCTTCCTATGGTTGTATATGTCCAACTTGTTCCACCATTTGATGTAACATATAGAGTATCATATGTTGAGGTGTAAATTATTTGATTGTTTGAAGGCGCAATAGCCATGTTACGCAAGGTAGCTAACGAACCCAAATTAGAAATGAGCGACCAAGTATCTCCTCTGTCAGTAGTTTTCCAAATATCTTTAATTCCTAGATACAATGTTTGATTGTTTGCTGGGTCCATCGCAAATGGACTAATCCAAGAACCTGGTCCTAAACCGTTAGCAATAACGTAGGCTGTAAATCCTGGAATATTATATGCGATAATATCTCTAGAGCTCCAATTATCTAATGTTCTATATAAAAATCCAGTCAAAGCACAAGAGTATTGCACAAGCGTATCTAGCGGATCAATAATTTCCTCCATGTTGTCACCACTCATTACTTCTAACCAACCTGTAGCTATTTTTTGTTTCAATCCATTGTCTTGTAAACCGCAAAGCACTTTATCTACAGTTGTTGCAGAAGTTCCAATTCTATACATCTGACCAATTCCTAAGCCATCAGACAAATCAAACCAATTTGCTCCTCCATCATTCGAAACATGCAAACCAGCATCACTACATGTATAAATATAATTTGAATTTAAAGGATGATAAATAATTTTATGTTTATCAGAATGCAAATAAGGAACTCCAGCTGGATTTAAAATAGTATCCATTGTATTCATTGTATTTAAATTGAAGTTTGCTCCACCATCAATCGTTTTCCAATTATTAATTCCTGCAATCCAAATTTCGTTTGGATTAGTAGGATGAATAGCATAAGCAATATCATAAACACCTTGTCCGCCACAATCATCTCCATTGTATTTTCTTCCTAACATATTATTGGTACAATCGCCAAGAAAAGTTTGTGAAAAAGTTGCTCCGCTATTTGAAGAAGAATAAACACCTTGTAATCCACCTTGTCCAACAATATCAGCGCACAAACCAGATACAACATTTGGTAAAATTGGAGTCACCGCTAAATCAATTCTATTAATTCCGCTTAACAATGTGACTTGTGACCAAGAAACTCCATTATCAATTGAACGAAAAATTTGTGAAGTTCCTGAATTACTCAAAGTAGATGCATAAATAAAATTTGGGTCAGATGGTTTAAATTCCAAATCAGTAAACCAGCCTACTTGTTGCAACGCCCAGGTAGTTCCTCCATTTGTTGTTCTCCATATTCCATCAGAAGCTGCAGCTACTAAAACTAAAGGGTTAGTAGGATGAATTAAAAGTCTATTAATAATTTTTTGATAGCTTAAACTCATGCTTAAGCCAGTTGTATTAAATGTTACACCGCCATCTGTTGATTTTAAAACACCAACACTTCTTATGCTTCCAGGAACCACCAACACAGCGTCAGCATCACCAGTAGCGATATACATAATGCTTGGATTTGTATAATCAATAGCAATATCACTTATTCCTAGAACGGGTAAATTATCTGTTGTTGTTGTCCATGATGCGCCTGCATTCGTTGTTTTCCATAAGCCTCCGCCTGGAGTTCCTACCCAAAAAATGTTAGGAAGTGTAGGATGAAAAGCCATACAATTAACTCGTCCAATTCCACCCGGATTGGAAGAAAGAAAAGAAGATGGACCAGCAAACGACCAATTGGCAAGACTTGAAGGAGATTTTGAAACTCTATTTGTAGAATTATATTTTTCAAATTCTGTCAATAAAATATTCGACTGAGGAAAATTCCCCTCCGCATCAACTCTTGTTTCCCAAAAATATTCCCAACGTTTAAATTTAGTCAGAGCATCATCTTTTTCTTCAATGTAATTGACAGTTGAACGATTTTCTTTATTTGATTCGTAAAATGCTTTTTGAATTTCGAAAAAATTCGGGTTAGACAAATCTAATTTCTCCATCCAAGATTGAGCGGATAAAAAATTGATGCTGCTAAAAATAAAAAATATGAAAGCAAGCTTTTTCATGGAGTATGTTTCAAGTGCTTATGCTAATGTACAAAAAAGAAAGGATATTTTTTTTAAATAAAAAAAGCGCCATCCATATTACGAATGACGCTTTTTGTAGAAATATAAATATGACTAACTCACAACCTTCTTTACTAAGTCAGCAGCTTCTTGCAAAGTAATTGCAGAAAACACTTTCAATCCTGAATCGTCAATAATTTTTTTCGCTTCCACAGCATTTGTTCCTTGCAAACGAATAATAATTGGAACACTAATGTTTCCGATATTATTATATGCATCCACAATTCCTTGTGCAACTCTATCACAACGAACAATCCCACCAAAAATATTTACTAAAATTGCTTTTACGTTTGGATCTTTTAAAATAATACGGAAAGCTTGTTCAACACGAGCAGCGTTTGCAGTTCCACCTACATCTAAAAAGTTTGCTGGGTCTCCGCCAGATAATTTAATAATGTCCATCGTTGCCATTGCCAGCCCTGCACCATTTACCATACAACCAACGTTACCATCAAGTTTCACATAATTCAAATCATGTTCACCAGCTTCAACTTCTGTTGGATCTTCTTCTGATTTATCTCGCAATGCAAGTAAATCAGGATGACGGAAAAGTGAGTTTCCATCCAATGATACTTTTGAATCTACTGCTATGATTTTATTATCCGATGTTTTTAAAACTGGATTAATTTCAAACATAGATGAATCTGTTGCTTCGTATGCTTTGTAAAGCGAAGCAATAAATTTTGTCATTCCTTTAAATGCTTCTCCGCTTAATCCTAGATTGAAAGCAACTTTGCGACATTGAAAATCGCGCAAGCCAACTTTAGGATCAATTTCTTCTTTGAAAATTAAATGAGGCGTATCATGAGCAACAGTTTCAATATCCATTCCACCTTCGGTTGAATACATAATGGTATTGCGACCTTTTGATCTATCTAAAAGAACACTTACATAAAACTCTTTTGTTGGTGTTTCACCAGGATAATATACATCCTGAGCAATTAATACTTTGCTAACTTTTTTACCAGTAGCACTCGTTTGTAATGTAACTAAATTATTTCCTAAGATGTTTGCAGAAATTGTTTTAACATCATCCAATGATTTTGCAAGTGCAACTCCACGTTGTTCAGTTCCAGCAATTTTCCCTTTTCCTCTACCACCAGCATGAATTTGAGATTTTACAACCCACCAACCTGTTCCAGTTGTTTTTTGCAATTCTTTTGCAGCTTCCACCGCTTGTTCAGGTGTTTCAGCAATAATACCTTCTTGGATGGCAACTCCAAAGCCTTTCAAAACAGCTTTTCCTTGATATTCATGAATGTTCATACGATTCGTGTTTTAGATTTAAGAGTTTCAAAAGTATGTTTTTTATTGATGAATATCAAATTTGTTTTATTCACAATTTTGAAACAAAAAACTTCCTCTTTTTATACAGATCCCGACTTTTGTCGGGATAAATTCCACTAAATTTTCATTCTGAAAATCAAGTATAATTAAAAAATCCCCCATCAAATGAATGATGAGGGATTCTTAATAAATCTATAGAAATACTATTTTTCTTCTGTTTTAGCGCCATCGCCTTTTTTAGCGTAACGAGTGCGGAATTTATCAACTCGACCTGCTGTATCAACCAATTTAACTTTACCAGTATAAAAAGGGTGTGACATATGAGAAATCTCCAATTTTACAATTGGATACTCATTTCCATCTTCCCACTTTACTGTTTCTTTGCTTTCAACACATGATTTTGTTAAAAAAGAGTAATCAATACTCAAATCTTTAAATACTACTAAACGGTAGTTTTCTGGGTGAATTCCTGCTTTCATTTTTATTCTTTTTTTATTTAGGACTGCAAATATAGACATTTGTATTAAATATGCAATATTTTCAAGAAAATATTGCAGGGAATAGCGAATAGGGATTAGTGACTAGTAGATTGAGCTTAATATTCGTTTCCAGCTCCTCATTTCATATTGCCTATTCCCAATTCCCTATTTACTTTTCTAGTATCTTTGTAACATGAAAAAGTTAATCTTTAAGGTATTAGCCAGTTTCAACAAGGCTGTTTTGCCAAAATACTACAACCGCGACCTGAAAAACCTAAAAAAATGGGAAATGGCCCTAGTTGGCTATAAATATTGGGTTACCTGCAATGCAATAGATTAAAAGATTGGAAAATTTAAAATTGGAAAATTGCTTAATTTCAATTAAAACAGGCGAACAATGCCTCAACCAGCTTAAATTTTCCAATTTTCCAATTTGCAATTTACAAAGACCGCCCATCACTTTTTCTCCATTTTCTCGATTTTTATTGCTTATTTAGTCCTTCAAAATTTCAAAATTATGAAGAACTATTCAATCATTATTGCTGTTGCATTTATCAGCTTTAGCTCATTTGCTCAAACAGACAAGGAAAAAGAGAAAGAAAAAGAGAACCTGCCTGCAGGGAAATGGGATGTTTCTAACCCAAAAGGAACCTACAAAGACCTTGAATTTTCTACAAACGAAGGAACTTGGATGAGTTTGGATGTTAGTCCAGATGGCAAAAACATTGTTTTCGATTTATTGGGCGATATCTATATACTTCCTATTACTGGAGGCGAAGCAAAAGTATTACGTAGTGGATTTCCATACGAAGTTCAACCACGGTTTAGTCCAAATGGTAAAAAAATCTCTTTTACAAGCGATGCAGGTGGCGGTGATAATATCTGGGCAATGAATATTGATGGCTCGAATGCAAAACAAGTGACAACTGAAAATTTCAGATTATTGAACAATGCCGTTTGGACTCCTGACGGACAATATCTTATTGCACGAAAACACTTCTCCTCTACCCGCTCGATGGGTGCTGGCGAAATGTGGATGTATCATATTTCCGGTGGTGAAGGATTACAATTGACAAAGAAAAAAAATGAACAACAAGATGCAGGAGAACCTTGTGCTTCTGCTGATGGAAAATATCTTTATTATAGTGAAGACATGTATCCAGGTGGATTTTTTCAATACAATAAAAATCCAAATGCTCAGATTTATGTTATCAAACGTTTTGATAGAATAACTGGCGAAACAGATGTTATCACTGGCGGTCCAGGTGGTGCTTGTCGTCCACAAATTTCGAAAGATGGAAAAATATTGGCTTTTGTAAGACGAGTTCATGAAGCTTCTGTATTGTATTTACGCAATTTAGAAACGGGTGAAGAGTGGCCTGTTTACGATAAGTTGAGCAAAGATCAACAAGAAGCTTGGGCCATTTTTGGTGTTTATCCAAGTTTCAATTGGTTGGATGCTTCTCACATTATAGTTTGGGCAAATGGAAAAATTATGAATGTAGATATTACAAAATCTACTGCAACAGAAATTCCTTTCAATGCTGTTTCAAAACATAAAATTATTGATGCATTAAAATTCCGTCAAGAAGTTGCACCTGATAAATTTAATGTGAAAGTAATTCGCAATGCAACTACTTCTCCCGATGAAAAAATGTTGGTTTTTAATTCTGTTGGCTTTTTATGGAAAAAAGACCTTCCATCAGGGATACCAAGCAGATTAAGTACTTCCACTGATTTCGAATTTGAGCCATCCTTCTCTTCCTTAACAAATGAAATTGTTTACACAACTTGGAATGACGACAACATGGGTGGGATTTATAAAATGAATATTGCAGATAAAAAAGCAGTAAAAATAACATCTGAAAAAGGAATTTATCGAGCACCACGTTTTTCTCCTGATGGAAAATATATTGTATATCAAAAAGAAGATGGTAACGATCATATGGGCTATACATTTTGTGTAAATCCTGGTATTTATATCATCGAAAATAAAGTTGGCGCTGCTCCTAAATTAGTTTCTAAGGATGGATCTGATCCGCAATTTATTGCAAACGACAGAATTCTTTTTCAATCATTTGAAGGAGATGATAAAACGTATAAAAGTATTTCCATAGATGGGAAAGAAATAAAAACACATTTCACTTCTAAGTATGCAACATCGGTTTCAGTTAGTCCTGATGGCAATTGGGTAGCATTCATAGAATTATTTAAAGCTTATGTTGCTGCATTTCCAAAAACAGGAAAGTCGCTGGAACTAAGTGCTAAAATGGGTTCTGTTCCTGTTACACAAATCGCTAAAGATGCTGGTTTAAATTTACATTGGAGTAAAGACAGCAAAAAAATTCACTGGACCTATAGCGATGAATATTTTACAAATACATTAAAAGATCGTTTTACTTTCATGGAAGGTTCTCCAGAAAAAGTTGCTCCGATGGATTCAGTTGGAATAAAAATCAACCTTGAATTGCCTATGGACAAACCAAAAGGCAAAGTTGCATTTACTAACGCACGTATCATTACAATGAAAGGTGATGAGGTAATTGAAAATGGAACTATTATCGTTAATGAAAATAAAATTGAAGAAATTGGTAATGCTGCAGAAATAAAAATTCCAGCTGATGCAAAAACAATTGATTGCAAAGGAAAAACAATCATGCCTGGAATGGTTGATGTTCACTCGCATTTAAGTACATGGCGTTTAGGACCTAGTCCACAAAAACAATGGAGTTATTTTGCAAACGTTGCATTTGGTGTTACAACAACGCATGATCCATCTTCCGTTTCGGAAATGTGTTTTTCTCAATCGGAAATGGTGAAAGCTGGTTATATGGTTGGACCAAGAGTTTATTCAACTGGAACAATTTTATACGGAGCTGAAGGTGATTTCAAAGCTGTGATAAATAGTTTAGATGATGCACGTTCAGCAATAGCAAGAACAAAAGCATTCGGTGCTTTTTCTGTTAAGAGTTACAACCAACCTCGCAGAGAGCAACGCCAGCAAGTAATTCAAGCTTCTCGTGATTTAAATATACTGGTTGTTCCAGAAGGTGGTTCTACCTTTTTTCACAACATGAGTGAAATTTTGGATGGGCATACAGGAATTGAACACAACATTCCAGTTGCGGATTTAAGCAAGGATGTTGTAAAACTATGGAGCGCAAGTAAAACAGGTTATACTCCTACGTTAATTGTTGTTTACGGAGCAATAAACGGAGAAGATTATTGGTATCAAAAAACAAATGTCTGGGAAAATAAACGTTTGTTAAATTTCTATCCCCGTGGAATGACTGATTCACGTTCTCGCCACAGAAAAATTATTCCAGATGCAGAATACGAAGCTGGATTTATTCAAGTATCCAAATCTTGTAAAAAATTATCCGATGCAGGAGTAAAAGTAAATATGGGATCGCACGGACAAATTCAAGGTATAGGCGCGCATTGGGAATTGTGGATGTTACAAATGGGTGGAATGACTCCATTGCAAGCAATACGTTGCGCAACAATGAATGGTGCAAATTATATTGGAATGGACGACCAAATTGGTTCATTAGAAAAAGGAAAGTTGGCTGACTTAATTGTAATGGAAAAAAATCCGCTAGAAAATATTCGTAATACCGAGTCTATAAAATATGTTATGGTAAACGGAAGATTATTTGATGCGGAAACAATGAATCAAATTGGAAATTATGATGTAAAGCGAGGAAAATTTTATTGGGAGAACGTAAAATCAAACAACAACTTTCCATGGCATGAAGAAACGAATAGCTTTATGGGTGGCTGTGAATTTGGGCATTAGGCCCCGATTTTTGCTCGCAGATTTCGCGGATTTTCGCAGATAAAAAAGGGAAAGAAAGAAAGAAAGAAAGAAAGAAAAAAAGGGTATAATAGCAAAAAATAGTTGGTAGTATTGGCTGAAAGCCAATACAGCAAAGAATTTGAACTAAGGGTATTGAAAGTGGTTTCAATATCCTTTTTTTGTACATGGAAAAATCAAAAAAAAGAGCTGTTGGGGCTGCAAAAGTTCTTCGGTTATAAAATGGGGTAAACAAAATAAA
>CAMCUO010000014.1 GCA_945879015.1 Chitinophaga pinensis | reverse complement strand
AATTTTTTTTTGTGGATAACAAATATAGTAAAATCAATCACCCAAAAAGCTATTGAGAGAAAAAATTATATTTCGAAATGCGTCCTATCACAATCGATTGTTTTTATATATTTGACAACGATGAATAATTGTTACCTTTTATTGGGCGGAAACTTAGGCGATAAGGAGCAAAATTTAAAGCAGGCAATTGTTTTGCTCGAACAAAAATTAGGTTCGACTGCTAAAAAGTCGAACATTTTTATTACAGCTGCTTGGGGAAATGAAAATCAACCCGAATTTTACAATCAAGCAATCTTAATAAATACAGTACTTTCTCCAAAAGATTTGCTTATAGAAATTTTAAAAATTGAGGAACAAATAGGTCGCAAACGTACGAATGATAAATGGCAAGAGCGGATTATTGATATTGATATTCTTTTTTACAATTATGAAGTGATAGATTTACCAGAGCTAAAAATTCCACATCCTTTTATTAAGGATAGGAAATTTGTATTGGTTCCTTTGAGTGAGATTGCAGGTGAAATGGTTCATCCGGTGTTAAAGAAAACAATTGAAACATTATTAAGCGAATGTGAGGATGTGTTGGAAGTGCGACTTAAAAACAAAAAATAAAATCTAAACCATGCCGTCACCCTGAGCGGATTCGAAGTGCGACAAGACAAATATCCGCTAGAACGCCCTTCGACTAAGCTCAGGGTGCCGGCAAAATTTAACACAAAACAATAACTTGAAATCTGAAATTTGAAATCTTCATCCCCATATAATTTCATCGTAATCGAAGGCAACATTGGAGCCGGAAAAACTACTTTGGCTACGAAAATGGCTGAAGATACTGGTGCTAAATTAATTTTAGAGCAGTTTGCTGACAATCCTTTTTTACCTAAATTTTATGAGGATCCTGAGAAACATGCTTTTCCATTAGAGTTATCGTTTTTGGCCGAACGCTATCATCAGTTAAAAAAAGAATTAACCACTCACGATATTTTTAATCCGACCGTTATTTCCGACTATTATTTTGTAAAATCCTTGATTTTCGCAAAATCCAACTTAAAAGAGGATGAATTTGCCTTATACACCAAACTTTTTCACATAATCAACGATTCCTTGCCCAAACCCGACTTATTGGTGTATTTATACCACGATATTGACAGATTACAGGCAAATATCAAAAAACGCGGTCGGGATTACGAGCAAAACATCACTGATGAGTACTTAATAAAAATTCAAACAGGGTATTTCGACTTTCTGAAGCAGTTACCTGAGCAAAGAATTGTGATAATAGATGTTAATACGATTGATTACACTAGCAATCAGGCCGATTACGACTTAATGATTGACTTGATAAAAAAGCCATATCCATTAGGAATGACAAAAATAAAGGCAGAAAAAGCATAATAAATGAGTTCTTTCGCATTATTAATCGCTTAAAAACTTTCATTATTTAAAAATTTAATTATTTTTGCAACTTATAGTACAATTACAAAAAATCGTATCATTCTAAAAAAGAACTAAAAACAATAAAATGAAAAATCAATCAATACAAACTTTAGGTTTAGCTGTTGTTACAGCAATTGCTTTAACGTCTTGTACAGGATTAGGTAAATTGGTGAAAAACGCTGATAAAATTACCTACAAAGTAACTCCTGATCCAATGGAAATGCATGGCGACAGTATGACTGTTTCTATTACAGGAACTTATCCTGCAAAAATATTCCCTAAAAAGGCAACAGTAACAACAATTCCTGTTATTAAATACAATGGTGGAGAAAAAGCTCTAAAGCCAGTTGTTTTGATTGGTGAAAAAGTAGAAGGTGTTCAAGGACAAAAAATTGCAAACAAAGCAGGTGGAAGTTTCTCTTACACTTCTGAAAAAATTGCTTATATGCCAGAAATGAAAGTTGCTACATTGGAACTTAGAGCTGCTGGGCAAGTAAAGAAAAAGATAAAAGATCTTCCAGCTAAAAAAGTAGCTGATGGAACAATGATTACTTCTTTGTTGGTGAAAACTGATGATAAAGCAATTGTTGGAAAAGATGCTTTTGTTAGAATTACAACTTCTGATATCACTTCGGAGCAATTTTTTGCAATGAACCAATCTCAAGTTCGTCCTTCAGAAATGAATAACGAAACTGTAAAAGCTATGAAGGCTGCAGTAACTGCAAATGTTGCAAATCCTGCAAGTCGCACAACATACACAGGGATGAATGTTTCTGCTTATGCTTCTCCAGACGGTGAATTAACTTTAAACACTGAGCTTGCTGAAGACAGAGCAAAAGCTTCTATCAAGTCGATGATGGGAATGTTCAAAGAAAAGAAAATGAAAGTAGATACAGCTTCAAAAGATGCTTTCTACAAAAAAGTTACTACAGCTGAAGATTGGGATGGATTCAAAAAAGCAATGGAAGCATCTTCGATTGCTGATAAAGATTTAATCTTACGTGTATTAACGATGTATCCTGACGGAGAAACTCGTGAAAAAGAAATCAAGAACTTATCTAAAACTTACACTGAAGTTGCAGATAAAATTTTACCAAAATTGCGTAGATCAGTATTGACTTTAAATATGCAAGTGACTGGTTTATCTGACGAAGAAATTACTGCACTAGTTAGTTCTAAGCCAGACAGTTTAAAAATTGAAGAAATTCTTTATGCTGCAACTTTAACAACAGACATCAATACAAAATTAGATATCTACAAAAAAGCTGAAACAAAATATGGTTCTGACTGGAGAACATCAAACAACGTAGGTATGATTTACTTGATGCAAAATAAATTGAATGATGCAGAAGCACAATTCAAAAAAGCAGATGCATTATCAGCTAACAATCCTGTTATTAAAAATAACATGGGAATTGTTGCTCGTTGGAAAGGTGATCGCAAAGGTGCAATGGAATTGTACAAGCAAGCAGGTTCTTCTCCAGAGGTTTCTTACAACATGGGAATTATCGAAATTCAAAATGGAAACTATGCGGCTGCAGTAAGTAACTTTGGCGCTGAAAACACTTTCAACTCTGCATTAGCTAAGTTGTTAAATGGTAATTCAGAAGGTGCAATGTCAACAATCGACAATTCAGCTACTGATAAAGATGCTGCATTATCTCTCTATTTAAAAGCAGTTGCAGGTGCTCGTCAAAGCAAAGCAGATGTTTTAACTAGCAATTTAAAACTGGCTATCCAAAAAGATGCTTCTTTCAAACAAATGGCTAAGGATGATGCTGAGTTTATTAAGTTCAGAGAAAATGCTGAGTTTAAAGCAATGGTGAACTAATCATTTATTATAATATTTTAAAATCCCGCAACGAGCAATCGGAGCGGGATTTTTTAATTAATAACTTTCTTGTAAAACGGAACAATATTTGTCATAATTTAGCATAAAATTTAAACATTTTTTGTAAAAATTAATGACTCAAATTTTATATAAATATCTTATTTTGTTTGTGCTGTTTCTAACAACCATTGGAAGTAGCTATTCCCAATCGAGTCAAAGTCCACCAAAGAATCCAGCCACAATCACAAAAGCGGATTCTGCTAAAGCAAAAGACCAATATTTAGAAATCAAAGCAACTGTTCGCCAATCAAAAGGTGAAGATAAAGAAGCAGAATCTAAACTCTTGGATAGCGTTTTAGTTACAATCTATAATGGGGATATTCCTTATTCAGAAATATGGACGAACAAAAAAGGGAAATGTTCTTTTAAACTTCCTTTAGATAAGAGCTTGACAATTCAAGTTTCAAAAAAGGGATTCGTTACTAAATCCATATCAGTAAATTCAAAAGTACCATTTGACGATAGAGACGCTTTTAATTTTAGTTGTGATGTGGATATTTTTGAGGAAATAAATGGATTGGATGTTACCATTTTGAAATCATCCATTGCTAGAATTACTTATAGTCCTAGCTTAGGAAAATTTCAATATGATATTAGTTATACAAATAAAGTGAATGTGGAATTAAAAAAGATGTACAAGAAGTATTATAAATTACAAGAAATGCAGAAAGACTCAATCAGAGCAAGTGGAAGTCAAATGTCTACAGCAAAGCCCCTTAAATAGATTATCTTCCCAATTTCAAGAACAAATCCCACATTACAACTCCAACACTTACCGAAATATTTAAAGAATGCTTTGTCCCTAACTGCGGAATTTCAATAACATCGGTACTCGCATCAATCACTTCTTGATCAACCCCTTTCACCTCATTACCAAATATGATTGCGATTTTTTGTTTTTTGCTAGGCATAAAATTATTAAGCATGATAGCCGATTCGGCTTGCTCAATGGCATAAACAATGTATTTATTATCATTCAATTCCTCTAATGCTTCCAAGGTCGTTTTAAAATATTTCCAAGAAACACTTTCGGTTGCACCAAGAGCGGTTTTTTGAATTTCTTTATTTGGAGGAGTTCCAGTAATGCCACATAAATAAACGCCTTCAACCAAAAAAGCATCAGCAGTGCGAAACACAGAGCCCACGTTATTTAAACTGCGCACATTATCCAGCACAATAATAACAGGAGTTTTGGAAGAAGTTTTAAATTCTTCTACTGTTTTACGTTCAAGTTCTTTATTTGCTAATTTTCTCATCTTTAATTCTTAATTGAAAATACAACAAAATCTTCATTTTCGAAAACAATGTTCCTGTTTTTGTGGGAACTCATTTCGATATCGGCAAGCAAATGTTTATCTAAAAATAAAAATTTACACCCTAAACTGACAATACTATCAACAAAAACAGTGTCATCTGCTTTGGAGTTCGCAATTGTCCAGCCCTTACGATGTGTAAAATAAATATGTTGTGGATTTTTATCTCCGTTGATCGCAATTAAATCGGTTGGCAACGACACATTTTTAGCAATACCTTCTAGCGATAACTTATAAGATTCAGATTTATTTACAAAAAAATCGTGCTGTTGATTCGCAATACCTTCAACCATTATTAGACCTACTAATGTTATTTTCCAATTTTTATTTTTTATTTTAATGATTGTAAAAGCTGTTACAAAAGCCATTACAGGAACGAATGGAATTACATAATAATTGTGAACAGAAAAAACAAATCCTGTTTTAATAATAAATAAAATAAAAAACGATGTCGCAATAACTACTATGACCAATGCTTTTTTGTGTTTTTGTCTAACTATAAAAAACAAGCCAACAATAAATACAGCAAAGCCAATGAAACTTTGCAATGCACTAAAATAAAACTTTTCAAGTGTCTCCGAACCAAAATGAATCAATTCTTTAATTCCTTCCATAAAATGTTTTGGAAAATACAATTGAAAACCATAAGTAGCAAGTAAATATGGTACCCAATAAAAATACCAGGCATATACTATCAGCAGAATAAAAATACCTGCAACAAGTATATTTCTTTTCAAATAAAATTTCACATTTTTATCAAACAATGGAATTACCAAGATACTGATAAGATAAAGCGCAGGAATTTTAGAAAGAATAGCTAGTGAAGAAAACAAAAAGAAAGCAAGAAGATTTCGGAGTTTGACATCATAAAAATAGCAGAACCCATTATAAATTCCAATTATTACAAGAGATATGCAAAAAGTATCTGGCATGGATTTTCGAGAAAATGCAAACCATATTGAACTTAAAAGAATTAATGATGAATAAAAAGCTAATTCTTCAGAAAAAAAACGTTTAACCAGCTTATAAAAATAATATATTCCAATAGATGAAATTAAGAGGTTGATCAATCGTCCGTACCAATGAGCATATCCGAAAATTTTTGCCAATAGATAAATGAGGTAATTAAATAATGGGAATTCGGAAGCAATAATTCCCGTTTTATTTCCATCCATATCAATTCTAGGATACAAGATATTATTATCAATTTCAAGAAAATTACGGGCAATCATATTTGTTAAAGATTGTCGCCAGCTATGGCTTATTTCAATGGGAGGATTAATAATACCATACAACCTTAAAACGAAAAACAATGCAATCCAAAAACAGATATTTGATGCATATTTTTCTTTAAAAATCGAGAAGGCTGTTTTTGCTGTCATATACGTAACAAAGCTATAAAGAAATGCTCAAAAAGTGTTAAAAACTTTGCATTTGGGGTGTTTATAGGTTTTGTATTTTTACATAAATGGCAAAGAAAGCGACAAGTGTAAAAGAAGGGAAAGCGGACACTGAAACTCCGTTAATGAAACAATACAACACCATTAAAGCAAAATATCCAGATGCCTTGTTACTATTTCGTGTAGGTGATTTTTACGAAACTTTTGGTAGCGATGCGATCAAAACAGCAAACATATTAGGCATTGTGCTTACCAAACGAGCAAATGGATATGCATCATTTATTGAGCTCGCAGGTTTCCCTTATCATTCATTAGACACTTATTTGCCAAAATTGGTTCGTGCCGGACAAAGGGTTGCAATTTGTGATCAGCTGGAAGACCCTAAAATGACCAAAACGATTGTAAAACGAGGCGTTACCGAATTAGTAACTCCAGGAGTTTCTTACAATGATAAAGTATTAGATCACAAAAACAATAATTTTTTAGCCAGTGTTTACCTCACCCCCAACCCCTCTCCAAAGGAAAGGGGAGATGGAGGTGTTTCCTTTTTAGATGTTTCTACAGGTGAATTTTTAGTCGCTCAAGGAAATTTCGATTATATCGATAAGCTTTTACAAACCTTCAAGCCGACAGAAGTACTTTTTCAAAAAAGCAAAAAGAAATTATTTATTGAAACGTTTGGTGATAAATTTTACAATTACGGATTGGATGATTGGGCGTTTACTCATGAATTTGGAACAGAAGCATTATTAAAACATTTTGGCACAAAATCATTAAAAGGTTTTGGAATAGAAGAATTACAAGAAGGAATAGCAGCAGCAGGTGCAGCCATGCACTATTTGGCAGATACAGCACATGATAAAGTAAAACACATTTCTACCATTTCAAGAATTGAGGAAGAAAAATATGTCTGGCTAGATAGATTTACTGTTCGCAATTTGGAATTATTTGGCTCACACAACTACAATGCAAAAACATTAATTGATGTTATTGACCATACTATTTCTCCTATGGGTTCAAGAATGCTAAAACGTTGGTTAGCTTTACCACTAAAAGACAAAGCACCCATAGAAGAAAGATTGGATGTTGTGGATTATTTTTTATCTAAAAGTGAAGTAAGCGAACAAATTATTTCTCAAATTGAATTAATTGGTGACATAGAACGAATTATTTCTAAAGTAGCTACCGCTAGAATTTCTCCAAAGGAAGTAGTTCAGCTAAAACGAGCGCTATCAGCTATTGATCCAATAAAAACGATTTGTGGAAAATCAGGCAACAAATCATTAGAAAAAATTGCAGAACAATTAAATCCATGCAAAAATGTTGTTGATAGAATTGAAAAAGAAATTACAGTTGACCCACCTTATTTAATTGCAAAAGGAAATGTTATTGCTGAAGGTGTAAATGCAGAATTAGATGAATTGCGAAATATCTCAGGTTCTGGAAAAGATTTTTTACTTCAGATTCAACAAAGAGAAAGCGAAAAAACAGGAATTACTTCTTTAAAAGTGGGCTTCAATAATGTTTACGGATATTATTTAGAAGTTACAAATACGCACAAAGAGAAAGTCCCAGGCGATTGGATGCGTAAACAAACGCTTACAGGTGCAGAACGATACATTACTCCTGAATTAAAAATTTACGAAGAAAAAATATTAGGTGCGGAAGAAAAAATTCAAGCACTAGAAGTAAAACTATTTAATGAATTAGTAATTGAGTTGATGGATTACATTTCCATCATTCAATTAAACGCATCATTAATTGCAAGAATAGATTGTTTACTTTCATTTGCAAACATTGCACAAAAAAACAATTATGTTCGTCCACATATTTTTGAAAACGACATACTTGATATTAAAGATGGAAGACATCCTGTAATTGAAAAACAATTACCTGTAGGAGAAGATTACATTGCTAATGATGTTTATTTAGACAACACTACCCAGCAATTAATAATGATTACGGGTCCGAACATGAGTGGTAAATCAGCTCTGTTGCGACAAACAGCATTAATTGTGTTGATGGCACAAATGGGAAGTTTTGTCCCAGCAAAGCATGCTAATTTAGGATTGGTAGATAAAATATTTACACGCGTTGGTGCATCAGATAATATTTCTTCAGGTGAATCAACTTTTATGGTTGAGATGAATGAAACTGCCAGCATCTTAAATAATTTATCCAATCGTAGTTTAATTTTGTTGGATGAAATAGGAAGAGGAACTTCTACCTACGATGGAATTTCTATTGCCTGGGCAATAGCAGAGTTCATTCATGAAAACCCATCCGCGAAAGCGAAAACATTATTTGCAACACATTATCATGAGTTAAATGAAATGACCAATACATTTCCAAGAATAAAAAATTACAATGTTTCGGTAAAAGAGATTGGAAATAAAATTTTGTTCATGCGAAAGTTGGTTCCTGGAGGAAGTGCGCACAGTTTTGGAATACATGTAGCAAAAATGGCAGGAATGCCGAAGAAAGTACTTGACAGAGCGAATGAAGTGTTGGCGCAATTGGAAAGTCAGAGGGAAAGTGGAAATAAGACACAAGTATCAAGTATCAAGAATCAGGATGGCTTTCAATCCAAAATAGGTGTCACCCAGAGCGGATTAGAAGGGCAGCCAGTTGACGATGGCATGCAACTCAGCTTTTTCCAACTCAATGATCCTGTTTTAGAAAATATAAAGGATGAACTTCAGAAAACGGATATTAATACATTAACTCCAGTTGAGGCTTTGATGAAGTTGAATGAGATTAAAAAAATGATAGGCGGGTAAATCTAGTAGACAATAGACAAACAAAAAGTAGACAAAAAGAAAAGAGACAAGCTAAAAAACTTGTCTCTTTTTAGTACCCGGGATCGGACTTGAACCGATACGTCCGCAATGGACACAGGATTTTAAGTCCTGCGTGTCTACCAATTCCACCACCTGGGCATCTCGGCAGTCAAAAAAAATCCTCTCAAAATGAGAGGCCTTCTCTTGGAGCGAAAGACGGGGTTCGAACCCGCGACCTCGACCTTGGCAAGGTCGCGCTCTACCAACTGAGCTACTTTCGCATGATAATTCAATCAAAAATCCATAAAAAACGAGCTCTTCTGGACAAAACCCCAATTTCTTAGATTGGGATTGCAAAAGTAAGTATTTTTTTAATTCTGCAAAATATTTACCGTAAAATCAATGCATTTTAATTTTGGCTGGAATTGAGTCCCAATGCTCATAAAAAGTATATTTATGGAGTAAATTTCTAAAATATGGCAAAAATGAACAAAGTAATGGCAGGATATCATATGTTAATGATTCTGTCACAGGTAGATGGTGATTTTGACGTTGCTGAAGGTAAAATAATTGTAAAATACTTAAAAGATGCATTCCCTTTTCGAGTTGATTTGGACAATGAAATGTCAGTTTTAAGTGCTTTAGCTAAAGAGGACTATTTTATTCATTTTAATAACGCAATGAATGATTTTTATGAAGATTCTATTCCTCAGGAGCGTGTTAATTTTTTGAACTTTGCAGTTAAAATCGTAAAAGCCGACAAAAAAATTACTACTGAAGAAAATAAATACCTAAAAGAATTATTTTTTGCCTGGGAATCGGAATACGAGGGTGCCTAATAACCAAAAAAAATGAAGTAAAAACTTTTTTGCTTTTATAAATATCCCACACTATATTTAAATAATGGAACAACTAGTTAGATACGGAACCGAAAAAACTCCTGAAATAAATTTTGATGCAACATCAAGTAAACTTTTTGTAGGAGGTCGCTCTTACACCTCTTATGCTTTCGATTTTTACAAACCTGTAAATGAATGGTTGAATAACTATAGCCAAATTAACTTACAACTCTTGAAGTAAATGTTGACTATTTCCATTCCGTCTCTGTAAAATATTTAACTACCATTGTATGAAAAGGAGCTCAACTACAAGAAATGGGAAAATCCATTAATATAATTTGGGTTCATCAAGCAGATGAGAATGACGAAGACGAATCATTTGAGCTTGGTAAAAGTATTGAAGCCCAAGCAAGAATTAAATTTGAGTATGTTGAAATTGCTCATTAATTTTCACTCAATTCTTCCTCTAACTATTTTATAGTTATTTCATCAATAAAAATATAAGCATCGCCACCAGCTCCTTGGTGCCATACAGGAAGTTTTCCAAAATTATATGCTTTCACTTTTATATAGCGCGCTTTCACTTTTTGATTAATAGTAACAAAATTTCTAATTTGAATCGTTTCATCTTTTGGATCAATTTTATGAGTTTCTGTTGCTATTAAAATAAATTCTGTGTTATCTGCTGAAGCATAAAACTCCACTTTTGATGGCATTAAAATCCAAGAGCGGGAATCCTGCAAAAAACTTGCATTAAATGTGTTTAGATCTTGTTTTTCACCTAAATCAATTATTGCTTCGAAATCCTGTGCTTGGTAACCCTGCCACTCGCCTTTTCTCCAATTTATATCTCCGTACAAACCATCAATCAACCCTTGATCTCCTCCTGCATCATACTGTGAACTATACTTAGAAAGAATTTCAACTTTCCAATTATTTGGACGTTTGTAAAACAAACCTTGAATCGTATCACTTTTTGTTTTCCCATCATCACTGTATGCAAAAATATTTTTGGAAGTTTTAATATAAAATGGTTTTGAATATTCTTTAAATGTAACTTTCGATATCTCAGGATTTTCAATAGAATAAAATATTTTATTGGGAGCTTCTATTTCCACCAACATACTATCATCAAATACTCGTGATGAAGTATTTATTGTTGGCACAGATATAATTTTAACAGTCGGTGAATTTTTCAAAGCATAAACACCTTCACTTATGGAAGTATTAATGACTGCTTTATTTCCCATCTCAATTTCCAAAATGCTTCCAGAGAATATGCTTCCATAATTTATCCAATTAAACTTCCAATCTATTGATATAGCATTAACAGAAAGTTTCTGCACACTTGTGTTAACTAATTTTTTTGACTGAACGTAATAATTTTCTTTTGATAAGTTTTTAGTTTTTAATATAAAGGTCTTTCCATTTTCTAAATGAATTTTTACATCATCAAATAGTGGGGAACCAAATAAATATTTATTAGTTCCAGGTGTAACCTGATAAAATCCAATTGAACTAAGCACATACCAAGCACTCATTTGTCCACAATCTTCATTACCAATTAATCCATCAGGAATAGGTTTATAAAAATCATTCAATATTTGATGTACTCTGAATTCTGTTTTATACCCTTTATCAATATAATTATACAAATAAGCCATGTGATGACTAGGTTCATTCCCATGAGCATACTGCCCAATTAACCCTGTTATATCAGCTTGTTCACGACCAGTGGTCGCAATTGGTGCAGAAAACAAATCATCTAATTTTTTCTCAAATTTATCTTTGCCACCCATAATATCCATTAACCCAAAAACATCCTGAGGAACAAAAAAAGAATACTGCCATGAATTTCCTTCTGTGAAATTATTATTTACTTCGCGCGGTTCAAAAGGCCTTAGCCAACCTCCGTTTTTCTTCGGACGCATAAAACCGGTCTCCGCATCAAACACATTTTTCCATGATTGGGAGCGCTTCATAAAATACTGATAATCGTTATCTTTTTTTAATATTAAGGCCATTTGGGCAATACACCAATCATCATAAGCATATTCCAATGTTTTAGAAACACTTTCATGTTCATCTTCCATTGCAATAAATCCATTCTGTTTGTATGCTTTTAATCCTAAATGATCTAACATAGCACTATGCTTACTAGCTGCAAATGCTTTTTCGTAATCAAACCCTTTTATACCTTTTACCATCGCATCTGCAATCACACTTACGGAGTGGTAACCAATCATACAATCTGTTTCGTTACTTGCTAATTCCCACACAGGCAATCTTCCTCCCTGTTCGTATTGTGCTAAAAACGTATTAATGAAATCTGCAGTTCTTTTTTGATCAATGATTGTATATAAAGGATGGGCTCCTCTGAATGTATCCCACAATGAAAAAACAGAATAGTAAGAAAATCCTTCTGCTTTGTGAGGCTTATCATCTCTTCCACGATACATTCCATCTACATCCATTGCCACGTTTGGCTGAATCATGGTATGATACAAGGCTGTATAAAATATTTTTAGTTTGTCTTTATCAGTTGAAGTAACTTCTATCTTACTCAACTCTTTGTTCCATAATTCCTCTGCATCTTTTTTAATTTTCTCAAAATTCCAACCCGGAAGTTCTTCATCCATATTCTTTTTTGCGCCTTCTGTGCTGACAGGAGAAATAGCTACTTTAACCAAAATGGATTCGCCTTTTTTTACTATATAATTAAAATTTGCATTGAAGTCATAATTGTCACCACTCATCACTTGTTTGCTATCAAATGGTTTAGAAAAAGAAATTCTATAAAATACCACTTGACTTTTTGCCCAAGCCTCACTTCTTCTCGAACCTTCTATAGTAGAATTATCAATTACTTTAATAAATCCTTCCAACATTTTATCGCGGTGAAGTAAGTCTAAAATAATACTTGCATCTCCATCTTTATTAAAAGTATATTTATGAAATCCAACACGTGTTGTTGAAGTTAACTCGACATCAATATTATCATCATCTAGTTTGACAGAATAAAAACCTGCCCTTGCTTTTTCATTTTTGTGAGAATATTTAGAGGAATAAATTTTATTATCCCAACTTGATAATCCCATCATTGGCATCAACATTATGTCACCATAATCGCTGCAACCTGTTCCACTTAAATGTGTATGAGAAAATCCATAAATAATAGAATCGCTGTTATGATAACCACTGCAACCATCCCAACTTCCATCAATGCGTGTGTCTGGAGAAAGCTGAACCATTCCAAAAGGAACCGTTACTCCGGGAAATGTATGCCCGTGCCCGCCTGTGCCAATCATTGGGTCGACATATTGAGAATAGTTTTGTTGAGCCAGAGAAGTCAAAAGGCCAAAGTTAAAAGTCAAAAGAAAGGAGATGCATTTTTTCATACTGTTATTTTTGCAACACAATTTATTGTGTATTAATTAATGATTTTATTTTTACTTTTTTATCGAGATTTTTAACGTATTCAAATGCGGGCAAATAAATTGTCTTGGGTTCGTTTGGCAATAAATCAAAATAATTATCACTTAAATTTATGGATTCTCCTTCAATAAAAACACAAACATCTTTCATTAAAACATCTGATTTTAAGGTGATGCATTGGCTATACAAGCCATCGCCAAGAGAGAATTGAACATCAGCTTTAACTAATTTTAAGTCTTTGGGCTTTACAAAATAATGCAAAGTCCTGACTTCTGAAACATGTCTTCCCATCATAATAAATTTACACTTTAGCACAAGCGAACTCTTATCAATACTTTTTAGAGAATCATTAATAAAAAATCTATAAACCATTTTGGACGAATTTGAATCAACATCAATAAAAACTGAATTCGACCACATAAGTTTTCCGTTAAAATCAAATAACTCAACATTTAATTCACCGCCCAGTTTTTCCATCTTATCAGATACAACATAAATGTCACAAAAGGTTTCTTGTTCATCAACAGAAATAATTACCTCTTCATAAGAACGCTTCACCTGATAATGCGAAGCTTTCCAGGCATTATAATAATCAACCGAGCTCCAGGATGTAACCGGCCAGCAATCATTCATTTGCCAATACAATGTTCCCATACAATATGGCTTTGCTCTTCTATGAGCTTCAATAGCAGTTTTCATTCCTTTTGCCTGAAGGAGCTGTGACACATAAATATAATCATCAAACTTATTAGGAATCTTATAATCCCGTTCCATATAAGTATTAATAGTTTTATATCCAGTGGGATGCTTCTGATGAGCATTTAAATTAATAGAATCAATATCCTGTAGATGCAGTAAAATATATTCATCGGTATAATCAATTGCAACA
This sequence comes from Chitinophaga pinensis, assembly GCA_945879015.1. GTDB lineage: Bacteria > Bacteroidota > Bacteroidia > 2-12-FULL-35-15 > 2-12-FULL-35-15 > 2-12-FULL-35-15. The sequence continues at coordinate 38,170 of CAMCUO010000014.1, read as the reverse complement.
CTTGGATTGTCTTGACCAATTTTAGAATCAAAAGCACCAAATTTATTCATTGTATTCAAACTTGGCATTCCTTGAAATCCATATTCACTGACAAACCTTCCAACTTTTTTTTCGTAATTTTCAAAAGGTTCCATTCCCCACCAAACTCCCCAGTAATGTGAATCACCTTCTTGCAGACTTTCTTTATGTCCCCAGCCGATACTTGGTGATGATGGCCAATATGCTCTGCTTCCATCATAAGTATTTACTATGTCTTTAATAAAATTATCAAACAAGGCAAAATTATTTTGTGCAATGGTTGTAGAATCCTTTTCGGAATATTTATACTGCTTTTGCCAACCCCAATTTTTCCAACCTTCATCTACTTCATTGTTTCCACACCACAATGAAATGCAAGGATGGTTTCGTAAACGTTTCGTTTGGTCAATTACTTCTTCTGCAACATTTTCTACAAAATGATCATCACCTGGATACATTGCGCAAGCAAACATAAAATCCTGCCAAACTAAAATTCCGTTTTTATCGCAGGCATCGTAAAAGGCATCATCAGCATATACACCACCACCCCATACACGTAACATGTTCATATTGGCATCTACAGCATTTTCAATAATTGTTTCATACTTCTCTTTTTTTACACGAGGAAGAAAATTATCGGGAGGAATATAATTCGCGCCCTTCATAAAAACAGGAACACCATTTAATTTGAAATAAAAACTTTTGCCAATACTATCATTATCTTGAATCAACTGAATTGTGCGGAGACCGATTTCTAAAGCTACTTCATCTAAAAATTTAGAATCATAAGAAAGATGTATTTTGAAATTATACAATGTAGGGAAGCCAAGACCCCGACACCACCACAAGTTGGGATTTTTAATAGTATACGACAAATTGTAAGAATGAATTCCTTTTTTTAGAGCAATTTTAGTCGTAGTCTGTCCAGTGTTATCTTCAGCTACATTTGCAATATCCATAAAAGCATTTGCCTCCACATCACTTTCAATTTCACAAACAAATTCTAATTGAGCTAACGAATCATTTAATTCTTTTTGAATTGATTTTATACTCAATATTCTGGCATCGTTCCAACAAACCAATTTTACATCTTTCCAAATTCCGCAAGTCACAAAACGTGGCCCCCAATCCCAACCATATTGATATTGGGCTTTTCGGGTAAATACTTTTTCATCTCCAGGCAAAATATAGGTGAGTTTTTTTGCTTCCTCTTTCCCTCTTCTTACTGCAGATTCAAAAATAACAGACAAATTATTTTTCCCTTTTCGGACATACTTTTTTACATCCACCTTCCAGCTCCGAAACATGTTATCTGCAACAAGAACTAAACTACCATTCACAAATACTTTTGCGTAAGTATCCAGCCCATCAAATTGCAATTCGATATGTGATTGAAGTATTTCTGTTTTAGAAATTGAAAAAGTAGTTTTGTATTCCCAATCTTCATTCTCAATCCATTGCAATTGCTTTTCATTGTTGCCATAAAATGGATCTGGGATACTCTTATTAGTTAATAAGTCCGTATGGACAGTACCTGGAACTGTTGCTTTTAACCAAGATTTATCGTTTTTCTTTCTAAATTTCCATTTCTCGCTACTCAAACTTTTTTCAAAGACCTTAGCGTTTAAAGCTAAAGGGAAAAGTAATAGTAAAATATATTTTAGGAAGCGATACTTCACGATAATTTTTCTTTAAGCAATTTTACTTCTGCTAGATCTGCAATGTCATCTTTTATAATTGCAGAGGAATGATAATAAAATGTTGGAACTTTTGCTTTTAGCAATGCAATGTTTGATGAACGAACTCCGCCTCCTGGCATAATTATTATTCTCCCATTTGATAATTTCATTAACTCAATAAGTTGTTCTATTCCTTCTAATGCTGATTTTGTTTGTCCAGATGTAAGTATTGTTTTAAAACCACATTCAATCACATCTTCTAAATTTTTAGTTAACTCAACAGAAACATCAAATGCTCTGTGAAAACTACAAGGCAATGGTTTTGCTAATTCAATCAATTCTTTGTTTTGATTTTTATTTACAGTACCATCGTCATTCAATATTCCAAATACAAATCCATTCACGTTCATCTTTTTAAAATGTAGAATGTTTTTTTTCATTTCTTCGAATTCTGTATTGGAATAAATAAAATTTCCACCGCGAGGACGAATCATGACAAACAAATCGACAATAATTAATTTTCTGGCAGTTTCAAATGTTCCGTAATTAGGAGTTATTCCTCCGCAAGAAAAATCATCGCAAAGCTCTATTCTGTCGGCTCCACCTTGCTGAGCAATAAGTGCAGATTCTAAATTAAAACAAGCTATTTCTAGTTTTGGTTTCATTTTTTTATTCCCTCTTGGAGAAGGGGGAATTGTCCTAATTGACATTTTGCTTTACTATTAAAATTACACCCACCAACATCAATCCCCCTAGCCCCCTTCTCCAAGAGGGAATTGATCCTGCTTAAATTCAACATTGTTCTTTTCTAAAATCATTTTAAATGGTAATCAGCATTTATTAAATTATTTCCTTTCGCATCGTATACTGCATAATTAAATCCACTCTGCACACAATACGAACCGTATTCTCCTTTTTTATTCAAAGCAATAAAACCAACTTGTATATCTTTTAAATTCTTTTTTCGATTTGCAGTTAATTTCACAACTCTGCTTACCGCTTCTTTACATGCATCTTCCGGAGATTTCCCCTGACGCATGAATTCAACCACTAAATGACAACCTGCAATACGAATAACTTCTTCACCATGACCCGTTGCTGTTGCAGCACCAATTTCGTTATCTACATACAATCCAGCTCCGATAATTGGAGAATCTCCAACTCTTCCATGCATTTTAAAAGCCATTCCACTTGTTGTACACGCACCAGATAAATTTCCATCAGCATCTAATGCAATCATTCCAATTGTATCGTGATTTTCAATATTCACAATTGGTTTATAATTACTATTCTTCAACCATTCTTTCCATTCTTTTTCTGATTCTTCTACTAATAAATTTTCCTTTTTGAATCCTTGTGACAATGCAAATTGCAAAGCACCATCACCAACCAACATCACATGAGGGGTTTTTTCCATTACGGCTCTTGCAACGGAAATGGGATGTTTGATATGCTCTAAACATGCTACGGAGCCGATGTTTGCATTTTCATCCATAATACAAGCATCCAATGTTACCCTTCCATCTCTATCTGGTCGACCACCAAATCCAACACTTCTTTCAGTTGGATCAGCTTCTGGAATTTTTACTCCCGCTTCAACCGCATCCAAGGCTCTTCCATTTTTACTCAACACTTCCCAAGCTGCAACGTTTGCGTTCAATCCAAAGTTCCAGGTAGATAAAACAATTGGTTTAACAATAACCACTTTAGCATCTGTATGCATTGATTCCTCATTTGCAGTTGCCTTATTAACCAAAAGAGCGGCCGAAGCAAAAGCACTTGTCTTAATAAAATTACGTCTGGTAGTCATATAGTTACGAGGTTTTTAGTCGGTCGATTTCTAAGAATAAATGAATGCTGACTCAATAAAATTTATAAACTGTTTTACATTTGTCCAAGTAGTTTCTTACATATTTGTAAGTGTTTATCCAGATCCCCTTAGGTTTAGTAGTCATAGCGGGATTTATTTTTTAATGTCTATTGTTTTATATTTATAAAACTTAGAGACATTTATCCCGAACTTGATTTGGGATTTGCTCATCTCCACCTCTATCCTATAAACTATAAAATACGACTACGCTCAGTGTGACGTCATAAAATGAAATCTCAATTCATCATTTCATACTCTTAAAATGTTTCGCATAATTCACACCCATCTTATCCAAGATAGGTGCATGCAATTTTAATCGCACAACAAAATCTTTTAAATTCTTTTTATCTAAGGGAGTCCACAATGCTTCAGATAATGCAGCCATACGCGGCATAGCCATATACTCTACTTGTTTGAAATCAACAATGTATTCTGTCCAAAGATTTGCCTGTGCACCCATAATAAATTTTGCTTCTTCTTCGGTTAATATTTTGGGAGTAGGATTATATAAATAAACTGAATCCAAAGGATTAAAGCCACCAATTGCCAAGGGTTCTTTTGCCTTATCTTTTGATTGATAGTGATCGAAGTAACAAGGTTTACCTGGGCTCATAACTACATAATGCTTTTGTTTGGCAGCAGCAATTCCACCTTTAATTCCTCTCCAACTCATCAATGCAGCATTGGGTGCTAATCCACCTTCTAAAATTTCATCCCAACCAATAATTTGTTTCCCTTTGGAGTTTACGTGTTTTTCGATACGTGTGATGAAATAACTTTGTAATTGTTCAACGTCTTTTAACTTTTCATCAGCGATTCTCTTTTGACATTTCACACATGTTTTCCATCTACCTTTCTCACATTCGTCTCCACCTATGTGAATATATTTACTCGGAAACAAAGCCATTACTTCATCTAAAATATTTTCTAAAAAAACAAATGTCTCATCATTTCCTCCACAATAGGAATCATCAGAAACACCCCATCTAGTTAAGGTTTCAAATGGACCTCCAGCACAAGAAAATTGCGGATAGGCCGCAAGCGCGGCTATCGAATGACCTGGCATTTCTATTTCAGGAAGTATAGTAATATATTTACTTTGTGCGTAGGCAACAATTTCTTTTACATCTTCTTGTGTATAAAATCCACCATATTCTTTTCCATCAAACTTATCACCCACAGAAACAGTCCCATCCTTATTTATTGTTTTTCCTATCAGTGTTTCTTTTCTTTTTCCTCCGACAGTTGTAAGTAAAGGGTATTTTCTAATTTCAATTCTCCAACCTTGATCATCTACCAAATGCCAATGAAAAACATTGAACTTATACATAGCCAAATAATCAATGTACTTTTTCACTTCATCTTTTGTAAAAAAATGGCGACTGCAATCCAAGTGCATTCCTCGCCATTCATAGCGTGGACTATCTTTTATCTGTACACAAGGTACTTTTACTTCAGCAGTTTTTTCTAAAGGCAAAATCTGAATGAGTGTTTGCATCGCATAAAACAAACCTGCATTTCCTTCTGCTAAAAAATAAATGTGATTTTCATTAATTGTTAAATCATAATTCTCTTTCCAACCTGCTTCAAAATCGGGACGAGTAAAAATGATGTAATTCCCATCGGTTGGTAAAATTTTTGTTGTGGCTAATTCAAAATCATAATTTGTTTTGAAATAATGATTCAAATAATCTATCTCGGGCTGAAAACCATCAGCCATAACTACAATTTTAGTTTGTGAAGTCAACACAAACAATCCATCAGCAACTTTTATTTCTCTTGGAAGAGGAATGATGGGTAAATTTTTCTTTGGAGCATACTCTTGTCCAAAACTTATCAAAGAAATAAAACTAAAAATAATTAATGCTATTTTTTTCATATTAAGGATTATCTGAATTTATAATTTACTCCTTCTACTTGAGTTAACAATGTTGCGTCAGCATCCGTTGCTATTGCTCTACCTTCTAGTTTAGGTGATACTGGAGAAAATTTAGCCAAATACTCTTCTAATACATCATGCAATAAAATTCCTTTTGAAACAGGATTGTGAGTGTTTTTCATTCTACAAAGCATATCATCAGGGTCGCCATCACGTTGGCAAGCAACCATGGTATAAGTTTTATTAAGGTCAATCGCTTTATTATTCACTTTAATACTTTGTATACGTTTTCCTTTGTCATTTCCAATCGTAAAAACAACTTTCATTCCTTTAAATCGAACAAACCATCCTCCAAATCTTTTAGTGGCATCTTTTGAAAATGCATTTTCTAATTCTGACTCTAACCAATTCCAAATTTGTGTTCCTGTGACTTCTGCTGTTTTTATCTGTGAATTAACTGGCAACATACTCCATAAATAATCTTTTGTAATTTCAGCAATACCCGTTTTTTCATCTGGAATCAAAGGTGGACAAAATCTGAAACCATTTGAGACAGCAATATCCGTTTTTACCTTCCACATTACAGCATCTGTTATTAAATTGTCCATTGGTGTTTCAATTATAAATGCACGGTACAATGGCGTTTTGGTTTTGCCAACAATTTTTTTTAATTCCTTTTCGTGAGGTTTAAATGTCTCTTCAATTAATGATAACATCTCCCTATCTGCAGAATATTTTTCTGGATCCACATCTATTAATTCATATGATTCATCTTTAATTTTACCATCCTCAATAACTATATCTAACTTACCAATAAAAGATGCAAAAGCACCTGGTTCTGTAACTTTTGAATATTTCCCTTGTAATGGCTCACGAATTCTTTCATGCGTGTCTGCTCCTAAAATATAATCTACACCTTCGGCATAAGGTTGCGCAGCAAGATTTAATTGCTGAGCGAGTCCCATATGAGACATTACAAAAACCATTTTGCACTGCTCTTGTTCACGAAGTATCTTAACATATTTAGCAAGATTTTTTTCAGGGTCACAAAATTTTATTCCCTTGCTATAATCGGGTGATTGCCTTATTGGTGTTAAAGGATCATTGTAACCCACAAATCCAATCTTAATTCCTCCAATATAAAATATACTATATGGTGGAAACATTAAATCTGAAACACCATCATCATCAAACATGTTTGCACATATTTTTTGTGCATTGTAACCGCCCAAATCTTTTAACAACATCTTTTTACCATATACCACTTCCCAATTCCCAGGCAACACAAGATCGTATTCCAAATTATTCATTAAAGGCACTAAGGCCTGACCTTGAGTAAGAGTTGCAATTCCACTACCTTGAAAACAATCGCCACCATCCAACAAAAGTGTATTTGGATTTTGCTTGCGTAATTCAGTAATCATTGTTTTTAAATGAGCGAACCCTCCTCTCTTTTTAAAAACAACTTTCCCATTTTCCCAAAAGAATTCATCATGCACGTTAATTTGTCCATGAATATCTGTTGTATGCAACAAACTAATACGCTGCACTTTCCCTGATTTGACAACCGAACTATTTTCAATCTCTTTAGCTTTCCCTTCTTCTTGTAAAGCAAATGCACTCATAGGATTTAAGCCTAAGCCAATTGTAGCAGCACCCAACGTTTTTAAAAAATGCTTACGAGATAAACCTGTATCATTAACAATTGGTTTGCAATTATCACAAGAACAAAAATGTTTATGCTTTTTAAAATCTCTCATGTATATACTAATTTTATTAATGAGGCAATTTATTCTTTAAGAGACCGTATACCCAAGTTCCAAATATCGCACTCAATAAAACAACAATAATAACTACCAACCCACTTCCGACTAATGCATATAATGGCCCTGGACAAGCACCTGTCATTGCCCAACCCAATCCGAACATTAGTCCGCCAATAATATTTCCTATTGAGAATTTTTTAGGCTCAATTTTTATTTCTTCTCCTTTAATTGTTTTGATATTGTATTTTTTAATCATAAAAACAGAAATGATTCCAATTACAACTGCAGAACCAATGATTCCATACATTTGAAATGCCTGAAAGCGAAACATTTCCCGAATACGAAACCAGGAAATTACTTCTGCTTTTATTAAGATAACTCCGAAAATGAAGCCGAGTGCTAAGAATTTTATTTTGTTCATTTTATTTATTTTTTAATTTTTTTGTCTATTTCAAACATCAATCCCCCTAGCTCTCTTCTCCAAGGGGGAATTATAAGCTCATTATCCAAGGTAAAACAAACCAAGGCATTGCTAAGCCTCCAACAAAGAAACAGATAGTTGCTATCAAGGATGGAAGTTGCAAATTAGACATTCCCATTATGGAATGACCTGAAGTACAACCACCAGCATAACGCGTTCCGAAGCCAACAAAGAATCCTCCTGCTATCATTAACAAAAACCCTTTTACAGTTAGCAAGGAGTGAAAATTAAAAATATCGTTAGGAACCAACCCAGAAAAATCTTTTATTCCCATGGAAGATAAATCCGCAACAGTTGCTTCCGAAATTTGAATCGGGTTTGGATTAGCGAAAAAATATCCAGCAACTAATCCGCCTAAAACAATTCCCAAAGCAAAAATTAAATTCCAGGATTCTGCTTTCCAATCATATTTAAAAAATTCTGCTTTGCCTGGAATACAAGCTGCACAGATATGTCTTAGAGATGATGAGATACCAAACGTTTTGTTTCCCACAATCAATAATATTGGAACCATCAGGCCAATCAAAGGACCTGAAACATACCAAGGCCAGGGTTGTGTTAGAATATTCATGCTTTTCGTTTTTAATTTAAATTTTCATTTTTACCACTAAGACACTAAGGTGACTAATATTTTTTTCATTTTCAAATTATCCAATTTCCAAATTGGAAAATACTAATTATTTGCGATTTACTTTTTAGAATTCTTTTTCTTCAATACTGCTATCTCTTCAAATGGTCCATACTTATGTTGCTTTTCCGAAAACTTATCCGCATAAGGACCAAATGGATGATCAACTGGTTTTCCTGCAATCTTCGGCCAATCTTTACTTAAATCTTTTTTCGGACGAGTTTGTGAATTTACAAATGCTGCTACGTCCCAACATTCTTCATCCGTTAACTGCGGGTTATCATGTTTTGCTCCGAAAGGCATGTTTGCTTTTACATAACCTGCAAAACGCGACAAACGAAACAATCCAGCTCCATCGTTATAGCTGTGTTCTCCCCACAATGGCGGATACTGATACACTAAATTATCTGGATTCATTTTCCCTTCACCTTTTGTTCCGTGACAGGATAAACATTTTTCAACGTAAACTACTTGCCCTTTTGCTGCATCTGCTGCCCTATCTAAATATTTTAATTCCACTAATCCAGCACCTTTTGGCTTCTCTCCTTTTTTCACATCTTTCCCTAACCAAACAATATATGCTTTAATTGCTTGCATTTCTTTTCCTAAAGTATCCAATGCTTTTCCATTTAAACTTCTTTCAAAACAATCATTCACTCGTTTGTAAATATTTTCCATAGCTCCCGAACGCTCACGAAACTTTGGGTAAGTTGAAGCCACTCCACTATAATTATTTCCAAAAGCTTTTGTTCCTGCATCCAAATGACAATTCTGACAATTCATTACATTACTGTTATGAGCAACTGTTCCATTCGGACCTAAATACAAAGAAGTATTTTTAATTAAACTTCGTCCATAAAAAATCTGCTCCGCGTTTGGTTCTTTCACAATATCCAATGTATCAGGAGCTTGCCATAAATCGCTTTTAATTTCATTCTTTTTTGATGTAGTATCTTTTACATCTAAATAAACCAATTCTTCGCTCGGTTTCAGCATATCAGGTATACCTGCAACATTGATATAAATAAAAAGCCCCAAGAATATCATCAATGCCATAATCAAATACAGCAGTTTAAAAACTACTTCTAGATAACGATCTTCCTTACTTTTTTTGTTCTGATTTGACATAATCTAATTAAGCTCTTTCAAAATTAAAGATGCTGCTCCCAATATGGCTGAATCATTCTCGTTTAACTGCGATGGAAGAATTTTTATTTTATTTTTATAGATGTTCAATAAATTTCTTTCGAAACTTTCTATAGTTGGTTTAAAAATAAAATCACCAGCCATTGCTAGTCCACCAAATAGGAAAATCGCTTCTGGACTAGTATATGCTACACTATTAGCCAAAGCCAAGCCCAATAAATCTCCTGTATAATTAAATGCTTCTATCGCATCTTTATCTCCAGAAATTGCTTTATCGTAAATGTATTTTGCATCAGCAACTCGGGCTTGTAAATTGGCTTTATCGTGGTTACTCATCAACAAATCCGAATACGTTCTTTTGATTCCTGTTGCTGAGCAATAGGTTTCCAAACAACCTTTTCTTCCGCAACCACATTGTCTTCCATCGGCAAACATAATTACGTGTCCGATTTCTCCTGCAAAACTATCGTGACCTAAAATCATTTCTCCGTTAGCTACTATTCCACTTCCCAAGCCAGTTCCCAGCGTAATGAAAATAAAATCTCTCATTCCTTTTGCACCGCCAAACATCATTTCACCGATAGCCGCAGCATTCGCATCATTCGTTAAAACTGTTTTTATTAACAGTCTTTCTGAAAACAATTTTGCAAGTGGAACAACACCTTCCCATTTTAAATTGGGTGCAAATTCAATTGTTCCTTTAAAATAATTCCCGTTGGGTGCACCAATTCCTGCTCCAACTAATTCAGAAGTATCAACAAATTGCAACATTGCTCTTTTAATGTGCTCACACACCACAGCCACCAAATCTTCTGGAATAGGAAAGTGCTCCGTAGAAACAGTTTCTTTCAATAAAATTTTTCCATTCACATCCACCAATCCAAAGACAGTATTGGTGCCGCCAATATCAATGGCCGCTACTAGTCTCTGCTTTGTCATAATCGATGCCCTTTTTATTTAAAATAATTTTCATCTTCCATGCATACCAAGCCAAATAAATAAAACAGAAAACAGGTATGATGTATGAAATGTGAATGTTTGTATAATCAGCTAATAAACCTTGAACTGGAGGAATAAATGCTCCACCTAAAATCATCATAATTAAAAAACCAGAAGCTTGACTAGTATACTTTCCTAATCCTGCAATTGCTAATGAAAAAATACAAGGCCACATAATAGAACAAAATAATCCACCACTTAAAAAGGCATAGATTCCGATTGTTCCATTACATAATAATCCTACAATCATTGCAATGGTTCCTAGTATTCCGAACAACATCAAAGTGAATGTTGGACGGTTTTTTCCTAAAATAAATCCGGCTAAAAGCACAGCTACACAAATCGCATAAAAATAAAAATTACTCATGTCTGAACCATTCAAATGATTGATAAAGAGCACAAATGCAAATGCAACAAAAGGAATAATTAACGTTAAAATTGTATTTACAGATTTTTTCAAATTAAAAGCATCAATAGCACCTGTCCATCTACCAATCATTAAACTTCCCCAATACAAGGAAATGAACGGACTAATTTTTGAATCGTCCAATCCACCAAACTCAGGCGTTTTCAATAGCGTTCCCATATTGCTTTGAATGGTTACTTCTACACCCACATAAATAAAAATGGCAATCATTCCCAATGTCACTTGCGGATATGCTTCTGATTCAAAACGATTTTGTTTATTAATTTTTCTGTAGAGCAAAAAGAGAATAATGAGCAAGAGCAAAACAAAGCCAGTTATAACAGCCAGAAAAAGTACTTTATTATAATCTTCCTCGAAATTATTTGTAGAAAAATTATGAATTCCTTCTTTAACTGAATAAGCAAATATAGCAAACAAGAATACCAAAATGCCCATAATAAAAAACAAAGGTTGTTTTAGCACTTTTACTTCCGATTCATCTTCCTCAATTTCAAGCTTAGGAATTTTAGAAAAAATAAGGATCACAATTGCGGCACCAAATGCAACAGCCAATATCACATACAAAATATTGATGGAACCCAAAGATGCTGAAGTCTTATCTGTATCTGTAGCAACTACTTTTCCAAACAATGCCAAACTCACCAAAATGGGACCAATGGCTGTTCCCAGTGAATTTACACTCCCTGCAAAATTCAATCTATACGAACCTGTAGCCGGATTCCCTAAATTTAATACCAATGGGTTTGCTGAAGTCTGTTGCAAAGAAAAGCCCAAAGCAATAATAAAAAAGGCAGCCAAAATAAACATAAAAGATCCCGAATTAATTGCAGGAATCATAATTAATGCTCCTATAATAGAAATAAGCAAACCATAAATGATTGTTTTTTTATAACCAATCTTATTAATAATGTCTTTATTAAATTGTAATGAGAAAATATACAACAACAATGAACCGATAAAATATGCTCCGTAAAAAGCACTATCAATTAATTGTGATTGAAATTGAGTTAAATTAAAATGTGTTTTGCAGAAAGGAATAAAAATTCCATTTGACGCAGCCAAAAATCCCCAGAAAAAAAATACAGATATTAATGCAAATAATGCCGAAGTTTTTGTTGATGTATTTCCCATAAAATTGTTTTTATATTTTAGCGAAAAATAATGAAATAAATGGCATTAAAGTGCCTCCAAATGATAATTTTATACGTTACTTTTCCACTTATACTATGAATAATGCCATTTATCCTTTTTAAAATAAGGTAACAGATAATAATTAATTTTAAAATCTGTGTTTTTTGGCTAATTTTAAGTGGTAAAAAAATGAACTTCAACTTCTCTCAAGATTACATTTTAGAAAACGAAATCGTTTTACTTAGCCCACTTAAAGCAGATGACACTATTGATTTAATTCCAATTTCCATTAACGAACCTGAGATTTGGAAATATTCTTTACTTCAAGCAAATGGTATAGAAAATTTGAGAGCCTATATCAAAATGGCCTTGGTCGCCAAAGCAAATAAAAAGGAATATCCATTCATTGTTTTTGATAAACTTATCAATCAACTTGTTGGAAGTACACGTTTTTATGATATCCAAATTACACAATCAACTTTGCAATTGGGCTATACATGGTACAGTAAAATTCCACAGGGGACTGGATTGAATACTAATTGTAAATTTTTTACTACCATTTTCTTTTGAAAAGATGAATATGGAACGAGTTGAATTTCGAGCAAATAAGAATAACCTGAGAAGCATTGCTGCGATGGAAGGAATCGGGTGCACTGTTGAGGGCGTTTTGAGAAAAAATGTAATTACGATGGATGGCGCAAGAAGAGACAGTATTGTGTTGAGTATTTTGAAGGAAGAATGGGAGAGCTCCGTAAAAAACAATCTGCTACTAAAAATAAAAAAATAGCCGCAGATTCGCAGATTTTTCCGAGGTGCATATTTTGGCAGATTCTAAATTAATAGAATCCACAATCAATCGCGAGATCTCACTAGCGATGGCGAGCATGGCCTAGCCACAATCAAATCAGCAAAAATTATTTTATTTTTTAATCTGTAAATCTGCGGCTGCTAACCACAACTTTTCTTGGAAGAGGTGTTTAAATTTTCGAAAGTATCTTATCGGTTGCCCCAATCCTCCCCTGCACATACATCCTAGAAATCTGAGAAGCCGTTTTCAAAACTTGCTCATCACTTAATAGCGCCATTGTTTTTTCAAATTCTGAAACATCTTTTATTGAAAAAGCACCGCCAAGTTTTATCAATTCTTTTGCTTCAACAAACTTGTGATAATTCGGACCGAAAATTACTGGCAAACCAAAAGTTGCTGCTTCTAAAATATTGTGAATTCCTTTTCCAAAACCGCCACCAATAAAGGCTATCGTGCCATATTGATATAATGAGGAGAGCATTCCAATATTATCTATAATTAATACTTGTGCTTCAGAAATATTTTTTTGAGTTGCTTTAGAATATCGCAGACACGTACTAGAAAATTGCCCTTCGATAGAAACCAAATGCTTTTCGTTAATCTCATGCGGAGCTATAATAATTTTATAATTTAGGATTTGTGATTTAGGATTTGTGAAATAGTTTGCGATAATTTTTTCATCTTCCAACCATGAGCTTCCAACAATCATTACTTTTTTATCTTCAACAAATAATTTTACTAAATCTAATTGTTTGGCATTTTTAGAAACTTCAAATACTCTATCAAAACGAGTATCGCCACAAAGAGTAGTATTCGTGCAACCTATTGAATTCAACATTTCTACTGATTTTTCATCTTGTAAAAAGAAATGCGTAAAAGAACTTAATTGTTTACGAAACCAAGCTCCTGTGCTTTTAAAAAAATGATGATTTTCTCTAAAAATTCCGCTAACTAAATAAGTTGGAATGTTTTTATTTTTTAATTCTGTTAAATAATTGAACCAAAATTCGTACTTCACAAAAAATACTTTTTGTGGATTTACTATTTCAATAAATTTTTTCGCATTGGATGGAGTGTCCATTGGTAAATAAAAAATAAAATCTGCACCAGCATAATTTTTTCGAATTTCATAACCTGATGGCGAAAAAAATGTGAGTAGTATTTTTACATCCCTCTGTTGCAATTTTAATTTTTCCATTAACGGTCGGCCCTGCTCAAACTCGCCTAGAGATGCACAATGGAACCATACTATATTATTGGATTTTGGATTAAGGATTTTGGATTTAATGTTTTCGAAAATGTTTTTCCTTCCAGCAATCATTAATTTTGCTTTCGAGTTGAACAATGAACCAACTCGAATATAAAATATGTATAAATAAATAGAGAGGTTATATAGTAATTTCATTTTCAGCGTTCATCTCCCTCTCTTTTACGAGAGGGCGGGGTGAGGCATTAATAAGTGTAGAATTCTTGAGGAGCTCTTTTGTACATTGGTAATATCCAAGCAAATTTTCCTCCATACAAAATGTCAACTCGTTTTTCTGTGTCTTGTTTCATCAAATCGTAATCGTAACTTCTTCTGCTTTGGGTAAAACCTTGCATACATTCAAATCCAATATAAAAGTTCACTAATCGATTATCACTTAAATATAAATAACCTAAATTCTGACTCAATAAAAAACCATTTGTTAAACGATCGTATCCTTTTTTGTATTGTTTAGAAAGTTGAGGAGCATTATTTCCGATAGTTTCTATTCTAATTTTATGTTGAATAAATCCAAAACCCACATTGAACATAATTCCCGAATTGGGATTTGGTTTTTTAAAAGCAAACAAGCTTCCAATGGTTAAAGAAGCTGTAAAACCTCTTTCATATAAACGAACATCTGCAAATTCTCCATTTCCATTGATAATAGAGCCACTTGGAGTTGCAATACTATCAAAAAGCGACTCTTTTACATCTTTTCCGAAAATATAGCTTCCATTTATACCTAAAGCCCATTGTTTTTTTGTTTTAAACTCCAAATTAAGTCCAATGGCAGAACTATTGCTAAAACGTTTTGCCATGTGGCCTTCAGGGAAATGGTATGCGTAAGAAACACCAATATAGGGGGTATAAATTGATGAATCTTTTACACTAACTTGAGAAACAAGATTAAATGCTAAAAAAATTGTACAAATGCTTAAAAAATAGGCTTTCTTCATTTTAACAAAAATATTTGTAAATATAAGGCTTTTAAACGAATACCATAGCCAAAAATTGCCTTCAGAATTTATATATTTTCCTTATATTCGCACTCTTATTTAAACCAGTAAAAACGAATGACTAAAACTGCCAAAAAAATTCAAATGGTTGACTTAAAAAGTCAATACGAAAAAATAAAAACAGAAGTAGATGCTGCTATCCAAAATGTATTAGATAATACTGCATTTATTAATGGTCCGGAGGTAAAAGCTTTTCAGGCTGAATTAGAACAATACCTTGGAGTAAAGCATGTGATTCCTTGTGCTAATGGAACTGACGCTTTGCAAATAGCAATGATGGCTTTGGATTTAAAACCCGGAGATGAGGTTATAACTGCTGATTTTACTTACGTTGCTACTGCAGAAGTGATCGCTTTGTTAGGATTAAAACCTGTTTTAGTAGATGTTGTCCCAGATACTTTTGAAATTGACATACAAGCAATCGAAAAAGCTATTACTCCAAAAACTAAAGCAATTGTTCCTGTGCATTTATTTGGACAATGCGCTGATATGGATGCGATAATGGCTTTAGCAAAAAAGCATAATTTATATGTGATTGAAGATACTGCACAAGCGATAGGTGCAAATTATAAATCAGCTGATGGTTCTGCTAAAAAAGCAGGAACAATAGGAACAGTTGGTTGTACCTCGTTTTTTCCTTCTAAAAACTTAGGATGTTATGGAGATGGTGGAGCAATGTATACGAACGATGACCAGTTAGCTGCAAAAATCAGAATGATTGCCAATCATGGTCAATCTGTGCAATATGTTCACGATTCGATTGGTGTAAATTCACGCCTAGATAGCATTCAAGCAGCTATTTTAAGAATCAAATTGCGCGATTTAGATAATTATGCTGTGGCTCGCAATAAGGCGGCAAACTATTACGACAAAGCATTTGCAAATCATCCAAAATTAAAAACACCAGCTCGTGCAAAATTTTCTGATCACGTTTTTCATCAATATACTTTGCAATTAGTTGGAGTTGACAGAACAGCTATCCGCGAATATTTGGCTAGCAAAGATATTCCCGCAATGATTTATTATCCTATTCCATTGCATTTACAAAAAGCATATTTGGATCCACGTTACAAAGCAGGTGATTTTCCTGTAACAGAAAAGCTTTGTGCTTGTGTAATGTCTTTACCAATGCATACCGAATTAGATGAAGAAACATTAAACTATATCACTACAAATGTTTTAGAATTTTGTAAATAATTTTATTTTTTCAATAAGCACATTAACTAATTTTCAAATTTTCAAATTAACATTATGAATATCGCAGTAGTAGGAACAGGATACGTAGGATTGGTAACAGGAACCTGTTTAGCAGAAACTGGCAATCATGTTATTTGTGTTGATATCAACAAAGAAAAAGTACAAAAAATGCAAGCGGGTGTAGTTCCTATTTACGAACCACATTTGGATGTATTGTTCGAAAGAAATATCAAACAAGGTCGATTAACATTCACTACCAACCTTGAAGAAGCAATTGCAAAAGCAAAAATTATTTTTCTTGCATTACCAACTCCTCCAGGCGAAGATGGATCTGCTGACTTAAGTTACATCCTCGGTGTAGCAGATGATCTTGGGAAAATAATGAAAGACTACAAAGTGATTGTTGACAAAAGCACTGTTCCTGTTGGCACAGCAGATAAAGTTCGTAAAGCAGTTGCAAAACATGCGAAAGTAGAATTTGATATTGTTTCAAATCCAGAATTTTTACGCGAAGGATTTGCGGTAGATGATTTTTTAAAACCAGATAGAGTTGTGATTGGTGCAAGTTCAGACAAAGCCCGCAAAACAATGGAAGAGCTTTACAAACCTTATGTTCGACAAGGAAATCCAATCGTCTTTATGGATGAACGTTCTGCTGAATTAACAAAGTATGCAGCAAATGCTTTCTTAGCTACCAAAATTACTTTCATGAACGAAATCGCAAACCTATGCGAATTAGTTGGTGCCGATGTAGATGCTGTTCGAATTGGAATTGGTAGTGATGATAGAATTGGAAAGCGATTTTTATTTCCAGGAATTGGTTATGGTGGAAGCTGTTTTCCGAAAGACGTTCAAGCATTAGCTAAATCGGCTAACGAAGTGATGTACGATTTTAAAATATTGGAATCAGTAATGGAAATAAATGAAAAACAAAAAACCATTATCATTCCAAAAGTGAAAAACTATTTCAAAGGAGACTTGAAAGGTAAAAAAATTGCCGTTTGGGGACTAGCATTTAAACCTGATACTGATGACATTCGCGAAGCACCTGCATTGTACATCATAGAAGAATTATTAAAAGCTGGAGCAACAGTAGCTGCATACGATCCAGAAGCAATGAACAATGTCAGAAATTTAATTGGAGATAAAATCACTTATGCCATGGATGAATATGATGCGTTACGTGGTGCAGATGCATTATTAATTGCAACCGAATGGAGTTTATTCCGCACACCAGATTTCGAAAGAGTTTCTTCCTTATTAAAAAACAAAGCCATTTTTGATGGAAGAAATTTATATGGAATTGATCAAATGAAAGAGTTAGGATATTACTATACAAGTATTGGAAGAGAAACCGTAAAATAAAATAGAGAGTTAGAGAAATAGTGAATTAGAGAATTTTAATTAGTGGGAAATTAAATATTTATTTCTCATATCATACCTCTCCAATTCTCTAAATCAACAAATCAACAATTTGTAAAAATGAAAAGAGTTTTAATAACAGGAGCAGCAGGATTTTTAGGTTCACACCTTTGTGATCGTTTTATTAAAGAAGGATTTCATGTAATTGGAATGGACAATTTAATTACTGGTGATTTAAAAAACATTGATCATTTAATGAAGCTCGAACATTTTGAATTTTATCATCACGATGTTTCTAAATTTGTTTTTATTCCAGGTGAATTAGACTACATACTGCATTTCGCATCACCAGCTTCTCCTATCGATTATTTAAAAATTCCAATTCAAACATTAAAAGTAAGTTCATTAGGAACTCATAATTTATTAGGATTAGCAAGAGTTAAAAAAGCAAGAATATTAGTTGCATCTACTTCTGAAGTATATGGCGATCCAATAGTACATCCACAAACAGAAGAATATTGGGGAAATGTAAACCCTGTTGGTCCACGTGGAGTTTATGACGAAGCAAAACGTTTTATGGAAGCTATGACAATGGCTTATCATACATATCACGGAGTGGAAACACGCATCATAAGAATTTTTAATACTTATGGTCCTCGTATGCGACTGAATGATGGAAGAGTATTGCCAGCATTTATTGGACAAGCATTGCGTGGTGAAGATCTAACAATGTTTGGTGATGGTTCACAAACTCGTTCGTTTTGTTATGTGGATGATTTAGTAGAAGGCATTTATCGTTTGTTAATGAGTGACTATGTTCAGCCTGTAAACATTGGCAATCCGAGCGAAATAACCATTAAAGAATTTGGTGAAGAAATTATAAAATTAACAGGAACCAAACAAAAATTGATCTCGAAACCATTGCCACAAGATGATCCTAAGCAACGCAAACCCGACATTACAAAAGCAAGAACTATTTTAGGTTGGGAACCAAAAGTTGAAAGAGCAGAAGGATTAAAAATTACTTATGAATATTTTAAATCTCTTTCAAAAGAAGAATTGAACAAAACAGAGCATAGAAGCTTCAGCTAAGTCAAAAGAAAAAAGTCAATCCCGATAGCTATCGGGATCAAAAAAAACAACACATGGAATATTTCGCACACGAAAGTGCATTCATAGATGAAGGATGTAAGATTGGGAAAGGAACCAAGATTTGGCACTTTTCTCATATCATGTCGAATTGCACATTGGGTGAAAATTGCAACATTGGACAAAATGTTGTTATATCTCCAGAAGTTGTTTTGGGAAAAAATGTGAAAGTGCAAAACAACGTTTCTATTTATACAGGTGTAACGTGTGATGATGATGTTTTTTTAGGTCCATCAATGGTTTTTACAAACGTAATTAATCCGCGCAGTGCCATCAATCGTAAAAACGAATATACCAAAACACATGTTGGAAAAGGCGTATCAATAGGCGCAAACGCAACCATTGTATGCGGCCATGATATTGGAGAATATGCTTTTATCGGAGCAGGTGCTGTGGTAACAAAAAATGTTCAACCTTATTCTTTATGGGTTGGAAATCCAGCAAAACAAATGGGATGGATAAGTGAATATGGACATCGATTAGAATTTAATAAAGAGGGAATTGCAGTATGCTTGGAGAGTAAAGAGAAATACAAATTGGAGAATAGCAAAGTAAGTAAGCAATAGACAACAAAAGAAGTAGGCAATAGGCAATATACAAAAATTAAAAAAATATAACTAAGTGTTCTTAGTGTCTTAGTGGTAAAAAATGGATAGTTCAACTAAAATTAAATTCGCAGTAATCGGTCAAGGTCATATTGGCAAACGACATGCAGAAATGGTTCGCAGAAATTCTGAAGCAGAATTAATTGCAGTATGCGATGTATTGCCAATTGATAAATTAGGTTTGACTGAATTCAAAGAAAAATTATACTCTTCTGCAGAAGAAATGCTAGCTGCTCATCTAGAGGTGGAAGTGGTTTGTATTTGTACTCCTAATGGATTACATGCAAAACATTCTTTATTAGTATTAGAAGCCGGAAAGCATATAGTTTGTGAAAAACCAATGGCTCTTTCAAAAGCTGATTGTGAAGCAATAATTTTCAAAGGATTGCAAGTTCATAAAACAGTTTTTTGTGTCATGCAAAATCGTTTTTCTCCTCCATCAGTTTGGTTGAAAAAAATTGTTGAAGAAAAAGTTATTGGAAATGTATACATGGTTCAACTGAACTGTTATTGGAATCGTGACGAGCGTTACTATAAACAAGGTGGTTGGAAAGGAACAGAGGACTTAGATGGAGGAACATTGTTTACTCAATTCTCGCATTGGATAGATTTATTGTATTGGATATTTGGTGACATGAAAGATATTCAAGCTAAGTTCAACGATTTTAATCATGCTAATTTAACAGAGTTTGAAGATAGTGGATTTGTGAATTTTAATTTTATAAATGGTGGCATGGGAAGTATTAATTATTCTACTGCTGTTTGGAATACCAATTTAGAAAGCAGTATCACAATTATTGGAAGCAAAGGAAGTGTTAAAGTAGGCGGACAATATATGGACCAAGTTGAGCAATGTAATATAAAAGACTATACCATGCCAAATCTAGATCCTACCAATGAGGCTAATGATTATGGCTCTTACAAAGGATCTGCAAACAATCATCCGCAAGTTATTTCTAATGTAATTGATACACTTAAAAGACGAACTACAATAACTACCAATGCAATGGAAGGATTAAAAGTAGTTGATATTATCGAACGGATTTATTCATTAAGAAAAGAAGATAGAAAAAGTTAATTTGAAAATGTAAAAATTTGAAAATTTGAAAATTAAAGAATAAAAAAAATTATTATGATTAACAAAATAAAAAATAAGGAAGCAAAAATTGCGGTTATCGGACTCGGTTACGTAGGGTTACCAATTGCACTTGCTTTTGCTAAGAAAGTAAAAGTAATTGGATTCGATATTAATGAAGAACGCGTGAAAATGATGCAAAACAACATCGATCCTTCTCAAGAATTATCAATTAAAGATTTTGAAGGTTGCGATATTGCATTTACAGCTTCGATTGATGTTTTAAAATCAGCTAACTTTTTTATTATCGCAGTCCCTACCCCAATTGATGAACACAACCTTCCCGATTTAAAACCTTTACTAGGCGCTTCTCGTTCAGTTGGGAAAGCATTAAAAAAAGGAGATTATGTTGTTTATGAATCCACAGTTTATCCTGGTTGTACCGAAGAAGATTGTATTCCTGTATTAGAAGAAGTATCAGGATTAAAATTTAAATCCGATTTTAAAGTTGGGTATTCTCCAGAAAGAATTAATCCTGGGGATAAAGAACATACAATCACAAAAATCTTAAAAGTAGTTTCTGGATGCTGTGAAGAATCACTAGAAGTTATTGCTGAAACATATAAAATTATTGTTGAGCCCGGAGTTCACAAAGCATCATCAATTAAAGTTGCAGAAGCTGCAAAAATTATTGAGAATACACAACGTGATGTGAACATTGCATTGATGAATGAATTGTCCATTATTTTTAGTCGTATTGGAATTAACACATACGATGTATTAGAAGCTGCTGGAACAAAATGGAATTTCTTAAAATTCTCTCCGGGATTGGTTGGCGGACATTGCATTGGCGTTGATCCTTATTATTTGACATACAAAGCAGAAGAATTAGGGTATCATGCTAGAGTAATTAATTCTGGTCGTTACGTAAACGATTCCATGGGATTTTATGTTGCTAAACAAACCGTAAAGAAAATCATTGCCGCTAAAAAGAATTTAACTGAATCACGAGTACTGGTGATGGGAGCAACATTTAAAGAAAATGTAAGTGATGTTCGAAATTCAAAAGTTTCAGATGTAATTAAAGAATTTAAATCTTTTGGTGTTCACGTTGATGTAGTTGACCCTCATGCAGATTCAACTGAATTAAAGCATGAATATGGTTTTGAATTAGCACAATCAATTGGAAAAGGATACGATGCTGTTGTAGTTGCTGTAAATCATAAAGAATATCTTGGTTTTGATGAAGCCTATTACAAATCAATTTTATCAGATGGAGGAATTTTAGTAGATGTTAAAGGTATTTTAAGAGGAAAGATTAAAAATTTAACTTATTGGAGCCTATAAGTAAGGCAAAAGTTTTAAAAGTCAAAAGTCAAAATTTATTTCGTGCAAAAAATCAGTTTTGACATTGGACCAGTGAAGTCGATTTGTATGATATGAAAATAAACGATACGTTAATTTTTACTAAAATAAAGTATACAGATAAACTATATCAATGGGCTGGAGCTGTAGCTGGAATAGAATTAGCTACTGACAAAACTTTTTCGGAATACCATAATGTATTGTGTAATTCTGAAACCAATCCAGTCAGATTTAATGATGAAAAATGGACATTACACAATGATCTAATTACAATCATTGGTAACGAAAGAGAAGTAAAATGGAGAATTATGAATATTACTAATAAAAAAATGACCGTAGTCGTTTTAAAAATTAATTCTAAATGAAGAAAATACTAATCACTGGAGGTGCTGGATTTATTGGCTCACATGTTGTTCGATTATTTGTAAATAAATATCCAAATTATCAAATTGTTAATTTAGATAATCTTACTTATGCTGGAAATTTGAATAACATCAAGGATGTTGAGAAAAAACCCAATTACTCTTTTGTGAAAGGTGACATTGTTGATGCAACATTTATTAACGAACTTTTTAGCCTTCATAAATTTGATGCAGTAATTCATTTGGCTGCAGAAAGTCATGTCGACAGAAGCATAAGCAATCCATTGGAATTTGTAATGACAAATGTAATTGGGACTGTAAACTTATTAAATGCAGCTAAAACAAATTGGAAAGACAATTACGCTTCACATCGTTTTTATCATGTTTCCACTGATGAAGTATATGGAACATTAGGAGAAACTGGAATGTTCACAGAAACAACCGCTTACGACCCTCATAGTCCGTATTCAGCATCAAAAGCCAGCTCCGATCATTTTGTTAGAGCTTATCATGATACTTACGGAATGAATGCTGTTATTTCAAATTGTTCTAACAATTATGGCAGTCACCACTTTCCAGAAAAATTAATTCCCCTTTCTATTCACAATATAAAGAATAATAAATCCATTCCAATTTATGGAAAAGGAGAAAACATTCGTGATTGGTTATGGGTAGAAGATCATGCAAGAGCAATTGATGTAATTTTTCATGCCGCAAAAACAGGGACAACTTACAATATTGGCGGCCATAATGAATGGACCAACATTGATTTGATTCATTTGCTATGTAAAATAATGGATAAGAAATTAAATCGTGCAGAGGGCGAATCTGCCAATCTTATCACTTTTGTAAAAGATAGAGCTGGTCACGATTTACGTTATGCCATTGATTCTACTAAACTTCAAAAAGAATTAGGCTGGGTTCCATCTTTACAATTTGAAGAAGGTTTAGAAAAAACGGTTGATTGGTATTTAGCTAATGAAGGCTGGCTAAACAATGTCACTTCCGGTGACTATAAAAAATATTACGAACAACAATATACTAAACGATAATTTTTGGCTTTTCTTTTGACTTTTGAATTTAAACTTTTGACTATATAATGTACTCCACTCCTTTTCATACAATCGACTTATCATCCAAAACTTTTTTAGTGACTGGCGGTGCCGGATTTATTGGTTCAAATATCGTAGAATACTTATTTAAGTACAATGCAAAAAAAGTTATTGTTTTAGATAACCTAGCGACTGGATTTGAAGAAAACATAGAACCTTATCTATCGCTTCCTAATTTTCAATTTATCAATGGTGATATTTGCAACACAAATGACTGTAACAAAGCATGTATTGGAGTAGATTATGTTTTTCACCAAGCAGCATTAGGCTCAGTACCACGCTCAATTAAAAACCCGATAGCTACACACAATGTTAATGCAACAGGATTTATAAACGTATTACTGGCTGCCCGTGATGCAAATGTAAAACGCATTGTCTATGCAAGTTCATCATCCGTTTATGGCGACAGTAAAATTTTACCCAAAGTAGAAAATCAAATAGGTAAACAACTTTCTCCATATGCTGTTTCAAAAATGACTAATGAATTGTATGGTGAAATTTTTGCAAAAACATATAATATGGAAATTATTGGATTACGATATTTTAATATTTTTGGCCCTAGACAAAATCCACTAGGAGAATATGCCGCAGCAATTCCCCTATTCATAAATGCTTTATTGACCAATTCGGCACCAGCAATTAATGGTGATGGCGAACAAACACGTGATTTTACTTTTGTTTCCAATGCTGTACAAGCTAACGTAAAAGCTATGTTTGAACAAAATGTAAAAACGGATGGAACAATTTTCAACATTGCCGTTGGTGAACGTGTTTCATTGAATCTCTTAGTAGACATTTTGAAAAAGTTAACGGGAAGTACTATTCAACAAACGTACAGAGCTGACAGACCTGGTGATGTTCGCGATTCTTTAGCAGATATTTCTAAAGCAAAAAGTGCCATCAACTATCAGCCTCAGGTAAAAATTGAAGAAGGCTTGAAACATACTTTAGCTTGGTTTAAAACTAAATAGTAGTTATATACAAGTTATACACTGATTCGTAAAATTCGTAATTATTCGTTATCCGTAATGGGACTATTCAACATCTTCAATAAAAAACCAAAACGACTAAGCACTCCAGTCGACTTATCAGTATTGGGAACTGACATACATTCCCATTTTATTCCCGGAATTGATGATGGTGCACAAACAATGGAGGATAGCTTGTTGATGATTGCTGAAATGCAGAAATTCGGTTACAAAAAAGTAATTACATCACCTCATACAATGAGCGACTACTATCGCAATACAACAGAGATTATTTTAAGCGGGAGAGACAATGTAAAAAAAGCCTTGAAAGAAGCAGAAGTTGATATTGAATTGGATGCTGTTTCTGAATACTATTTGGACTATGATTTTGAAAAAAAACTAGATGATGGACCATTGTTAACTTTCGGAAACAAATATTTGTTGTTTGAAATTTCATACATGAATCCACCGGATAATTTATATCATATCATTTTCAAAATGCAACTACTAGGCTATAAGCCTGTATTAGCGCACCCTGAGCGTTATAATTTCTGGCACAACGAATTTGAAAAATACGAGTCTTTTATCGATAAAGGTGTTTTACTTCAAATGAATATCAATTCTCTTACTGGATATTATTCTCCTTCAACTAAAAAAATAGCCGAGCAGATGATAGATAAAAATATGATTTCATTTATTGGCACTGATTGCCACCATATGAGCCATATTAGTTTAATGAAGCAAGTTATATATGAACCTTATCTAGAAAAATTAATAGGAAGCGGATTGCTCCTGAATAAAAACTTATAATTAAAAATGAAAAAAATATTTTCAATATTATTTGTGTTAGTACTTCTCAACTCTTGTTCATCTGATTCAAAAAAAACTGAAGTAGAAACTATTACCCCTAAAACTGAAGAGCTGGTTGCAACCATAAATTATGATGTAATAGGGAAACTACCGCACGACTTAACAGCCTTTACGGAAGGACTATTGTTTCATAACAACCAAATTTTTGAAAGCACTGGAGCTCCAGCAGATCAGCCGCAATATAAAACGGTTATAGGTATTTTAGACACTATAAAAGGAAAAATAAATCCTAAAATAAATATCGGCAGAGACTTCTTTGGAGAAGGAATTGTTATCTTGAATGATAAAATTTATCAACTAACATATAAGAATCAGATTTGTTATATGTATGATGCTAAAACATATAAACAAATAGGGCAGTTTCCTTTTAAAAACAAAGAAGGTTGGGGAATGACTACAGATGGAACATCTATAATTTTAAGTGATGGAACAAATCTATTGACTTATTGGGATCCAAAAACTTTGAAAGAAATAAAAACAATATATGTAACGAATGGTGGCTATCCTGAAAACGCTCTAAACGAATTAGAATATGTTGACGGATATATTTATGCAAATGTTTGGACAAAAAACTATATCGTAAAGATTGATTTGAAAAGTGGGAAAGTAGTAGGGGTAATGGATTGCTCAGAACTTACAAATGAAGCACACAAACTGAACCCTGAAGCGGACGTGCTAAACGGAATTGCTTACGATTCCGCTACAAAAAGAATGTTTATAACCGGAAAAATGTTTCCGAGTATTTATGTTATAAAATTAAGATCGCTCTAACCCTTTCAGCGGCCTCGCATAGGCAATCACATCCTTATCAGTAATTGTTTTATCACACAATATAATCAAGCGTTCTACAACGTTTCTAAATTCACGAATATTTCCTGTCCAATTAATTTTTTGCAATTCTTTTATTGCATCTTTCGAAAAACTTTTACCTGGCATACCATGATCTTCACAAATCATTTTTAAGAAATGTTCTGCTAATAAAGGAATATCTTCTTTGCGTTCATTCAATGATGGAACGTGAATTAGGATAACACTCAAACGGTGGTATAAATCTTCCCGAAAATTTCCCGCTGCAATTTCTTTTTGTAAATCTTTGTTGGTTGCTGCCACTACCCGCACATTTACTTTTATTTCTTTTTCTCCTCCTACTCTGGTAATTTTATTTTCTTGCAAAGCACGTAATACTTTTGCCTGAGCTGAAAGACTCATATCACCGATCTCATCCATGAACAAAGTTCCTCCTTCGGCTTGTTCAAACTTTCCTTTACGTTGATTTATGGCCGAAGTAAAAGCACCTTTCTCGTGACCAAATAATTCACTTTCTATTAATTCACTTGGAATAGCAGCACAGTTCACCTCGATCAAAGGAGCATTCGCACGATTACTTTTTTCATGCAACCAACGGGCAACTAATTCTTTTCCACTTCCATTGCCGCCAGTAATTAAAACACGTGCATCAGTGGGAGCAACACGTTCAATCATTTCCTGAATCTGTCGAATACCTTTTGATTCTCCAACCATATCAAAGGTTTTGCTTACCTTTTTCTTCAACACTTTCGTCTCCGTAACCAAAGTAGACTTATCCATTGCATTACGAATGGTGACCAACAAACGATTTAAGTCTAAAGGTTTAGCAATAAAATCAAAAGCTCCTTTTTTTACAGCCTCAACAGCAGTTTCAATATTCCCGTGTCCGGATATCATTACTATAGGTGTATCTGAAGACAATTGCATAATTTTATCAAGCGCTTCAATACCATCCATTTTTGGCATTTTAATATCGCATAAAACAATATCATACTTCTCCTTTTGAATCATAGCAACTCCTTCCACTCCATCCGAAGCTTCATCTACTTGATATTTTTCATACTCCAAAATTTCACGTAAAGTTTTACGGATACTTTTTTCGTCATCAATGATTAATATTTTTGCCATTTTAAAAAAAATTATTAATTATAAATTATAAATATTTTAATATAATTCACCTTATTTAGTATTATTCTATTTGTAAATTTACAAAGTATAAATTTTTAATTCCACCATTTGATTCATTCATAATTTCTAATTCAGCATTTATAATTTTCCATGTAATACTTCGTAAATCACTCCTTCTTTTAAAGAGTATGTTGACAATCGCATTTTTGCAATTTCAAATTCTCTGATAACAAAATTAACAATGATACTTGAAACTACAATCATGTCAACTCGCATCGCTACTAGTCCTTTCATTTTAAGTCTCTCAGCATTTGTTGATTTTAAAATACTCTTATATATTTCTTCACAATACTCTAACTCAAAGGTAAATTCCGTTTTATCATCTAAAATATCAGGGGTATAAAAACGGTGTGCTATCATCTCAGCTAAGGAATCAAAAGAACCTGAAGAACCTAATAATTCTTTTACCGGATACTTTTTAATGGCTGCAAACAAAGGTTGCAACTCCTTTATCAAATGATTTGTAAAAACATCTATCTCTTTATCTATAATAGGATCGGATGGAGGAGACATTTCCAACAAACGTGCTGCTCCCAATAAAAAACTTTGTTTCCAGAATATCTGATTTTTATTTGCGATAATAAATTCTGTGCTTCCGCCACCAATATCAATAATCAAAGAAGGCGCATCAGTCATTTGAACAGCTGAACGAACACCATAATAGATAAGTTCCGCTTCTCTGTCACCAGAAATCACCCGAATATCAACTCCAGTTTCAGCTTTTGCAATTTCCACAAACTCAAGGCCATTAGATGCACCTCTGATTGCTGAAGTAGCAAAAGCATAAATTTTATCTGCCTTATATTTTTGAGTAGTTGAAAAATGTGTTTTGAAAGCCTCAACTCCACGATTAAATGCAACATCTGCAATAAAGCCTTTGTTCATTCCACCTTCAGCAAGCTTTACAGAAATTTTTGTTTGAAATACGTGTGAATACGATTTATCGAAATTAACTTCTACAATAAGTAAGTTAAAAGTGTTGGTCCCTAAATCGATAACAGCAATTTTCATAAATAGCATTTAAAGCTACAAGATATGAAAATATTGGGACTCTATAAAGTGCTTTCTAACCCTTATAGAACAGCCATTTACCAAGCTCTTTCCAGCTTACTTTTTTACCATACATCAAAATTCCAGTGCGGTAAATACGTGCGGCTAACCAAGTAGTAAAAAGAAAACCTAGAACCAACAAGCCCATAGACAAAGCTATCTCCAATGCAGAAACGCCACCAAATGGCAAACGGACCATCATTACAACAGGAGAAGTGAGCGGAATCATAGAAAACCAAACGGCCAATGAACCTTCGGGATCTTGCATTACAGTTTGTGCGATACCAAAAGAAAAAATAAGCGGAATGGTAATAGGTAACATAAACTGATTGGTATCTGCTTCACTATCCACAGCAGCACCTATGGCTGCAAACATTGCACTATACATCAAATAACCTGCTAAGAAATAAAACAAGAAACACAATGTAATGAATGGCATATCTACCTGCTTAAAATCATTCCATAATTGTGTCATCTCATTTGGCTCTTCAATTTTACCCATTTTTTCAAAATCCAAATTCTCTCCAATCTTAATAACTTCTTCTTTCGCTTGAATTTGTTTCATATCAATGTCTTTCAAAAATGTAGCAACAGCAACAGTGTAAAGAGTAGTTGATAGTATTACCCAAAGTAAAAACTGAGTCAATCCTACTAAAGCTACACCAACAATTTTCCCCATCATTAATTGGAATGGTTTTACTGATGATAGAATCACTTCTACTATTCGACTTGTTTTTTCTTCCATTACTCCACGCATGACTTGCACTCCATACATGAAAATAAAAATATAAATCATGATTGCAGCTACTAAGCCAATCCCCATGTACAAACCTCTATTTGTTTTTTTATCTTTCCCAGTTTCATCAACTTGTGTAGTAATCATTGTAAATGTTGATTTATCCTTTGCATCTTTAATAAGATTTACATTCACGTTATTTTTTGCCAACATTACTTCATACAACATTTTACTAATACTGTATTGAATATGTTGTTGAGCGGAATTACTTAATTGCTTTTTATAAATCAAATTAATTCCTTTTTGACCGCCATTCAATACATTTTTAGGAATCCATAATATTGCATCGTAATCGGTATCAAAAAATCCATCACGTGCTTGTTGAATTGTTATTGGAGGGTAATCAAAATGCACAATGTCTTTTTCGGGAATTAAATCGGTAAACAAAAAACTCTCATCTATTACTTCTATCTTCTGCTTCTCGGTTTTTTGAGTTGATAACCATATCGGCACAATCATAATACCAACCATTAAAATTGGTCCAAGAATAGTCATCAGAATAAAAGATTTTTTCTTTACTCTTGATAAGTACTCGCGTTTTATGATTAAAAGTATTTTATTCATTATTTTAGATTACGCCCTTACACTTCGACTACGCTCAGTGTGACGTTTTAGTTAATAATATTATATAAAATAATTAGTTTTCAATTGCTTTTGACTTTTAACTTAACTCTTTTGACTTGTTTTTTATTCTGTAAAATTACTTTGTGTTCCTATTGCATTTCCCTCACTCACTTTTTTAATGAAAATATCATTCATACTAGGCATAACTTCCTTAAAAGAATGAATTTCAACTGCTGATAAAACAGATGAAAGCAACTGATTTGACGTACTTCCAGGAGTTAATTGGATTTGAGCCTTACACATTTCTCCTTCTGCCGAATGTTCGCCTAATTTCCCATAAGTCCATAATGAATTTGTAAAACCCATCATGTTTCCAGTAAATTCTATTTCAATAACATTTGATTTATGTTCTTTGCGGATATCTTTCACAGAACCATCCACAATTTTTTTAGAACGATTGATCAAAGCAATATTATCACACAACTCTTCTACAGAACCCATGTTGTGTGTAGAGAACAATATAGTGGAACCTTGCTTTTTTAAATTCAGAATTTCGTTCTTGATAAGATTTGCATTTATAGGATCAAAACCACTAAAAGGTTCATCCAAAATCAACAATTTCGGTTCGTGCATCACGGTGACAATAAATTGTACTTTTTGCTGCATTCCTTTTGAAAGTTCTTCTACTTTTTTATTCCACCAAGCGTCCATTTCAAACTTCTCAAACCAATATTTTAATTTTTTCTTTGCTTCTGCTTTTTTCATTCCCTTCAACTGAGCCAAATACAAGGCCTGCTCACCCACTTCCATTTTTTTGTATAAACCGCGTTCTTCAGGCAAATACCCAATTTGCTCCACATGCTTTGGAGATAATTTTTCATTTTCAAAAAATATTTCTCCACTATCCGGACCGGTGATTTGATTTATAATTCTTATTAAGGAAGTTTTTCCAGCACCATTTGGACCAAGTAATCCAAAAATACTTTGAGTAGGAATGTCTAATGATACATCATCTAATGCAGTATGAGAGGCATACTTTTTAACTATATTTTTCGCTGATAAGATGTTCATTGGTTCAATAGTTCATTGGTTCATTAGTAGGGTTACCCGTTCTGTGTATTTGTTGTGCCCGCTTTCTGTTATTGGCTTTGTGGTTCAGTCACATGTTTTTTACCTATGAACTTCATGTATGCATTTAGTTTAATATGTACTGCTTCTAATTTAGAAAGAAGTTGGTCATATTGTTCTTCTGTAATTAATTTTCTCTTTTTAGCTTTCTTAATCCATGTTTTTGTTTCCAGAATTGATCCTCTAGAATAAAAACAAAATTGTCTATTTTCTTTATAAAAATATCGCCCATATCCTTCAGCAATATTTGCTGCAATTGAATCCGAAGATCGTATGATTTGTTTCCCAACTGTATCCTGTGCTAAATAACTCCAATTAACGACAATATCCCAAATCTCGTCTGCCAACTCGTTAGATAAATTATAAACATCTAACTCTTCCAAAACAAACTTCCCCATAAATATATAACAATTTTAAATTGAAAAATTACTCTATAAAAACATCCCGAACGGATATAGAAACTATTGAACTACTAAACAAATGAACCAATGAACTATGCCAAAACACAAAGAACGAGCAACAAAACTAATGAACGAGTGAACCAATGAACAAGTGAACTACTCGAAATATTGCTTCATTCTTTCGAAAAAACCCTTATCTTTTTTAGTAGGATTAGGCTTGAAATTTTCAGCTTCTTTCAAATCTTCTAAAATTTTCTTTTCTTCTTTTGATAAATGCTGAGGAGTCCAGACATTGATGTTTACTAAAATATCTCCTCGTCCGTATGTATTGATATCTGGCAATCCTTTTCCTTTTAAACGAAGTACTTTCCCACTTTGTGTTCCGGCATCCACTTTTACTTTTGCTTTTCCATCAATTGTTGGAACTTCAATATTGCTTCCAAGTGCAGCGTCAGAATAACTAACAAAATGATCGTAAAACAAATTCATTCCATCGCGCTTTAAATGTTCGTGTTCTACTTCTTCTATCAACACAATTAAATCACCTGCAACACCTCCACGAGCACCCATATTACCTTTTCCAGCAACAGATAATTGCATTCCTTCAGCAACTCCTCCAGGAATATTGATGCTGATTACTTCTTCATCGCGAACAATTCCATCGCCATTACAAGGTGAACATTTATCAGTTATAGTTTGTCCTTCACCTCCGCAACTCGGACAGGTACTGGTAGTTTGCATTGCACCCAAAATGGTGTTGGTGATTCTAGAAACTTGTCCAGAACCTTTACAAGTAGAACAGGTATTAAATGCAGAACCATTTTTTGCTCCGCTTCCACTGCAGGTTTTACAAGCAACATATTTATTTACTTTGATTTTTTTCTCTACACCATTTGCAATCTCACTTAAATCCATTTTCACCTTCACACGCAAATTCGAACCACGGTTTACTCTTCGTCCGCCTCTTCGCCCACCTCCACCACCAAAGTGTCCACCAAAAATATCTCCAAACTGACTGAAGATATCGTCCATGTTCATTCCACCAAAACCTTGTCCGCCACCACCACCAAAACCACCGTTATTACCCATTCCGGCATGACCGTATTGATCGTAACGCTGTTTCTTTTCTGGACTGCTTAAAATCTCATAGGCTTCAGCTGCTTCTTTAAATTTATCTTCCGCTGCTTTATCTCCTGGATTTTTATCCGGATGATGCTTAATCGCCATTTTGCGATATGCCTTTTTTATTTCTTCAGCACTCGCACCTTTTTGAATTTCTAATATGTCGTAAAAATCTTTCTTTGCCATTTTTTCAATTTGAGAATTTGAGAATTTGAAGATTTGAAAATGTTAAAAAATATTTAGAATTGGAGAACTAAATTACTTTCGTAATACTATCCTACATTTCCAAATTGACACATTTCCAAATTTCCAAATTAACTACCGATTACCACTTTCGCAAAGCGAATTATTTTTCCGTTTAAACTATATCCTTTTTCTAATTCTTCTACTACTTTTCCTTTTAAATCATCTGAAGGAGCAGGAATGTTTGTAATTGCTTCATGAATATCTGCATCAAATGTTTCTCCAACAGTTTTCATTTCTGATAAACCTTTTTGTGTTAACGATGATTTCAATTTATTAAAAATTAAACTCACACCATCGTTCACTGCTTTTACATCTGTAGTTTCTGTGTTTGATTTAATTGCTCTTTCAAAATCATCTATAACAGGAAGAATGCTTTTAAAAACATCTTCACCTGCTGATTGCATTAACTCAACTTTTTCTTTTGCTGTACGTTTTCTAAAATTATCAAACTCAGAATACAAGCGCAAATACTTATCATTTATCTCATCTGCTTTTGCTTTTAATTCTGCTAGTTGTTTATCTTTTTCATCAACAGCATTTGCTTCTTCTTGAGGAATTTGTTCTTCGTTTTGTTCGTTCACAATATCGCTTTCCGGTGTGCTCATTTTCTTAAATATATTTTTGATTTTTTTCATTTAATTTTAAACCGACTAAACCTCTCAAATTATCTGCCACCAAAGATAATAAGACATTTTGACATAAATAACCAAATAAAAAAGACAGAACCCTGAAAGTCCTGTCTAAATTGCCAAAAATGTATAATTTACTTGGTGAAATTAAACTCTGTTCTACGATTCAACTGGTGCTCCATTTCGGAGCAATCTACTCCATTTTTACATCGGTTTTTAATTTGAGTTTCGCCAAAACCTTTTGCTTTTAATCGACCTTTTTCTATCCCTTGCAAAATAAAATACTCCATCACTTTTTGAGCTCTTTTTTCGGATAAAGCAATGTTATAAGTATCTTCTCCATTGGAATCGGTATGACTGTTTATTGATAATTT
This sequence comes from Chitinophaga pinensis, assembly GCA_945879015.1. GTDB lineage: Bacteria > Bacteroidota > Bacteroidia > 2-12-FULL-35-15 > 2-12-FULL-35-15 > 2-12-FULL-35-15. Next base: position 4,703 of record CAMCUO010000014.1, on the reverse strand, counting down.
CAAACTCTTATTTTGTGCTAATTCAGAAATAATTTTATCTAATTTTTCAATCGATTCGGGTTTTATATCGGATGAATTAGCATCGTAATAAACATTCTCAATCACAATTAAAATTGCATCATTAGAAGTTCCAAAGTTTTTAATTTTCAAACTAGTATCCTCTTCTTTTTCTCTAGCAAGTGTTGCTAATTCGGCAGGCAATAATTCATATACAAATCCTTTTTTTGTTTTGTTAAACGAGCGAATAATTGTTCCATCAGGTTTTGCAGCATAAAGCTGTCCATCTTTTATTTTAGTATCATCAGTAACCGAAACGTTTATCGTGTATGATTTATCAGAATTCAATTCAGTAAATTTAAAATCCCCGTAATTATCAGTAATGGCAGTTTGTATCTCTTGATTATCTTGATCTTGCAATACTACTTTTTGGTTGGCAACTGGTTGATTACGTCCTTTTCCTGTCATTAATTTACCAGAGTAATCTATCTTAGATGTTGTTGCTGAGCCACCTGATTTAGCAGCAATTTTAACTGCCATAGGTTCTATTTTTATGACTTCAATAGCTCCTGTTTTAACATTTACTACTTCTACCTGAATATCTTTAATTACAAAATCTTCCCCAGGCAAATATTTTTTCAATAAGGCAATTGTTTCTTCACTTAATGCATACGTAGTGTTTTTACAAACGGTAGTTCCAGCAGGGTTTCTTTTTTTATCCATATTAGAAAACACACAATCATAAGAAACCAATTTTGCATTCCCTTTTGCAGCATCTCTGTTAATAACAGTCATAGAAGGATATTTGAGAATATCTTCTACCGAAGCGAATTCTCCAGAAGTAAAACCAGCTATGCGAATTTCTATGTCGCCTTGCGCGCCAATCAAATTAGTCGCAAAAAATAAAATAATAAAAAGAATGTATTTTAATCTAATTGCCATAATCTGTTGAAAATATTTACCAAAGCTAAAAAAAATTGGCTAGGTATAAAATAAAAAGACAGAACCCTTTCGAATTCTGTCTATTAATATATTTAAAAGATTAATTAATTATTTAATTAATTATTTAATTAATTTTTTTAGTTCCTCTTCTAATCTAGGACCTCTTAAAGCATCGCCTTTAGCGACAATAATTCCGTTTTCATCAATTAAAAAACCTGCAGGAATAGAATTTATACCATAAATAGCAGCTCCTTTTGATTGCCACCCGCCTAAGTCGCTAACATGATTTTCCCAAACCAAGCCGTCTTTTGCAATGGCATTGACCCAAGCTTGTTTTTGATTCGGCTGATCCATGGAAACACTATAAACCGTGAATCCTTTTGCTTTTTTGTTGAATTTTTGATCTTTATACTTATTATAAGTAGCTACCACATTCGGGTTTTCTTTACGGCAGGGTCCGCACCATGATGCCCAGAAATCGATCAATACAATTTTACCTTTTAAAGAAGAAAGAGCGATTTCTTTGTCTTCAGGGTTTTTGAAACTAAGCTCAGGAGCTCTGTTTCCTACGTTGGTTCCAACAACCTCTTGTAATGGTGCTGAATCACTTTTAATAAATCCGAATGCCAATACCGATACGGCTGCAAGGGTTAATAGAATGTTTACTTTTTTCATTTGGGTAGTTTATTAATACAATATTACAAAAATTTCTACTACTTCCTTACAATTTGCGCACCAAGTTTTTGTAAACGTATATCAATGTTTTGATACCCTCTGTCAATCTGCTCTATATTGTGAATTGTACTCTTTCCATTAGCCGATAAAGCAGCAATTAATAAAGAAACACCTGCACGTATATCAGGAGATGTCATGGAAATACCTTTTAGCTGATGTTCGCGGTTTAATCCGATAACGGTTGCACGATGAGGATCGCAAAGAATGATTTGGGCTCCCATATCTATAAGCTTATCTACAAAGAATAAGCGACTCTCAAACATTTTTTGATGGATGAGTGCTGTTCCTTTTGCTTGTGTAGCAGTTACTAATATTATACTTAGCAAATCGGGAGTAAATCCTGGCCAAATGGCATCCGAAATAGTAAGAATTGAACCATCAATAAAGGTATCGATTTCATAACTTTCTTGAGATGGAATAAAGATATCATCACCTCTGCGTTCTAGTTTAATTCCCAATCTCTGAAACACACTTGGAATCACCCCTAATTCGTCATACTTCACATCCTTAATGGTAATTTCCGATTGTGTCATTGCTGCCAAACCAATGAAACTACCTATTTCAATCATATCGGGAAGCATTCTGTGGGTTGTTCCACCCAAATATTCTACTCCTTCAATTATCAATAAATTAGAGCCTATTCCTGAGATTTTTGCCCCCATTCTATTCAACATTTTACACAATTGTTGAATATAGGGTTCGCAAGCTGCATTATAAATGGTGGTTGTTCCTTTTGCCAATACGGCTGCCATTAAAATATTAGCTGTACCTGTTACGGATGCTTCATCCAATAACATATAGCAACCTTTCAGATCTTTTGCTTCAACTTTATAAAAGTCATTTGCCTCATCATAAATGAACTTCGCACCTAAATTTTGAAAGCCTATGAAGTGCGTATCCAATCTTCTTCTTCCGATTTTATCGCCACCTGGCTTAGGAATGTAGCCTTTTCCAAAACGAGAAAGTAATGGACCAACAATCATAATAGAACCTCGTAAACTGCCACCTTTCTTTTTAAATTCAGCTGAATTCAAATAATCCACATCAATGTTATCAGCTTGAAAAGTATATTCTTCATGTCCCGTTTTTTCGATTTTTACTCCTAAATCCCGAAGTAAATCAATAAGTTTATTTACATCAATAATATCCGGAATATTTTGAATAACTACTTTTTCGGGAGTTAACAAAACAGCGCAAAGTATCTGCAATGCTTCATTTTTAGCGCCTTGCGGTATAATTTCGCCTTTTAATTTTTTTCCACCGATGATTTCGAATACACTCATTTTTTGATAGTTTAGAGTTTAAAAAAATAGTTGAAAAGTCCGAAGGTTAGAAGGTTCGAAAGTTCATTACGAAGTACGCTTTTAATCGGGGAAATCAGATATAGGAAACTTTGTTTTTACGAACTGAGGATTGTTAATACTGAGAACTTGTTTCCGGAGCGGCATTGCGAGGAACGAAGCAATCTCTCACGAAACGGAGAAAGATTGCCACATCACGCTAAAAAGCGTGACTCGCAATGACGATCAAAAAAAGATATTCTCGGCTAGCAATGAGGCAAACGAAAAAGCACCTTTCTTTTTACAGAAAAGTGCTTAAACCTTAAAACTTTTAAACCTTCCAACTTTCTAACTTACCTAAAAAGGCTTACGTTTAAAATTTTGATTGTTCTTATGATGACGGTGGCCACCATTATTCTTGCCACCATTATTATTTTGTTTTTTCTTATTGTCTCTACCGCCACTGCTTTGGTTACTTGTAGGACGAGGAACAAAAGTTTGAGTGCTTCTTAATAAAGAAATATCTGCTAATTTTAATTGTCCTTTCGAAAGCTCTTCCAATTGTTTTAAAATCACCTCATCATTTACCGAATCTCTGTTCCAAGTCAAATAAGAACGTTTCATCAAATTGGCAATTTGTTCAACTAAAGCATCTTTTTCGGCACCTGCAGGATATTCTTTTCCTTTAGCGATAATACGTTCAACTGTTTTACCATAATGCTTGTAACGAATATCATTACTTGGATAAGCAACTCTATCAGGTTTTGTTTGAAAAGTTTCTGCTGTTGGCATTGGATAAGGTGAATCTACATCCAATTTAAAGTGAGAAATAATAAAAATATGATCCCACAATTTGTGCTTAAAATCTGTTACATCACGCAAATGGGGGTTTAATTGTCCCATTACATCAATAATAGCACGAGCTACTTTGTTGCGTTCTTCACGATCTTTTACAGTCATCGCAAAGTCAATCATTTTTTGAATGTTTCTGCCGTATTCGGGGATAATCATTTTTGGCAGACTAGTGTTATATTCCATCTAATCTAAATTTGTTTTGGTAGTATCTAATCTCTTCGAGAATGTAAATATAGGGATTTTTATGAAATTAAATGCTAATAAAATCTAATTTAAGAATTCCGAAACCTTATTTAGCTTTTACATTTTCGTATTCTATAACTTCTCCCTTGTCATTTTTTCCGTATACTATATTTTTTATTAAAACTCCCTCGTCATAAAATCTTTTATATTCAATTGTTTTGCCATCCAGTTTGTAACGAGTCCAAACCAAATCTTTTTTACCATTTACATACTCACCTTCTTGAAAAATGAAAACCTTATGGCAATCGCGTAATTTTTTTACGAAATGTCCAGTAAATAAAGTGTCGTTTTTATAATACAACTCGGACTTAAATAAAAGTTGATTTAATTCAATTTCCTGAGCTGAAATTATAATTTGAGAAAGATAAATTAGACTGAATACCAAAAAAAATATAAGCATCATTTTGAACAATGTTGATAAGCTAATGTACAACAATCCTTAATTATTTGCAATAGAGCCAAACACCTTCCCTTTTTTTCCACAATACCTCGTAAAAATTCCTTTTTTTATACGGCTTATTTTGTTAAATTTGCGTTCCGTTTAAAAAACGGGAATGAATACTTAATTTAATCTTTCATGAAAATATTAGTTTGTATTAGTAATGTGCCCGACACAACTACTAAAATTGCTTTCTCTGCTGACAATGCCAC
>CAMCUO010000013.1 GCA_945879015.1 Chitinophaga pinensis | reverse complement strand
GCAAAAAATAGCACCAACAAACTTACAATACGATTTATTTTAGTGGGCTTACTTTATAAAAACCCAAAAACATAAAATTAACTAACTGATAATCAAATAAATTAGCATATATAAATTCTATTTTGTACTTTTATCGGACAATAATGTTATAAATCAATTTTTCAAATTGATATTACAAAAATAAACAATTTAATCCACTTATCCAGTATATTCACCGAACACTTTACGCATTACATCGGCAATTTCGCCTAAAGTGGCATAGTTTTCAGCAGCTTCTAGGATTGTAGGCATTAAATTAACATCGGCTTTGGCATTTGCATCCAATTGAGCAAGGATGGATTTCACTTTCTCATTGTTTCTTTCAGACTTCACTTTATTGATTTTATCAATCTGTAATTGACGAATAGAGTCATCCACAGTGAAAATATCTTTTAATGGAGCTTCTTCACTAGTGAACTTGTTTACGCCAACAATCACTTTTTCTCCGGATTGAATGTCATTTTGGTATTTATAAGCAGATGCTGCTATTTCATTTTGCAAATAACCTTGTTCAATTGCCGCAACAGATCCACCCATCGCATCTATTTTATTGATATAATCCCAGGCTGCTGCTTCTACTTCGTTGGTTAATGCTTCTACATAGTATGAACCAGCCAATGGATCAACAGTATCAACAATACCACTTTCATAAGCAACAATCTGTTGAGTTCGTAAAGCAATTCTAGCAGCTTCTTCTGTAGGTAAAGCAATTGCTTCGTCAAAACCATTGGTATGCAAACTTTGAGTTCCGCCTAATACAGCCGACATAGCCTGAATAGTAACTCTGGGAATATTATTCTGAGGCTGTTGAGCAGTTAAAGTTGAACCTCCTGTTTGAGTATGAAAACGCAACATCTGCGCTTTTGGGTCGGTTGCTCCTAAGTCCTTTGTAATTTTAGCCCACATTCTACGTGCTGCCCTGAACTTGGCAACCTCTTCAAACATATTATTGTGCGCATTGAAAAAGAAAGACAATCGCTTAGCAAAAACATTGATATCCAAACCTTTATCTATTGCTGATTTAAGATATGCTTTACCATTAGCTAATGTAAAAGCTAACTCCTGAACTGCGGTTGAACCTGCTTCACGAATATGATAACCTGAAATAGATATAGTATTCCATTTTGGGACTTCTTTACCACAATATTCGAAAATATCCGTGATGATTCGCATACTTGGCTTTGGAGGATAAATGTATGTCCCGCGAGCTGCATACTCTTTTAAAATGTCGTTTTGGATGGTTCCTGATATCTTCTTTAAATCGGCTCCTTGCTTCTTTGCCAATGCAATGTACATCGACAATAAAATAGAAGCTGTTGAATTGATAGTCATGGAAGTAGTAATGTTCTCCAACTTTATTCCATCAAATAAAATTTCAATATCTCTCAACGTATCAATTGCAACTCCCGCCTTACCAACTTCTCCATCAGCAAAATCGTGACTACTATCATAACCAATTTGTGTAGGCAAATCAAAAGCTACCGATAATCCTGTTGTTCCGTTATTCAATAAATAATGATAACGCTTATTAGATTCTTCTGCAGTTGAAAATCCTGCATATTGTCGCATTGTCCACAACTTACTGCGATACATAGTCGATTGAATGCCTCTAGTAAATGGAAATTCACCCGGCTGTTCATCCTTCACATCAAGCTTTGAATACACTCGCTTGATCTCAATATTTGAATCCGTTAAAAACTTGTCTTTGCGTTCTTTTTCTTCCATAATGGTAATTTTAAAATCTCCCTAACCCTCCTTCGACTCCGCTCTGGAAAGGCTCTTTTTCAAAGGGGGAATTGCTTCTTCCTATTAATTATGACTAAAGTCAAATCGTTATTCGTGCGTCACCCTGAGCATTCTGCGTTGAAGCAGACACTATCGAAGGGCGTTATCCGTAACTAAAATTCTTTCCCAATTTCCTTTTTAATAAAATCAATTGCTGCCTTTGTTGGCAACTCAGTTAATTGAGCTGAAACACCTACAATTGCTTGTGCCAATTCCATTGCTGATGATTGTGGAGTAACTCTTGTTGCTGCAACATTAATAAGCTTTATGGTTTCTTCTTTTGATTTTACAACGGCATCCCAAGATTTTGTACTCATGTATATTTGTTGAGATAGATTGTGCTCAAATTCAGTTCTTACTGTCTTCAATAACTCGCTTTGAAAATCCTGCGCCCCTCCTACTTTATTCATTCGCATCACCATACTGGTTGGATTGATACGCTCCAAAAACAAAATTACACGTTCGTAAGCTTGTAAACGTATTGGTGTAATAACTGTTTGATTTGCTAACTTTAAATCTACAATGCGTTTTCTACTTTCGTGATCTAAAAAATTTTTTACCAGGTAATAAGCCGTTAAAAAAACAATTGCCGATGGCAAAACAATCTTAACAATTTCGAATAATGGATCCATAGAGTTTAGTATTTAGATATTCAAGTTATTATAATGAAGAACTTTGCATTTAGATACAGCCAATCTGTTCTCTTGGTTCTTGAATCTTATAGCTTGAATCTCATTGAAAGGCTAAATATCGTATTTTTTTGCTAAATAATTAAATCCTAATGCATATTCACTAACGAATACATTCAATCATTATTTTTTACTAAACTTGTAGTACATAAACCAAAAACAGATGTACAGAAAAATAGAAGACTTTATCAAAGACTGGGGCTACGAGAGCGAACGAACATTAAACCTTTTTAAAAATATCAGCAACGAAGCACTTAATAAAAAAGATCATGAAAATGTGAGAAGTATTGCTGTTTTGGCATGGCATATCACCATTACATTAAACGAAATGCTTAACAAAGCAGGATTGAAAGTAATTGGTCCGGATGAACACAGCAAACCGCCAACTACCATTAAAGAAATTATAGATGCCTATGATAGTTCTGCAAAATCTGTAATCGAGCAAGTTCAAAAGCAATGGACAGATGCCAGTTTACTGGAAAAAGCAAACTTGTATGGAGAAGACTGGAAAAACGGAGTTACACTTTCTATTTTGATAAAACATCAAACACATCATCGCGGACAATTAACTGTTTTGATGCGTCAATCGGGAATGTTAGTCACTGGTATTTATGGGCCATCAAAAGAAGATTGGGCAAAATACAATATGCCTACTGCTGATTAGTCTGTTAAAAAAGTACACTAATCGTATTTAACATGCTTGCATAACACAATTTTAGTAGATTTGTGTCCTCTAAACGCTAATTAATTATTATGAGCAAATTATCTGATAGAATAAACAACCTAGCAGAATCCCAAACACTTGCCATGGCTAAAAAAAGTCGTGAATTGCAAGCACAAGGAAAAGATATTATCAGCCTGAGTATTGGTGAGCCCGATTTTGATACGCCTCAGTTCATCAAAGATGCTGCAAAAAAAGCTATTGACGAAAACTTTACCCGTTACACCCCTGTTCCCGGATATTTAGATTTACGCAAAGCCATTTCTCTAAAATTCAAACGCGACAATAACCTGAATTACAATTTCGATCAGATTGTTGTTTCTACTGGAGCAAAACAATCTATTGCGAATGTGATTTTGAGTATGATCAATCCAGGTGAAGAAGTAATTGTTCCTATTCCATATTGGGTAAGTTATATCGAAACAATCAAGTTGGCAGAAGGAATTCCAGTTACAATTCCAACAAGCATTGAATCTAATTTTAAAATATCTCCTGAGCAACTAAAAAAAGCAATCACTCCAAAAACAAAAATGATTGTGTTCAGCACACCTTGTAATCCAAGTGGCTCAGTTTACAACAAAGCAGAGTTGAAGGCTTTGGCAGATGTGATTGTTCAGTATCCTGATTTATATGTTATCTCTGATGAGATTTATGAATACATCAATTTTGCAGGCAAACACGAAAGCATTGCTCAGTTCGATTTTATTTACGACAGAGTGATTACAGTAAATGGTGTTTCAAAAGGATATGCTATGACAGGTTGGAGAATTGGATACATTGGTGCTCCAAAATGGATAGCAGATGCTTGTGAGAAAATGCAAGGACAGTTTACTTCTGCTCCTGCTTCTATTTCCCAGATGGCTGCAATGGAAGCTGTAAAAGCCGAACCAACTGTTAGTTTCGTAATGCGAGATGCATTTAAAAAACGCAGAGATTTAGTTTTAGCATTGATGAAAGAAATTCCGGGAATGAAAACAAATTTACCTGACGGAGCTTTCTATATTTTTCCAGATATCTCTTATTATTTTGGTAAATCATATAACAACTATCACATCAAAAACTCAAACGACTTAAGTATGTTTATTCTTGAAGAAGGAAATGTAGCTTTAGTTTCTGGTGATGCTTTCGGTGATGATAATTGTATTCGCTTTTCTTATGCAACTGCTGAAGACAAATTAATTGAAGCAGTAAAAAGAATGAAAGAAGTATTAGCAAAATTGAAGTAAACAACTCTAAATCTTAGTAAATATTTAAGATAACGAGACCTAAGGATGAAGCAAAAATCAAAACAAGATTCGAAAACTGTCTCCCTCTCCTCTGGAGAAAGCTGGGGTGAGGTCTTCAAATCTTTCAACAAACTTAACGTCCTCATCATTGGAGATGTGATGGTTGATGCTTATATGTGGGGAAATGTAAATCGTATTTCTCCAGAAGCACCTGTTCCAGTTGTTACAATCAATAAAAAAGAAAACCGTTTGGGTGGTGCAGCTAACGTTGCCTTGAATATTCAAGCAATGGGTGCAAATCCAATTTTATGTTCTGTGATTGGTGATGACGATGGAGCAAAAACATTTTTAGAACTTTTAAAAGAAAATAAACTTTCTGCAAAAGGAATACTGAAAAGTAAAAAACGTATTACTACTGTTAAAACCAGAGTCATTAGCAGTAATCACCAAATGTTACGCGTTGATGAAGAAATTGAAAGCAGTATCGATAGCAAAGAAATACAAGCTCTGATTTCTGAAATAAAAAAAATAATTACTTCAGATAAAATAGATGTTATCATTTTTGAAGATTATGATAAAGGCGCAATCAATGCAGAATTGATAAAAACGGTTGTTGCACTTGCAAAACAAAAAGGAATTCCAACAGTTGTAGATCCAAAGAGAAAGAACTTTATGGACTATACAGGAATTACATTATTCAAGCCGAATTTGAAAGAATTGAAAGAAGGTTTAAAAATCGATTTCAATCACAATAACATAAAAGAATTGGAAAAAGTTGTAAGTGGATTTATCAAACAACAAAACATAACAACAGCATTAATTACACTTTCCGAAAAAGGAGTCTATACACACAGCGCAAAAACAAAAGCATTGGTACCAGCACACATTCGCAACATTTCTGATGTTTCAGGAGCTGGTGATACCGTTGTGAGTATTGCAGCATTGTGTTTGGCAGCAAATTTATCACAAGTAATCACCGCAACATTAGCGAACTTGGCGGGTGGCTTAGTATGTGAAAAAGTTGGAGTTGTACCCATAGACAAAAAACAATTGTTAGCGGAAGCCCTAAAACTAAAACTGTAACAACACAAAGAACAGGCAACAATACTAATGAACCAATTAACTACTGAACAAGTGAACCAAACAGTAACTCCGTATAAAGATTTAACTACCAGCAAAAAAGAACAGGTTGCGACCATGTTCAACAACATTGCTCCCAAATATGATTTCCTCAATCAATTGCTTTCAATGGGCATTCACAAGGGTTGGAGAAGAAAAGCGGTGAGTTTATTAAAAGAAGTTAATCCAAAAAATATTTTAGATATTGCAACAGGAACAGGAGATTTTGCGATTGAAGCAATGAAATTAAATCCTGATAAAGTTATAGGCGTTGATATTTCAGAAGGGATGTTAAAAATTGGAATAGAAAAAATTAACAAGCTTGGATTAAAAAATAAGATTGAATTAAAATTAGGCGATTCTGAAAATTTACCTTTTTTAGATAATTCCTTTGATGCAATTACTGCAGGTTTCGGAGTTCGTAATTTCGAAAATTTAGAAAAAGGAATTAATGATATTTACCGCGTATTAAATAAAAATGGAATGGTTGCGATTTTAGAATTCTCAAAACCAAGTGCTTTTCCAATCAAACAGATTTATCATTTTTATTTCCGATTTATTACTCCAACTATCGGAAAAATATTTTCAAAAGATAATTCAGCATACACGTATTTACCTGAATCGGTAAAAGCTTTTCCTGCCGGAGACGAGTTTTTAAACGTTTTAAAAAAAGCTGGATTTAAAGATACAAAAGCGATTCCCGTTACATTTGGGGTTGCATCTATTTATATTGCTAAAAAGTAAAATAAATCAACGAAATTAGCGTTAGACTAAAGCAAAAATTGAAAAACTTATCTAAATACATACTCGTTCTACTGCTTGTTTTTGCTAGCAGTATTACTTTTGCTCAAGAGAGTAGAGGAAATCTGCCAACCTATTACAAAGAGCGATTGCATTTTGGCTTTACGATAGGTGTAAACAGAGCAAATTTTATTATCCATCCGGCTCCACATTTTGAGCGTTTTGATACATTAAAAAGTGTTGTTTCTGTTCCAAAATATGGTTTTAACCTTGGAATTATTTCTGAGTTAATGCTTCATCAATACATAACATTACGTTTTATTCCTAATCTTTCATTTGCTGAAAGAAATTTAGAGTATTCATTTGAAGGCTTTGATACAATAGTTAGAAAAAAATCAATTGAATCTACTTTTTTAAATTTCCCGCTTAATATAAAATTACGTTCGAAACGAGTAGATAATTTTGGGGCATATATAGTTGCAGGCGGTAGCTATAGCCTGGATTTAGCATCAAAAAGAAAATCCGTAACCAGCACCGATCCTAATGAGCAAATTGTAAAACTAAAACGCGATGATTTTGGCTATGAAGTTGGTGCCGGAGCGGAATTTTATTTTGAATATTTTAAATTTGCAATCGAAGGCAAATTAAGTATTGGAACAAGAAATTTATTGATAAAAGACAATACCGTTTATTCAAATTCAATTGATAAATTAAATTCAAAAGTATTTTTGGTGTCGATTACATTTGAAGGCTAGCGTTACGGATAACTAATCAAAACGAATATTAAGAATCTGTGGTTGCTAAAAATATAGAATAAAACAAGTCTTACATATCCGTCACCCTGAGCCCGACCCAAGGGATGTCATCCCGAGCGGAGTCGAGGGACGAATGGGAAAGGAAGAGAATCACAATTGCACGATAAAAACGTGCCTGAAACAAAATGAAAAACGAACTCAACTTAGTTCTCTCACCTGAAGAGGCATCCAACGAAAGTGTAATTAAAACAATCGCTGCAAAGCAATTACACATTCCTGAAAACAATATCTCTTTTATTAAAATTATTAAACGTTCGATTGACGCACGTTCCCGAAATGTAAAGATCAATTTAAAGATTGATGTTTATGTAAACGAACAAGTTCCTGAAAGTCCGAACTATAAACTTAATTACTCCAATGTTTCTTCACAAACTCCTGTCATTGTTATCGGAGCCGGACCAGCAGGATTATTTGCTGCACTCGAATTGATCGAGAAAGGAATGAAACCAATTGTGATTGAAAGAGGAAAAAATATAAAAGACAGAAGAAGAGATTTAGCTGCCATTAACAAAGAAGGAATTGTAAATCCACATTCGAATTATTGTTTCGGAGAAGGTGGTGCTGGAACTTATAGTGATGGAAAGCTTTACACACGTTCAACCAAACGTGGTGATATTACTAAAGTACTCGAATTGTTTGTCGCACATGGTGCAGATGAAAACATTTTAATTGAAGCCCATCCACACATTGGTACAAATAAACTTCCGAAAATAATTGAAGCCATGCGTCAAACTATTATCGACAATGGCGGAGAAATACATTTTAATACTCATGTAATTGATTTGATTATAAAAAACAATTCGATAAAAGGAGTTGTTTGCAAGCAATTAGAAACAGATACCACAACTGAATTTATTGCCGACTCAGTAATACTAGCAACAGGACACAGTGCAAGAGATATTTTTGAATTATTAAATTCTAAAAATATTTTAATTGAGGGGAAAACGTTCGCAATGGGTGTTCGCGTTGAACATCCTCAAGCTTTAATTGATTCATTGCAATATCATTGCAATTTAAATGAAGTAGTAAAAAAACGTGACTTCCTTCCTGCATCATCTTATAGCATGGTTCACCAAGCTCTTGGACGAGGAGTATATTCTTTTTGTATGTGCCCGGGTGGAATTATTGCTCCTTGTGCTACAGCAGCCGGAGAAATAGTTACAAATGGTTGGTCTCCATCCAAAAGAAATAATCCTTTTGCTAATTCAGGAATTGTTGTGACGATAGAATCCGTAGATTTTCAAAAATTTGCGTCACATGGACCATTAGCTGGATTGCGCTATCAACAAGAATTAGAAAAAATGGCTTTTGTGGCAGGAGGCAACAATGGACAAACTGCTCCTGCTCAAAGATTGCAAGATTTTGTGGATGGGAAATTGTCTCCACTCCTACCCGATGTTTCTTATCAACCAGGAATTAAATCCGCTCCGTTACATGAATTACTTCCTGCCGAAATAGGAAAACGATTGCAATTAGGATTTATAGAATTCGGAAAAAAGATGAGAGGCTATTTAAGCAATGATGCAGTAATTGTAGGAGTAGAATCCAGAACATCATCTCCAGTCCGAATTCCTAGAAATAAAGAAACATGGGAGCATCCTCAAATTAAAGGTTTATACCCTTGCGGAGAAGGCGCTGGCTATGCAGGAGGAATTGTTTCTGCAGCAATTGACGGTCAAAAATGTGCAAATGCGATAGCAGCTTTAAAATAATTACCTTTGCAAAATTAAAAAACAAAGCAATGAAATTCATTATTCAATTGGTCATCGTCACATTAGCCGTTTTGATTTCCTCTTCTATTTTACCAGGAGTTAGTATTGAAGGAAATAATTTTTTAACTGCATTGGTTGTTGCAGCTGTATTATCGTTTTTAAATGCAGTTGTAAAACCAATCATGATTATACTTACAATTCCTGTAACAATTTTCACTTTCGGATTATTTTTATTGGTGATAAATGCATTAATGATTTTACTTGCCGCTAAAATTGTAGATGGATTCAAAGTAGAAGGATTTTGGTATGCATTATTATTTAGTTTTATTTTATCACTAGTTACTTCACTATTAGAAGGAGTAAAAAAACGAGACGAACACGAAGGGAATATTTAGTTGGGAGTTAGGAGAACGGAAAGTGGAGTTATTTGAAGTTGTTGACTATAGTTATAGTCGTAAAAAAATCCAATTCCCCCTTGGAAAAGGGGGCTAGGGGGATTGAAGAGAATGTTAGTTGTTGGCTATTGATATAATACTGAAGAAAATCTAATTCCCTCTTTGAAAAGAGGGCTAGGGGGATTGAAGAGAATGTTAGTTGTTGGCTATTGATATAATACTGAAGAAAATCTAATTCCCTCTTTGAAAAGAGGGCTAGGGAGATTGATGAGAATCATAGTTATTAGTAAAAATCATTATTTAGAATTAATCACACAATGAAAGTAGGAGAATATAACGATTTAGAAGTAGTAAAAGAATTGGATTTCGGAATTTACTTTCGTGAGGGTGAGGTAGAAATTTTGATGCCTACTAAATGGGTTCCTCAAGGAACAAAAATTGGTGATACATTAAACGTTTTTGTGTTCAGAGATTCTGACGATCGTTTAATTGCAACCACAGTAAAGCCTTTCGCTATAGCCGATACATTTGCTTTTTTAGAAGCGAAACAAGTAAATGAAATTGGAGCGTTTATGGATTGGGGGATGGATAAGGATTTATTGGTTCCATTTCGTGAACAAGCTCAACGTATGGATGCTGGAAAAAGCTATGTGGTATTTGTTTATTTAGATGAAGAAACAGACAGATTAGTTGGTTCAACAAAATTAAGTCGATTCATTATTCGTGAAGACATAGATGTACAAGAAGGAGACATAGTTGATTTGTTGATTTATTCTGAAACAGACCTTGGTTTCAATGCTATTGTAAATGATCTTTACACAGGTTTGATCTATAAAAATGAAATTTACGAAGCCATTCGTGTAGGTGATAAAATGCAAGGATTTGTAAAACGTGTTCGCGAAGATGAAAAGATAGATTTGAGTTTACAAAAAAGTGGATACGAATTAGTGGACGATGTAAAATGGAGAATCTTAAAATTAATTAAAGACGAAAACGGATTCTTAGCCTTAAACGACAACAGTGCACCAGAAGAAATAAAAGCAAAACTTCAAATTAGTAAAAAAGCTTTTAAAAAAGCAATTGGAGCTCTTTACAGAGAGAGATTGGTGAAGTTGACTGATAAGGGCGTTGAATTAATTTGAAAATGTGTCAATTTGAGAATTTGAAAATGATTAAATCGAATCAATACTTAAATAGTTCATTTCCAAATTAGCTCATTTCCAAATTTTCAAATTATTGGTGATGATAGGGTTCATTCTTCAAAATCGTCATTCCTCTATAAAGCTGTTCAACAAAAAACAATCTGACCATTTGATGTGAGAAAGTCATTTTTGACAAAGCTGCTTTTCCATTAGCACGTTTATAAACTGCATCCGAAAAACCATATGGTCCACCCACTACAAAAACCAAATTTTTAATTCCCGAGTTCATTTGTTGCTGAAGAAAACCAGAGAACTCAACAGAATTATACTCCTTCCCATTTTCATCCAATAAAATCAGCTTATCCGAACTCTCTATCTCCTTAAACAATAGTTCCCCTTCTTTTTCCTTTTGTTGCAGAATACTCAAGGCTTTGGTGTTTTTCAAGGCTGGAATGACTATTGTTTCGAAGGTCAAATAATGTTTCAATCGCTTTTCATAGGCTGAAATGCCCATGATTAGATAATCTTCCTCTGTTTTGCCATTAAGAATAAGCGTAATTTTCATAATTGGTTTGTTTATCAATGCAAAAAAACTATATTTTTGTGGTATAGCAAACTAAAATTGAAAGAACCTTCAATTTTGTATGAAAATGGCTTAATAATTGCTTTTACTCTGCTATATAATTAAAAACAATGAAAATCAGAACCGCATTTATTTTATTCATTATTTCTATTTCTTCTTTTGCATTTACAATTGATGTGATTGATGATATTGCTGCTGCAATCCGCTCTGGTAATCCAAAAAACATTTCTAAATTTTTTATAGACAATATCGACTTGAAAGTAATTGAGAAGGAAGATGTTTATAGTAAACAACAAGCGGAAATGATTTTGAAAGATTTTTTCACAAAGCACCCAGTTAAATCTTATACCGTTGCTCATAAAAGTCAACCAAAAGCTGGTTCTCAATATGTAATTGGAACATTGGAAACAGCAAACGGAAAATTCAGAACCTATTTTTTAATAAAAACCACTGGTACTCAAACGCTTATTCAGCAATTTAGAATTGAAACGGAGAATGAGTAAATCGTTAAACCCTGAGCGCCTTTACAATTTTAATATCCAAAAATTTATTGTTTCTGCATTAGCTGAAGATGTAGGCGATGGCGATCACACATCCTTGGCTTGCATTCCTAATGCAGCAAAAGGCAAAGCACATTTATTAGTAAAAGAAAATGGTATTCTTGCCGGAGTTGATCTAGCTCTTGAAATATTCAAAACAGTTGACAAATCCCTTAAAGTGAAAGTCTTTATAAAAGATGGAAGCAAAATAAAAGTGGGAGATATTATTTTAACTGTTGACGGAAAATCACAATCTATTTTATTGGCCGAACGATTGGTTTTAAATTGTATGCAACGCATGAGTGGGATTGCTTCAAAAACAAGTCGGTTGGTTCAATTATGCAAAGGCACAAAAGCGAAAGTAATTGATACAAGAAAAACGAGTCCGAATTTGCGTGGATTGGAAAAATGGGCGGTAGTAATTGGTGGTGGAGCTAATCACAGAATTGGTTTGTATGATATGATTTTGATAAAAGACAATCACATAGATTATGCAGGAGGAATAAAACAAGCCATTGATGCTTCCAAAAAATATTTGAAATCGAAAAATAAGAAATTGAGCATTGAAGTAGAAGCACGAAATTTAAACGAAGTAAAAGAAATTTTATCCATTGGCGGAATTCATAGAATAATGCTGGATAATTTTTCGATTGCAGATATAAAGAAAGCTGTAAAACTAATAAACGGAAAATACGAAACAGAAGCATCAGGAGGCATTACAGAAAAAAACATTGCTTCTTATGCTCAATGCGGAGTGGATTTTATATCCGTAGGAGCATTAACACATCATATTAAAAGCTTAGATTTGAGTTTAAAAGCAATTTAATACTGAGAAGATGCAACGCAAAAACGTAAAGCGTTTAGTAAAAAACAAACTGACCAATAAGCTCATTAAAGTCAGTAAGAAATTAGTTTTACCCGGCTTTGAAGGCTTATCACTTTATGTGGTTAGCAAATTTTTCTTCAAAGGAATAATAGACGGTGCTTTGAATATGCGTGCCACCTCCCTATCATTTAGTTTTTTCCTTGCACTTTTCCCTTC
The DNA here is from genome assembly GCA_945879015.1 of Chitinophaga pinensis. GTDB lineage: Bacteria > Bacteroidota > Bacteroidia > 2-12-FULL-35-15 > 2-12-FULL-35-15 > 2-12-FULL-35-15. The sequence continues at coordinate 41,855 of CAMCUO010000013.1, read as the reverse complement.
TATCATCTTCTTATTCACACTTATTCCATACATCCCTATTGAGAATTTCCAGGTTTATCTTTTTAATCTTTTACAAAAAGTAATGCCTGCTGCTGCGTTTGAAGCAACGGAAGGAACAATAGCAGATATCATCAGTAACGAACGGGGAGGATTATTATCATTTGGATTTTTAACAGCATTGTTTTTCTCAACAAATGGATTTAATGCAATGATAGATGCATTTAATGAAACGTATCATGAAATTGAAACAAGAAAACCCTTGCAGCAAAGATTGGCATCCTTCTACATGCTTTTGTTAACTGTATCACTATTATCCGTTTCCATTGCGATACTCATTTTCGGAGAGTTCGGATTTAGTAAAATACGATTTGAGAACTATGCTTTGTATTACCTAATCTCGTTTTTCAAATGGATTGTTTTGGCAGGATTGTGCTATTCTATTATCTCTTTTAATTATTTTTTAGGTCCGAAAAGAAAACAAGGTTGGAGATTTTTCTCTGCAGGATCGATGTTCGCAACCGTTTTTATTATCATTGCAACAGCTGTATTTACGTATTATGTAAACAATTTCGGAAATTACAACAAACTGTACGGTTCCATTGGAACGCTGATCGTGGTAATGATGTTGATCTATATTAACTCGCTAATATTATTGCTGGGCTTCGATTTGAATGCAAGTATAAAAATGGCCAAAAAGCACCACGACTTAAAAGTTCTTAAACAGATAAAGCATTAGATAACATCCCGCTTATCGTTATTGGTATCCATATTCCTACCTTTCCGTTTCTCTTCTTTTCTTCTCATACGGATATTCATAAACTCTACAAAGAGAGAGAATCCTATAGATATATATATAAATTTTTTATCTATGTGCTCATGAAATGCTTCAAGAATAAGCACAGCTCCAATCATCAATAAAAATGCGAGAGCAAGTACTTTAATTGTGGGATTGTTATTAATAAAATCACTTACTCTTCCGGAGAAAATAATCATAATAATCATCGCTATGATTACTGCAAAAATCATAATCAATAAATTAGTCACTAATCCAACAGCAGTAAGAATGGAGTCAAAAGAAAATACAATATCTATCAATACAATCTGCATGACTATTGACTTAAAGCTGATCCTTTTCACATTCATTACATCATCGTCATAGCCTTGAATTTTATTATGTAATTCCATGGTTGTTTTATAAAGTAAAAACACACCACCGGCAAATAAAATCATATCTCTCCCTGTTACTCCAAAATCTCCAACATAAAACATTGCTTTTTTTAATCCAACGATCCAAGAAATGCTAAAAAGCAATGCAACTCGCATTACTAAAGCCATCATTAAACCAATAGCACGTGCCTTTCCCTGCTTTTCTCTTGGAAGCTTTCCTGCTATAATAGAAATGAATATGATGTTATCTATCCCTAAAACTATCTCTAATACTGATAATGTAAGTAAACTGATGAGCGAGGCAACCGTAAAAAGTTCATTAAAGTCTTGAACTAAATGCATAGAATTTTAAATTTTTACAAAAATACACAGAATTTTTCGAATGCATTGAAAATTTTTATCTTTGACTATCAATTACTTAACAATTATTTTAGTACTATGCGATACAAGGTACTAACTTTTGTATATATCTTTGCAATGTCAATTAGCGGATTTGACGAAATCAGAATTGACCCTTGATAGCTACAAGGAAAAAATTGAACCAATACATAATAACAAAAACATGAACATAGAAAACACAAAAGCGCAAATGAAAAAAGGCGTACTTGAGTTTTGTATTTTATCGGTGCTTTCTGGAGGTGAAAATTATCCATCCGAAATCATCACAAAAATGAAAGATGCAAAACTCATTGTTGTGGAAGGAACATTATATCCTCTACTTATGCGCCTTAAAAACGATGGCTTATTAAGTTATCGTTGGGAAGAATCAACTTCCGGACCGCCAAGAAAATACTACAAACTCACTCCAGTTGGTGAACAATTTCTTAAAGAATTAGAAACCACCTGGAACGGATTAGTAGATGCAGTAAATAAAACAATACAAAAAAATTGAATTTGGGATTGAGAAACCAGCAACTGCTCCTAATGAACCAACTAAAAATAATTAATAAACGGCTGTAACTTTTACAATCGATAATCGCCCAGCTTTAAAACAAATAAACAACGTCCCTTTAATGAAGAAAACAATAACAATTATTGTTGCTCTATTCACAAGCACTGCAGCAGCAATAGCCTGAAACGGAAACACTATTAATTCGGTAATAAGTAAGCAACTTAAAGTGCCAACTGAATTAAAAAATAGCAAATTGAATGAAAGAGTATACGTTCAATTCAAAATCGCAGAAAACGGAAAAGCAACCGTAATGCATGTTGAAACTGTTAGCCCAGAATTGAAAAAATATATCTTCAATCAATTTGCTAAAATGAATTTCAATACCGTTTCAGAAAATCTAGAAGCGATTTATTTTGTAGATATTAATTTTAAAGTACTTTAACTCAAGGAGTGTAATACGTGCAAAAACTTAATACAGGGAAATGATTTCTTAGTATTTCTAATTCTCCGCCCCTTTCTTTTATAAAGCGATAAGTATAATAAATATCGCTTTTTTTATTTATATTTGTTGAAATGCTATTACATGAAAAAGATACTCTTTTTATCACTTTTTTCATTTTTCGTTTCAACATGTTTTGCGCAAGACAGCATCTTTAAGCGAAACAATGATATAATAGTGGCTGCTATTATTGAAGTTACTCCAATTGAAATAAAGTATAAAAAGCATAATTTTCAAGATTACAAGATTGGTCAGCGACAAATGCAGAGCATACTCATGCAGACTAAAGACAAAAAAATTATGCAGTTGATTGTCGAAGCACAAAAAGCAAGAAAAAGAGAACCCATTTTTATTGCTACTTTTCCATTAGCAATTGGAGGCTTGTACTTAATCTACTTTGCTTCATCGTATGGAAACAGAAACAATTCGGATTCTGATATTTACTATGCTATTGGAGGATTTGCTATTGCGGCAGCAATTGCTTGTTCTATAGTTTCCATTGATAGCAAACATAAAAAAATGAATGCTAACAGTGCGGCAATTAAACTATACAACCATAATTTTTAAAATGAAAAACTTAACACTTTTAATACTCCTGAGTTTTTTTGTTGAAAAATCGGTTGCACAAGACACCATCATTAAAAATAATTCCGAAAAAATTCTTGTAAAAATTCTGGAGATATATCCAAATGAAGTAAGATATAAAAAATTTACCTTCCTTGATGGTCCTACTTATATCGAAATGAAATCAGACATTAATATGATCGTTTATTCCAATGGAATAAAAGAAATTTTCGAACAAAAACAGCCAGAAAAAAAAGTTCTAAAAATTACGGAAGATGTTGACTATTTTGAACAAAAAAAACCCGAAAAGGAAGCGGTAAAAGTTTCGGAGGATACTGACTATTATAGTAAAACATACGCAACAAACGGAAGTTCTAGCAAGATTGAAACGTTTGGAAAAAAATACAAGACTCAAGGAAAAATAATAAATGAAAAAAGTATGCGCATTATACTTTTAGATACAAAAGATCCAAAAATTATTGGTCTTGTTAATCAAGCTAAACGCGCACAAAGAAGACAATTTATTTGGATAGCAGCTATTCCTCTTGTTCAACTAGCATTGGTTGCAGCTGCTAACGCACGCCCTTACGATCCCATAACTCAAACTTATGGCCCCCGGAAGAATGGCGTTGTAGCATTTAGCGCTATTTGTTTTGCCGGTTCTATTGCTTGCCCTATCTTTTCCATAAGTCAAAAGAAGAAAAAGAAAAGCACAACTGCTGCTGCTATTAAACTATATAACCAAAAATATTAATATGAAAAAAATCATTTTTATTGTCGCTCTAGCTTTTTCTTTTGGAAACGTATTTTCACAAGACACTATTGTAAGAAGAGGTTCTGAAATTATTATTGCTAAAATATTGGAAATATCTCCTACAGAAATCAAATATAAAAAATTTGATTATCAGGATGGACCAACATATATAGAATTAAAGGCGGGGGTCAAAATGGTCATCTTTGCTAATGGGATGAAAGAAATATTCGAAGAGCAAAAAGTTGTTGTTGAAGTCAAACCCGTTGTCCCTACTGATGATTACATAGTAAAGGAAGCTCCTGAATCCACTAAAATAGACATGTGGGGGCAAAATAACTTCCGATATAAAAACCGCCATATGGGAGAACGCGAAATTCAAGAAGTATTATTGAAATCAAAAGACAAAAAAATTATTTCATTGGTAGGTGGAGCGAAAGATGCAAAAAGAGCACAATATTTTGGCTTTGCAGGTATTCCTTTAGGAATTGGTGCTGGAGTTTTATTAGTTTCGAGTTTTGTTAGCGGAGGTCGCTCAGGGTTTGATGAAACATATTTAGCCGCTAGTGCTGTTTGTGCAATAGCTGCAATTGCTTGTCCTGTTCTTGCTATAACATTAAAATCAAAGCGAAATAAGTGTAATAGAGAAGCGGTACGATTGTATAATGAGAAGTATTAACACTTCAATTATCAGCAACTTACAACCTTACCCCCTTTTTTCCACAAAACCAAAAAACACCCCGTTTTTGCTATAACAAATACTTATATTTGTAACTATAGATTTTATACCCATTTTTATGTCAAACGAAGAAACAATGTCTTCAGGAAAAACCAAGGTTACTGAGTACATCAAAATAGTGTTAAACGATTTTCGAATTGCAAATGAAAGTCGTGAAGCTAGCTTAATGGGCAGACGAGAAGTTTTAACTGGAAAAGCAAAATTTGGAATTTTTGGTGATGGAAAAGAAATTGCTCAGTTAGCAATGGCAAAAGTTTTCCAATACGGTGATTTTCGTTCAGGATATTACCGCGATCAAACATTTATGTTTGCGACTGGAAATCTTACTTTGCAAGAGTGGTTTGCTGGATTATACGGACATACAGATGCAGATGCAGAACCAATGAGTGCAGGCCGACAAATGGGCGGACACTTTGGAACACGCAGTTTGAATGCTGATGGAACTTGGAAAGATTTAACAAAAATAAAAAACTCATCACCTGATATTTCTCCAACAGGCGGACAAATGCCTCGTTTGCTTGGATTAGCAATGGCTTCCAAACATTTCAAATTAAATCCTGATTTACAAAAAGAACAATTTCATCATTTATCAAACAAAGGAAATGAAATTGCTTTCGGGACAATTGGTGATGCAAGTACTTCGGAAGGATTGTTTTGGGAAACGATAAACGCTGCAGGAGTTATGCAAATTCCAATGTTGGTTTCAGTTTGGGATGATGGACATGGAATTTCTGTTCCTAAAAAATATCAAACTACTAAAGAAAGTATTTCTGAAATATTAAAAGGTTTTCAACGCGAAAATGGTGGAAACGGATATGAAATTTTCAAAACAAAAGGTTGGGATTATGCACATCTTTGCGAAACATACGAGAAAGCAAGCAAAGTTTGTAGAGAACAACACGTTCCCGTTTTAGTTCACGTTGAAGAAGTAACTCAACCGCAAGGCCACAGCACATCAGGTTCTCACGAACGTTACAAATCAAAAGAGCGTTTGCAATGGGAAACCGATTTTGATGGTATTAAAAAATTACGCGAGTGGATTTTAGCTAATAAACTTGCTAATGAAAATGAACTAGTAGAAATTGAAGAGAACGCAAAAAAGACTGTGCGTGAAGCAAAAACTGCTGCATGGAATGCATATTTAAGTCCAATCAAAGTAGAATTAAAAGAAGTAAGTTTATTGATGGATGCTGCTGCTGCACAATCAAGCAACGCTGCATTTATTACTAAAATAAAAAACGACCTCTACTCTATTCTAGAACCGAATCGCAAAGATATTATTGTTGCAGCAAAAAGCATTTTACGTTTAACTCGTAGCGAAAATCTTGCTGCAAAAAAACAATTAGTTGATTGGATTTCAGAATCTAAATTAGCCAATTTCGACCGCTATAGTTCCTATTTACATAGTGAATCGGAGTTCAGTTCACTGAAAGTAAAATCTGTGAAAGCAGAATTTGCTGGTGAAGCAAAAATGGTAGATGGAAGAGAATTGTTGAGAGAAAATTTCAATGCTATTCTTTCTAAATATCCTGAAGTAATGATTTTTGGAGAAGATGCAGGAAAAATCGGAGGAGTAAATCAAGGGTTAGAAGGTTTGCAAGAAAAATACGGAGAGATTAGAGTGTTTGATACAGGAATTCGTGAAGCAACAATTATGGGTCAAGCAATTGGTTTGGCAATGCGTGGTTTACGTCCAATTGCAGAAATTCAGTACTTAGATTATTTATTGTATGCATTGCAAATTATGAGCGATGACTTAGCAACAATTCAATACCGTACAAAAGGCGCTCAAAAAGCACCAGTGATTATTCGTACACGCGGACATCGTTTGGAAGGCATCTGGCATAGTGGTTCACCGATGGGAATGATTATCAATTCTATTCGCGGTATTCATGTTTGTGTTCCTCGCAATATGCAACAGGCAGCAGGATTCTATAATACTTTATTATCGGCTGATGAACCAGCATTGGTAATTGAACCATTAAATGGATATCGTTTAAAGGAACAATTACCTACAAACTTAGGAGAATATAAAATTCCATTAGGAGTTGTAGAAATCATCAATGAAGGTTCAGATATAACATTAGTAACTTATGGTTCTTGTTGCAGAATTGCAATGGAAGCAATCAAACAATTAGCTGAAGCAGATATTTCTGTTGATTTGATTGATGTACAAACTTTGCTTCCATTTGATTTAAATCATTCGATTTTAGAATCAGTTAAGAAAACAAATCGTTTAGTTGTTTTGGATGAAGATGTTCCAGGCGGAGCGAGTGCTTACATCTTACAAAAAGTTTTGGAAGAGCAAGGTGCTTATCAATATCTAGATTCAGAGCCAAAAACCCTTTCAGCTAAAGATCATCGTCCAGCTTATGGTTCTGACGGAGATTATTTTTCCAAACCAAGTGCTGATGATGTGTTTGATGCTGTTTATGAATTGATGCACGAAAGCAATCCGAATAAATTTCCAAGAATTTATTAAAATATTGAAGGGCACCGAAAACTCGGAGCCCTTTATTTTTTTAAGATGAAAAAATATATATTATTTCTTTTTTTAGCATCTTTTACATTGAATAGTTTTTCTCAAACTACTCCATGGATTCAATCTGGAGCGACTTGGTTTTATCAATGGGATTGTGGATGGATGAAAAGGAATAACAAAATTGAATATGTTCGAGACAGTATTTTGTGCGGAAAAACATGTCAAGTTTTAAAAACTACACAATCTAATTATACAGCAAGTTCACCTATAGGATTAATTTCTACTCAAATTTACGAAAACTATACCTACAGTAATGGTGACACAGTGTTTTATCTTGTAGATACTTCCTTTGCCGTACTATATAATTTTGGAGCTTTACCCGGCGATACATGGAATTTAGGAGTAGATAGTAACGCTGCTGATTGCACTAATTCTATAGTAAAAGTAGATAGCATTTCTTCAATGATAATTAGTTCAAATCCTCATCGTGTTTTATTTGTTAGCGACTCTGCAAACTCACCTGTTGCAATTACAGGAACTATTGTTGAACACATTGGCTCTATGACATATTTATTTCCAACTGGAAGGGTTTGTGATACTTTTGCTATTGTTGAATATTGTTTAATTGGATTTGCCTGTTTCAGTGATAGTCTGGAAATTTATACTGTAATACCACCGAGTGAATGCGAAAACCCTTTTACTATTGGAATTACTGAAAATGAACAAAATACAAGTGAAATACTAATCTCACCAAATCCTGCAGACAATCAAATTTCTGTGAGCTGGAACAATTTTGAAAGCACCATTCTTTCAGTATACAATATATTAGGGGAATTGTTTATTTCGAAAGATGTGAATCAAATAACAAATACGACAATTAATATTTCTGAACTTACTCCAGGAGTTTATTTCATCTATCTGAAAAACAAAGATGGAATTGCAGAAGTAAATAGATTTGTAAAAAAATAAAATTGCAATCACTCAATGAAAAAAACAACCGAAGCAGATTCAAAATACAATTCACTCGAAAAAATGAGTGTGCGTGAATTGTTAATCAATATTAACAAAGAAGATAAATCTGTTCCGCTTTCAATACAAAAAGAAATTCCGAAAATTGAAAAATTGGTGAATGCAATTGTAAAGCAAATGAAAAGTGGCGGAAGATTATTTTATATGGGCGCTGGAACAAGTGGAAGATTGGGAATTGTAGATGCAAGCGAATGTCCACCAACTTATGGAGTTCCGCAAGGAATGGTAATTGGAATAATTGCAGGAGGAGATAAGGCAATTCGTAAAGCAGTAGAATTTGCAGAAGATGATGCCGAGCAAGGCTGGAAAGATTTACAAGAATATAAAATCAATAAAAAAGATGTAGTAATTGGAATTGCAGCATCAGGCTCTACACCTTATGTAATTGGCGCTTTAGAAACTTGTAACAAAAACAACATTCTTACCGCTTGTATCGTTTGTAACAAAGGAAGCAATGTTGCCAAAGTTGCCAAACATAAAATTGAAATAGTTGTAGGTCCAGAATTTGTGACAGGAAGCACACGTATGAAATCAGGAACTGCACAAAAGCTTACATTGAATATGATTTCAACTTCCGTGATGATTAAACTCGGAAAAGTAAAAGGAAATAGAATGGTTGACATGCAATTGAGTAACAATAAGCTTGTTGACCGAGGAACAAAAATGGTAGCAACCGAATTAAATGTTTCTTACAAAAAAGCAAATGAGTTGTTGTTGAAGTATGGTAGTGTTAGGAAGGCGGTAGACAATTTTAAGAAGTAGACAGTTGGCAGTAGACAATACACAAATAAAAAAATAAAAAAGTAGACAATATTAGAACCGCTCATTGCGAGTCACGACCCGCGCATCGGGGGCGGGACAGGTAGCAATGACGTGCAAGAAAATAATTTTCAGCAAACACAGATTCGTAAATTCGTTTTAATTCGTTATCCGTAAATGCAGGACTTAGAACCATTTTATAACTGGCGACATATATACATTGCATCAGAAGATGAGCGTTCTCCTTTTTATGAGAGAGAATACAGTGAATTTGAATACACTAATGCTATTTATAATTATTTAATTCATCCACAATGGGATGATATTGAATCCCCTACTCTTTACATAAAAATACTTTGTGTTGATTACGATACAAAATTTGCAATCATAGAAATGCTAGGCGAATGGAACGATGCCATCAACAATGATATTATGCTTTTGAAACGCGATATTATTGAACCTATAATGCTTTATGGAATCAATAAATTTATTTTAATTGGAGAAAATGTATTAAACTTCCATGCATCCGATGATTGCTATTACGAAGAATGGTTCGATGAAGTTGAAGATGGATGGATTGCATTTCTAAATTTCAGAAAACATGTAATGGAAGAATTCCAAAGAGCAAATATTGATTATTATATTGTTTCGGGTGGACAACTAAATGATTTAGGTTGGCGTACTTCTACTCCATTGTTACTATTTGAGAAGGTGGAACATTTTGTACAGAAACGAATTGGCTAAGTAAATCTTCTTTCTTAAACGTTATTCTGACCATTCGCACTTCTACTGCGCTCAGTGTGACGGCTCAGGGTGACAGCACGGGATGACATAACTCTCCTATAAAATCATCTTAAAAACTCCCTCTTTTTCCGTATATTTGCAACACAATTTTTCAATCTTTAATTTTTCAATTTTCAATTTTCAATATTATGCCAAAAGGAATTTACACTGTTCCCGCTCCGGTGAACGAACCAATCAAAAGTTACGCTTCTGGAAGTCCTGAAAGAAAAGAACTTCAAGCAATGTTAAAAGAATTGCGTTCGAAAGAAATAGATATTCCTATGTATATCGGAGGAAAAGAAGTGCGTGGAACTGATAAAGTAAGACTTGCTCCGCCTCATGATCACAAACATACCCTAGGACATTTTCATAAAAGCAATAAAGAACATGTTACACAAGCTATCAATGCTGCATTGGCTGCAAAACCAAAATGGGAAGCATTGGCTTGGGAACACCGTGCAAGTATTTTCTTGAAAGCTGCTGAGTTAATTGCTGGTCCTTACCGTGCAAAATTAAACGCTGCTACCATGCTTGGACAATCAAAAAATGCTTTTCAGGCAGAGATTGATTCAGCTTGTGAGATTATTGATTTCCTTCGATTCAATGTTTTATACATGACCGAAATTTACAAACAACAACCGCCTGTTGCAGGAACTGGATTTGGTGTTTGGAACAGAGTTGAACAACGACCATTAGAAGGATTTTTATATGCACTAACTCCATTTAACTTTACTGCAATTGCTGGAAACCTTCCTTCTTCATGTGCAATGATGGGTAACGTAGTTGTTTGGAAACCTTCCAACACCCAAGTTTACGCAGCAAATGTATTGATGGAAATTTTCATGAAAGCTGGAGTTCCTGATGGCGTTATCAATTTAATTTATCCTAGCGGTCCGGATGCTGCTGATATCATTTTCTCTCATCCTGATTTTGCTGGAATTCACTTTACTGGTTCTACTGAAGTTTTTCAAAACATCTGGAAAACAATTGGAAATAATATTCATAAATACAAAACTTATCCTCGCATTGTTGGAGAAACTGGTGGAAAAGATTTTATTCTTGCACACAAATCTGCAGACGCAAAAGTGTTAGCTACTTCTATCAGTCGTGGTGCATTTGAGTATCAAGGACAAAAATGTTCGGCTTGCTCAAGAGCTTACGTTCCTTCAAACCTTTGGGATGAAGTGAAAGGTTATATTCAAGCAGACTTGAAATCTTTCAAGATGGGTCCAACAGAAGATTTTACAAATTTCATCAATGCAGTTATCGATGAGAAATCATTTGACAAATTAGCAAAATACATTGATGCTGCTAAGGCAGATAAAAACGTAGAAATTATTGCTGGTGGAAATTATGATAAATCAAAAGGCTGGTTTATTGAGCCAACAATTATTGTAGCGAAAGATCCAAAATATGTAACGATGTGTGAAGAGTTATTCGGACCGGTATTGACATTACATGTTTACGATGCAGAAAAGTTTGATGAGATTTTAGAAACCGTTGACTCTACTTCTATTTATGCATTAACAGGAGCAATTATTGCACAAGACAGATACGCAATTGAACATGCAGCAAAAGCTTTGAGAAATGCAGCAGGTAATTTTTACATCAATGATAAATGTACAGGCGCTGTAGTGGGACAACAACCATTTGGCGGAGCTAGAGGTTCTGGAACAAATGATAAAGCCGGAGCGATGGTGAATTTATTGCGTTGGGTTTCTCCTCGTACTATTAAAGAAACATTTGTGCCGCCTACTGATTATAGATATCCTTTCTTGCAGGCAGATTAAAAGGTTGCAGGCTAATCGGGTTTTTGCTCGCAGATCTCGCAGATTTTCGCAGATAAAAATTATTAAAACGTCTCATTAAATGTGAGACGTTTTTTTGTTTGTAACCATTATTTACTACATTAGATGAACCCAAATTTGGTCTATAATTTGGATGTTTATTAAAACAAAAATTATGCGGAAACTCAGCCTATTATCTATTGCCTGCATTAGCTTTATCTGCTCTGATAATACTTTTGCTCAGTCAGTAGCCATAACTAAAATTATTCATAACGCAGAACGTTTTGAACTAACGGTTTCTGAATCAAAAGATTTTTATGTGGGTGGAAATATTTATATTTTAAATGTAGTTAGCACTAAAGATGCTACTAACTATAAAATTGTGAAGCAGTAATATGAAACTCGAACACAGAAAGCAAAAAGTAGTTCCCTTTTCGAAATTCATATATCGAATTCTAAGATATTCCTTAGTTGCTTTCTTCTTAATAGTTTTATCTGTTGGAATGGGGATACTGGGCTATCATTATATTGCAAACCTTAGCTGGTTGAACAGTTTTCATATGGCCAGCATGATATTAACAGGAATGGGTCCTGTAGCAGAAATGCAAAGTTCATCAGCAAAAATTTTCAATTCCTTTTATGCGCTTTATAGTGGGGTTGCTTTTTTGAGCATCAGTGCAGTATTTTTTGCTCCTTTCGTTCATCGTATTATGCATATTTTGCATGTGGATGATAAAGATTAATACTATATTATTTATCACTACTAACCGGCTAATTTTTTAACTAAAAGGGTAACAAACGTTACCCTTTTTTGAATAATGTATATTTGTGTTTACGACAACATAAAAAAACATTATGAGTAAAAATACAGAAATAAAATTAGTCGGACAGCCGATATTGAAACAAGTATTAAATTTAGTTGATTCAGTCGTTTTCAAAAGGCTGGTATTATCAAAGTAAATGTCTTTATAAGTACCCCAAATATAACCAAAAAAAACGCCTCACACAATCGTATGAGACGTTTATTACTTGTCATTTCGAGCGAGTCGAGAAACTACTTCATCAACTCTTGAATAATTTTATCTACACTTACTCCTTCTGCTTCTGCTTTATAATTTCTTACAATACGATGACGTAATATTGCTGCGGCTACTGCTTTTACATCTTCTATATCCGGAGAATATTTTCCTTTTATTAATGAATGGCATTTTGCACCTATCACTAAATATTGTGAAGCACGTGGACCTGCTCCCCAGGATAAATATTTGTTTGCTACTTCAGCAGCGTGTTCGGTATTCGGACGAGTTTTGGTTGCAAGTTTTACTGCGTATTCTAAAACATTATCTGCAACAGGAATTCTTCTCACCAAATCTTGGAAATAAAGAATTTCCTCAGCAGCCATTACTTTTTTTAATTCTACTTTTGAATCGGAAGTGGTGCTTTTTACAACTTGATATTCGTCTTCCAATTTTGGATAATCTAACCAAACATTAAACATAAAACGGTCTAACTGTGCTTCAGGCAATGGGTAAGTTCCTTCTTGCTCAATTGGATTTTGTGTTGCTAATACAAAAAAGGGATTTCCTAATTCGTAACGTTTCCCTCCTGTTGTGATACTTCTTTCCTGCATTGCTTCTAACAAAGCTGCTTGTGTTTTTGGTGGAGTACGGTTAATCTCATCGGCTAAAACAATGTTTGCAAACAAAGGTCCTTTGATGAATTTAAAATTACGGTCGTCACCTAAAATTTCAGAACCAATAATATCGGAAGGCATTAAGTCAGGTGTAAACTGAATACGATTGTAAGATAATCCCAATACATCAGCAATGGTATTTACCAAAAGTGTTTTCGCTAATCCCGGAACACCAATTAGTAAACAATGTCCTTTGCTAAAAATGGAAATCAATACATCTTTCACTACTTCATCCTGCCCAATAATGATTTTACTTATTTCGGCATTTAGTTCTTTGTATTTTGCAACAAATGCATCTACGGCTTCTACGTCTGATTTATACATACTCTAAGAATTTTAACACCAACGAATTACTAATTTTTTACGAAATATACGAATTACAAATTTTACGACCTTCGATAATGTCTGCTTCAACGCAGAATGCTTCGGGTGACAATTAGCTTATATGTTTTTATAAAACAAAATACCGCCTTATTTCCCCTATTAACTATTCACAATTAACTAATCACTAATTAATCCATTTATTATTAAAAGTACAATTTTTAAAATCATCGGCAAGATGAACATAGGTATCAACCGATTTTTTCTTTATCCAATTTTGAATTGCTTCTTGTTGTTTTTTCGACATAGCAGCATTTTGAATACTTTGATAATCATCCACCAAATTTGCTTTGTGCGGCAGTGTTCTGGTTTTTAAATATAGAATTCGATAAGCTTGTTTACCATCATTTGTAGTTGCTGGCATTGGCTTTGTAAATTCTCCTACTTTTAAATTATCAACTGCAAATACAATGGTTTGATCATATTGCCCTAGTTCATCCATTTGAAAACGAGTAGAACCTGTATATGGATTAACAGTTAATCCACCGCTATTTTTACTATCATCATCATCAGAATATCTAGCAGCTATATCAGAAAATGTTGCTGTATCAGCCAATAGTCTTTGGTAAATTGTATCTAATGAAAGTTTTGCTTTATACATATCAGATGCATCTACCACTGGAGAAATTAATAAACTTCTTGCATCCACCTCTTCTCCTCTTCGTTCGATTAATTGAATAATAAAAAATCCGTAAACAGTTTCAAATACTTCTGATATTTCTCCTTTTTTTAATTTGAATGCCCAAGCATCCCACTCCGGAACAAACTGTCCGCGTTGAATTCCTTCATACACTCCACCTTTGCTTGCAGAGCCTGGATCCATTGAATACAAACCTGCCATTGCTGCAAATGTTGCTTCTCCTTTTTCAATTCTCAAACGTAATCCTTCAATTTTTGATTTTGCTTCTTTTTTTGCTTCTGGAGAAATCACTGGCTTTTTCATTATCTGACCAACTTCTAATTCAGAATTAATAAAAGGTAATGAATCAACTGAAATTGCATTGAAATATTCTTTTACTTCACTTGGAGTAACACTAATACCATCTGTAATTTTACCTTGCATTTGTTGTTCTAGCAATAAGTCACGAACATCATCTTTCAATTCTAATTTATAATCATCTACAGATTTACCATAAAATGCAACAAATTTTTCTTCTGAACCAAACTGTTGTAAATAATATTTCATTCTTCTATCCAACTCTTGTTCAATTTGTCCTTCGCTTACATCCAAACTATCTTTTTGAGCTTGAGCCAACAAAAGTTTTTGGTATAACAACTCTTCCATCAGCTTACAACGTGTGTTTTCATTAACAGGTTCTTGTGCTGTTAACATTTGCTGATATTGCGTTTCCAAATCAGATTGTAAAATATAATTGTTTCCAACAACAGCGACTATCCGGTCGATTATTTTCTCACCATTATTACGCACAACAATTTTGTCGACAACATTTTCCTGTGCATTTACCCCTAGCATAAACAATATGCAAAGTCCGGCAAGGAGTAATTTATTTTTTGAGTTTATCATTCGAGTATATTTCTATTTTATTATTGTTGGCTGCATCGTTATAAACATCTTCAATCATTTTATTAATTAACTGAAGCTTTCGTTTATTTAAAATGATGTTTTTAATATTCTCTTTTTCAAATCCTAAAGGCGACAAACTATTTCTAATTTTAAAACCTTTAATATTTACAAAATAATGATGTAACGAGTCGCTTACTTCCACAAAGCGATTGTTCTGCAAAAATAACTCTTTATTATAGGTTTGAATAGGAATTTCTTTTAACAAGTCGTCAAACAATAACCATGACGAATCATCGAGGTAAAAGTTACTGGCAAATTGATGGCAATAGCTTGCTAAAAGTTCTCTTTCTCCCATATCATCTGACTTATACATTCTTTTTAGCTTCTCAATTCCAGGTGCTTTTTTATCCACTTTTACATAAACCACCTTAATAATGTTATCCTTTAACTCAAAATCCGCCTGATTATTATTGTAATACTCTTCTATTTCGGTATCGGAAACTACCGTATCCAGTTTTTGCTTTACCAATTCTTTTTCGTAGGTATAAGTAATAAGTGAATTACGGTAATTGCGTAATTGCTTTTCCACATTTTTTTGTTCGTCTCCTAAATTGCTTTCTGCCTTTTGAGTCACCAAAGATTCACGAATCCAGTTATCAATATATTTAGTAATCAATTCCAAGCTATCCTTTGCAGGAGTTCCAGTTGGAACTATCTCTTTTACTTCATCTAAATACAAATACTCGTTATTAGCCCGAGCAACTGCAATGCGGTCGTTGTCTTTTGATTCCTGTGGAGCGCAGGAATAGAAAAGGAGGAGGATTAAAAGGTATATGAATCGTGTTGACAAATTATTGGTCTTAATTAATATTTTCGTTATTACGTAGTTTTTCGTTCCCAACGTCATACCCTTCGACTCCGCTCAGGGTGACGGTTAACCCTTTTTTTACTGCTATTCCGTGCCACCCTTCGACTCCGCTCGAAGTGACATTTTAGCCGTCACACTGAGCGGAGTCGAAGTGCGAAGTGCGTGAAACAAAAAAGTTTATGGCGTATTCACCATAAACTTTTTTAATGAGTTGTTTAAAATTATTTTATGGTTGCAAGAACTGCTTTATCAACAGTAACAGGATACTTTGCTTTTAATGAAGCAATCCATTCTTTCTCCAAATAATTTTGATAATCTGCTGTAACCATTCCTTTCGAATCAATATAGGATTTAGGCTCTGGTTTTAACAATTTTGTTGTAACAACAACTACAGTCTTTTTATCTTTTTCAGATTTGAAATCAGCAGATGTTCCTGGATTCCAGTTTTTATCTACAAATTCGTTTTCACCTTTATTGAAAACACGAGTTTCAACTTGTAAATTCAATTGCGAATCTTTGTTTACAACTGCTAAAATATCTTTCTCTGTTTTTTTCTTTTTCATCAAGCCTCTTACTTGTGCAGCAACTTTATCTGATCCACAGCTGTAAACTGAAGCTTCAGCACGTTCATCCCACATATAATTGGTTTTATTTTTTTCGTAAAAAGCTTTTGAACCAACAGAATCTTTTACTGCTTTGCTCCAAACTTTTTGGTCAGTTAATTCAAACAATAAAATTCCATCGCGGTATTCTTGCATCAAAGCTTTAAATTCAGGATATTTTTGATCCAAGCGAGCCTCTTCATATGCTACGGCTGACTCTTCAACAAACTGTTTATAAAATTGATTTAAAACAATTATCACATCTGTTTTAGGGCGTTTACTTTGGTGAGAAGCGATATAACTTGCAAAATCAGCTTGTGTATAAACTTTATCATTAAAATTAAACATTGGTTTTTTCAAAGCTGCTGCTTTAGCAACATCCCAACGACCTTCAAACAATAATGTATCCATTACTTTCACAAACTCATCCACCATTTTAGGATTTTCTTTGAATTTGTATTCTGCTTTAACTTTAGCAATTAAGGATGCACGACCAGCTTGTGAACGAGAGTCTTTTGTAACCTTTGCTTTCAATTCATTTTTCATATCTTCGAAAGAAGCCAATCCTCTTTTGTCAATTAACTTTACAATATGCCATCCGTATTTTGTTCTCATTGGCATACTGTATTCGCCTTTATTATTCATACCAAAAGCAACTTTTTCAAATTCCAATGGCATTTTTCCTGTTCCAAACCAGGGTAATTCACCGCCTTTTTTTGCAGTTGATTTATCATCAGAAAACTCAGCAGCCAAGTCTTCGAACTTAGAACCAGCTTTTAGTTTATTATAAATTTCAGTAATTTTAGTATAAGCATTTAAAGAATCTTCCTTAGTCATAGTTGGAGTTGTTTTCACCATAATATGTGAAGCCATCACTTCTCCTTGTGCTTTTCTTCTTTCAGTTACCTTGATAATGTGGTACCCGTAACGAGTACGAATAGGCATAGAAATTTCTCCTACTTTGGTGTTATATGCAGCTGTTTCAAATGTATAAACCATTTGTAAAGAAGTAAAAAATCCTAAATCTCCTCCATTATCTTTTGCAGAAGGATCATCAGAAATACTTTTTTCTGCCGCTACTTTATTAAAATCTTCGCCCTTTAAAATACGAGTACGAATTTTCATTATTTTATTGTATGCTTCTAAAGTATCTTTAGGTAAAGCAGTCTCAGCTACTTTCACTAAAATGTGAGATGCATGAACATCTTCTTGCATACGCTCATAAGTTTCTTTCAATAACATTTCATTCACATCTTTATCAGTCAAATAAGGCTGAGCCAATTGTTTGCGATATCCTGCTAATTCTTCTTTAAATGATTTTGCAGTATCCAAACCAAGTTCTTCGGCTTCTTTAACCTTCAATTTAAAGTTTACAAATAAATCAACATAATCGTTTAATGATTTGGTGTCACTTGCTCCATCTTTTGTATTGTTTTTGTGAAATACATTTTCAAATTCACTAACTGTAACTTTCGTAGTCCCAATTGTAATAAGAACAGGATCAGTTTTTACAGCTTGAGTTGTAACAGGAGGATTGGGTGCCGACTTTTTAGTCTGTGCAGTAACAGAATTAAGGGTTAATAGTGCCAATGGCAAGATTAATAACTTCGAAAAAACACTCATATTCATAGTTTAATGATTTTTTTTATTTAGGTTAACAAATGTAGTTATTTATGCGATGTATCAAAAAAAAAGAAGGTCTAAAATTTAGTAATTGGGCTGTTAAAATTTGTTAAGAATTTTCCTCCAAACCTCATCCCTAAATCTTCTCCGTAGGCAAGGAGAAGGGAGTAGCTCCGGAAGAATATTTAAAAGACTAATATAGATTACATTTATTAACAAATTGAGTTCCTAAACTCAAAAGATTTGACTTATTAGTTTGCAAATACTATATTTGAAATCGATAATACAACTACTTATGACAAAAAGATTTACTCTCCCTCTCTTATTCTGTTTTGCCTCTATAATTGGCTATTCACAAGGAACATGGGCTCCACTAGTAAGTGGAACAACTACAACATTATTGGGCGTTTCTACTCCGAGTTCTGCTTTATGCTTTGTTTGTGGGGCTACTGGGACAATTAGAAAAACGACCAATGCTGGCTCTACGTGGAATCCTTTATCCAGTGGTACAGGTCAAAATTTACATTCTATTCTTTTTATTGATATCCTGACAGGATTTGTTGTGGGAGATAATGGAACTGCTTTAAAAACAACAAATGGTGGAACTAGCTGGGCGCCAATGACAGTTGCAACTACAGCCAATTTACGGTTTGTCTACTTTTTCGATTCGAGCAATGGATTTATTAGCGGATCTGGGGGATTAATTTTAAAAACAATTGATGGCGGAGCAAGTTGGACACCTTGTACAACAGGAACCACGGCTCAAATTACTTCCGTTTATTTTACATCTTCTTCAGTTGGATATGCTTCCGGAGCTACCGGAACTTTATTAAAAACAACCAGTTCAGGTTCTGCTTGGACGCCTTTAGCAAGCGGTGTTGCAACCAATTTAGGAATTGTCCAATTTACTACTTCTTCAAATGCAATTGTATGTGGTGATGGAGGAGTAATCAGACAAACTACCACTTCTGGAACATCTTGGTCTGCTGTAACTAGTGGTACGCCCGACAATTTAACAGGATTGGAATTTTATGATGCTAGCAATGGTTTTATTGTTGGCGGTGACGTTCCATCAAATACTGGAAATATTCTTAGAACTACAGATGGGGGTAATAGCTGGACGAGTTTTTTACCAGGTTCTTCCCGTTTAACAAAAGTAGATTTTTATGACGAAAACCTTGGTTATGCAGTAGGTTTGAATGGAACAATTTTACAATACACTGTTCCTTTACCTCCAGCTGTTCCAGATGGTTCATTCACATCATCTACTCCGGGCTGTGTTGGTCCGTTTCAGAATTTTTACAGCACAATGTACGGAACTCCAGGAGTAAGTCATACCTGGGATTTTGGTGTTGGGGCTGTTCCTGCAACATCCACTCTTTATAATCCTTCAGGAATTTTATATTCTATAGCAGGAGCAAAAGTAGTTACTCATATTGCTACTACTGCCTTAGGTTCTGATACAACAACAAATATTATAACAATTAACCCATCTCCTGTTGCTAATTTTTCATCTACAGCACCAGTTTGTCCAGGCACTGCAGTTGATTTTAGTAATGCCGGAAGTTCAGGCGTAGGAATTACATATTCCTGGGATTTTGGTGGAGCAACACCTAACATTTCTGCAATATCAAGTCCTACAGGAATTGTCTATTCAAGTGGAGGAACAAAAACGGTAACATTTACTGTGACCAATCAATATGGCTGTATAACAACCAATACTCAAACAATTAATATTAATACATTGCCTATGGCGAATGCTGGAATGGATTCTACTATTTGTTTTAATACCTCTGTAGCTATTGGAGATACGACCATTTCGGGATTAACTTATAGTTGGAGTCCATCATCTTCTTTAAGTAACAGCTCTATCTCAAATCCAGTAGCTAGTCCTGTTTCAGCTACTACAAACTATATCCTAACAATTATTAATACAACAACTGGCTGTTCAAATAAAGATACAGTAATGATAACGATGTTACCTGCACTTGTTGCAAATGCTGGAAGTGATGAAGATATTTGCAGTAATGACAGTGCTCAACTTGGAACTGGAATAATGCTAGGACAAGCATATTCATGGAGTCCTGGAACAGATTTAAATGATTCTACACTTTCTAATCCAATGAGTACTCCGAGTGCTACTACAACATATACTTTAACTGTTTCTGCAAATGGATGTTCAAGCTTAATGGATGAAGTAACTATTACAGTCAACAGTGCACCAAATGTTTCAGCAGGATTAGATGATACCACAACCGTTGGTGCTCCTGTTCAATTAAATGCTACAGGTGGAATTTTATATGCTTGGACGCCTTCAGCTACATTAGATAATGCTGGAATTTACAATCCTATGGCTAGTCCGGATGTGACAACAATTTACACTGTAACGGTTACTGATTTGAATGGCTGTAAAAAGAGCGATGTAGTAAAAATTACTGTTAATGAACCTACATTTTGGGTCCCAACGGCTTTTAGTCCAGACGGAAATGGCAGCAGTGATATTTTTTATGTGAGAGGTGAAGCTATCACAGATTTTGAATTTTCAGTATTTAATCGCTGGGGCGAAAGAATATTTTTCACTAAAGATATTATGACTGGCTGGGATGGAACAAGGCAATCTACTGGAGATAAATTACCTGTGGGTGCTTATGTTTATCAAATACGAGGAGCACTTTCAAATGGAAATCCTGTAGACCAAAAAGGAATGATAAACCTTATTAGGTAAAAATTAAAAATTGAAAAATTGGAAAAATAAATACTGAACATGAAAAAAATATATTTAATACTACTTGTCTCGTTATTATTTGGATTTCTGAATAATGAATCAGTTGCACAGGATGCGCGATTTACTCAATCTTATGCAAATCCTTTGAGGATAAACCCAGCAATAATGGCTGCAAACAGAGATATAAAATTCGGTTTGAATTATCGCAGTCAATGGTCGTTTATTGAAAAAGGTTATAAAACCTATTCTTTCACGGCTATGTATCCAATCATTTTAAAAGATGAAAAAGGAAAAGTGGATATTGGTGTAACTGGAATGAATGACAAAGCGGGTGCATTTAGTACAGATGATTTTGCTTTAGCAATTGATTACAGTAAAGAAATTTCACCTAACAATAATCTATGCTTATCGCTGATTGGTGGTTATGCACAAACATCAATTGATGTTACTAATCAAACTTTTGACAGCCAGTATTTACAAGGAAACTTTAATGCAAACAATCCAACAAACGAGACAAACATAAATAGTTCCGTTTCGAATACTGATTTAGGATTTGGATTCCTTTGGTTTTTTAATCCAAACAGAAAGGAATCGAAAATCAATGCTTATATGGGAATAGCAG
The DNA here is from genome assembly GCA_945879015.1 of Chitinophaga pinensis. Taxonomy (GTDB): domain Bacteria; phylum Bacteroidota; class Bacteroidia; order 2-12-FULL-35-15; family 2-12-FULL-35-15; genus 2-12-FULL-35-15. Next base: position 20,364 of record CAMCUO010000013.1, on the reverse strand, counting down.
GATTTCATTTGAATCAACCCAATCAAAGTTTAACAGACCTCGAAGCAAAATTACCAATGCGATTCTCTTATCAAGCAGGAATGAAAGTTTTCGGAAATGGTAAAACAGATCTTAGTCCGGCAGTTAGAGTAAACAATCAAAATGGAAACCTTGAACCAGCAGCGGGATTATATGCAAACTATCATTTTAATGACAATTTGGTATTTGTAATTGGTGGTTGGTACAGAGCACATGATGCAACTGCTATTGTAGTTGGCTTTGAACATTCTAATTTTACATTTGGTTATAGTTATGATATGATTTCTTCCGGTTTGAATGATGCTAAAAACAATGTTAAAGCTCATGAAATTACTTTGTCGGTTAAATTTTCAAAAGAGAAAAAAGCAAAAACAAATATGGATGATGTAGAGAGAGAAATTTTGAAAAATGCGAAGTTGTATAGTAATCCTATAATGTCCTTCTAAGTTTTACCACTAAGGCACTAAGGCCACGTAGGTTTATTTTAAGAAGAAAATATAAATTTTATTATACAAAAAAAGGAACCCTTGTGGTTCCTTTTTCTTTGTGTTCTTAGTGCCTTAGTGGTAAAAAACTTTAGTAGCGAAATTACCTACTGTAATTCGGTGCTTCTCTAGTAATTGAAATACCATGAGGATGACTTTCACGAATACCTGAATTAGTGATTCGAATAAATTTTGCTTTTTGTAATTCCTGAATATTTTTTGCACCACAATAACCCATTCCAGCTCGTAATCCACCAATGAATTGATAAACAACTTCTGCCAAACTTCCTTTTATTGGAACTCTACCAGAAATTCCTTCTGGAACTAATTTTTTAATATCATCTTCTGCATCTTGGAAGTAGCGGTCTTTTGAGCCCATTTGCATAGCTTCAATAGAACCCATTCCACGATACGATTTAAATTTTCTTCCTTCAAAAATAATTGTTTCTCCTGGCGATTCTTCTACTCCAGCAAACATAGAACCCATCATTACAGAACTAGCACCTGCAGCCAAGGCTTTAACAATATCTCCAGTAAAACGAATTCCACCATCAGCAATAATTGGAACACCTTTTCCTTTTAATGCTTTTGCAACTTCCATCACAGCTGTAAACTGAGGAACACCAACACCAGCAATAATTCTAGTAGTGCAAATGGAGCCTGGACCAATTCCAACTTTAACAGCATCAGCACCTGCAGCCGCTAATGCTAAAGCACCTTCTGGAGTTCCAACATTTCCTACTACAACTTGTAAACTAGGAAATGCTTTCTTTATTTTTTTCAACGTATCAATTACACCTTTTGAATGTCCGTGTGCAGTATCTAAAACAACAGCATCAACGCCAGATTTCATTAATGCGTCTACTCTATCGATAACATCTGAAGTAACACCAATAGCAGCGGCAACACGTAGTCTACCTAAACTATCTTTATTAGCGTTTGGATGTACTTTTACTTTTATAATATCACGATAAGTAATTAATCCAACTAGTTTACCGTTTTTATCAACTACAGGAAGTTTTTCTATTTTATGATGTTGAAGAATTTGTTCCGCCTTTTTTAAATCTGTTCCTACTTTCGCAACAATCATATCCTTGCTCGTCATGACTTCTTTAACAGGACGTTTAAGATTTTTTTCGAAACGTAAATCTCGGTTAGTAACAATTCCAATTAAATCTCTTTTATCGTTTACCACAGGAATTCCGCCAATTTTATTTTCTTTCATTAAGCTCAAAGCATCTTTCACAGTAGCTGTTTCCAATAAAGTAACTGGGTCCAAAATCATACCGCTTTCCGAACGCTTTACTTTGCGCACTTGATCGGCTTGATCTTGAATACTCATATTTTTATGCAATACACCAATACCACCTTCTTGCGCAATGGCAATAGCTAATTGATACTCTGTAACAGTATCCATTGCAGCGGAGACAATTGGGGTATTCAGGATAATTTTTTTAGTGAAATGTGAAGCTGTAATTACTTCACGAGGAAGAACTTCTGAATAAGCAGGTACTAAAAGTACATCATCGTAAGTTAAGCCTTCACCTACAAATTTGCTTGAATCTAATGGCATATGAACGGGGTTTGAATTTTAATTTCTATAGTTAAAATTCTCGCAAAGATACATTTTTTTTCGGTACTGTTAACGAAGTAGCGCAAAACATTTATATCTAAAAAAAATCCCTCAACATTTCTGAAGAAGGATTTTAATTAGTAATAGTAGTTTTTATTATTTAATGCTGCTACTTAACTATAGTAACAGTTCCAATATAAGCGTGATTTCTCTCAAACACATCTGTTAGTCGAACTTTCCAAACATATACATCTTGCTGTGCTACATCTTTTCCTCCATTCGCTCTTCCATCCCATTTATCATACAAATAAGTTCCATGGAAAATTTCATTTCCCCAACGATCAAAAATCCAAATATCGTAATCTACAATTCCAATTCCATCACCAAAGAAATAATCGTTCACACCATCTTCATTCGGTGTAACACAATTTGGAATATAGAAAGTAAATTCTGGTCCAATCTCTACAGGTAAAGTATAAGTAGCTGTACAACCAAAACTATTTACAACAGTTAAAGTAACATTATATATTCCAGGACTAGACACTGGAAACTGATGAACATTATTTTGTGAAGTACTAGCTGTTCCATCACCAAAATCCCAAACCCAACTAACTATTGTTCCAAATGGAGTTGAACTTTGATCTGTAAATGTGATTAGTCCATCAAATATTGTAGATGAAGGAGGCGTGGCAATAAATGAAGCTGTAGGAACATAGAACACTTGAACAAACTGAGAAATCATCAATGTAGTTGTACATCCATTGTTAGAAGTTGCAGAAAGAGTTACATCGTAAAATCCACTATTATTATAACAGTGCGAAGGATTTTGTAATGTACTAGTATTTGAAGAAGAAGTTGGATCACCAAAATCCCACAACCAAGAAACAATAGTACCGCCTGCTACAGTTGAAAGATCTGTAAAGTTTACACACAGTGGAGGACAACCTGGAGGAGTTGAAGAGAAAGCAATTACTGGTGAAGGATAAAAAGAAAGTGTAACATTTGACGATGCAAATGGACAAGAACTAGTAGTACTTGTTGAAGTAAGTGTTAATGTAACAAATCCTGCAGCAGCATCTGCAGCAGTTGCTGTATAAGAAGCATTCAAAGTATTTGCGTTAGGAGAAAAAGTTCCTGTTCCTCCACTCCATGTTCCGCCTGTAGCCGAACCACCAACTGCACCACCAAGTGTAACACTTGCTCCAAAACACATTGACTGTGGCGAACCTGCATTTGCTGTTTGTACAGCGTCTACTGTTACAATAGCAACATCTGTAGAAGTACATCCTGAAGCTGTATTAGTTGTAGTTACAGTATAATTTGTTACTGTTGAAGCAGGACCTGCGTTTGTTAAAGTTACAGTTGGATTAGAAACAGTTGTGCTACTCAATCCTGTTCCTGGCGACCAAACATAAGTATCACCTGCTGTTCCTCCGAATCCTAAATTTCCTGCACTACCAGTACATATTGTAACATCCGCTCCTGCATTAGATGGTGGAGCTAGGCTAATAGTAACTGTTGCAATTGCTGTTGAAGTACAACCTAATGAATTTCCAGTAACAGTATATGTTGTTGTAACAAGTGGTGTTGCATCAGCTGTGTTCACTCCTGTTGAAGTTGCACCTAGAGACCAAGTATAAGTGGTTGCTCCGCCAGCAACTAAATTTGCAGTAATACCAGCACAAACAGAAGGTGAATTAACTGTAGTAACCGGAATAGGGTTTACAGTTACTGTCGCAATTGCTGTTGATGTACAAGTAAGACTTGTTCCAGTTACTGTATAAGTTGTAGTTACTGCTGGACTTCCAGTAGCTGTATTAACACCTGTTGGTGTTGCTCCTGCCGACCAAGTATAAGAAGTAGCACCACCTGCTGTTAAATTTGCAGTTGCTCCTAAACAAATAGAAGGTGAATTAACTGTTGTAATAGGCAATGGATTTACAGTTACTAAAGCAACTGCTGTTCCTGTACAACCTGAAGTATTTCCGGTAACAGTATAAGAGGTTGTGGTTGCTGGTGTTACGTCTGCTGTATTTACTCCCGTGATAGTTGTTCCGGCAGTCCAAGTATAAGTTGTTCCACCACCTGAAGTTAAATTTGCAGTTTGTCCAGCACAAATAGTTGGAGAATTTACATTGACTATAATTGTTCCACCATTCGTAACAGTTGCTACAGCTGTATTAGAGCAACCTGCAGTTGTACCAGTAACAGTATACGAAGTTGTTGCAGCAGGTGTAGCATCGGCAGTATTCACACCAGTAACAGTAACTCCTGGCGACCAAGTATACGTTGTTGCACCACCAGCGACTAAGTTAGCAGTTTGTCCAGGACAAATATTGGGAGAATTAACTGTAACAACCGGCAAAGGCGTAACAGTAACAACACCTGTACCTGTAGCGGTACATCCATTTAAATCAGTATATGTAACTGTATAAGTTGTTGTGGCGGCAGGAGTAACAGTAATAGAAGGCGTTATAGCTCCACCTGGACTCCAAGAATAAGTACCTCCACCAACAGTTGGTGTTGCAGTTATTGTTGCAGGAGTTCCAGCACATTGAGTTTGTGATGTTGATGAAACTGAAGCAGGAGGATAAACCGAAACAGTATAAGTTAAAAATGTAGTACACATTGGTCCTGCAACAGAAGTAATTGTACAAGTATAAGTTGTAAGAACAGCCGGAGTTACAGTTACAGTTTGAGTTGTTTGTCCACCAGGAGCCCAAGAATAAGCTGCTGCTCCAGCAGGTGCAACAAGTGTTGCAGAGGTACCAGGACAAATAAATGTAGGTCCAGTAATTGCCATTGGAGAGCACTGAACATCGATATATGCATAAGAAAAGTGAGCTCCGAGAGAACAATCACCAACCGAAAATTTTATTGTTGCACAAGAACCAATATAAGGTGTAAGATCCACCGCCACTGGCGTCCAAGGCTTATAATACACATCTGTATAACCCGGAGCTAAAAAGAAACCGGGAATTCCTGGTCCACCCACAACTAAATATTGTCCGCAAACAATTGGATTTCCAGCACAATCAAATACTTCAATTTTATAGAAAGGTTGTTGTTCAGTTGTATGAGCAGTGGCACCGTTGGCATCTTGAATTACAACAGCATATTGATAAGTCAATAAAGCGTTTGCTGCTGTAACATTAAATGTTTGTTGTAAAGTGGCACCTCCATAACCAGCTGTAACTCCATCACCAAGCATTGCAGAATTCGGGCCGAAACCTGGGCAAACTATTGGAAAACCTCCAATAGGATCAAGTCCCGCTCCTGCAGTTATTGTATGTTGTGGTGCAGCAATCGCAAATGTTACAGGATTATAAGTTGGAGTTGGAGCACCTGGAGGTCCATCGTGCATTGTATATCCATAAGTTCCTGACCAACCAGAAAAACTACCTGCATCAAAACCCATATTAGTACATGAAGGTTGTGTTGGTGGAGTTGTGATATAACTCACATTCATATCCCAATCAAAACAAGGACAGTATCCTGGATAATCATCAATTAAAATATAATAACATGTTCCAGCAGTTACGTTTGCAGAAACTGCAAGCTCTGGAGTTCCTTGACTTGTTGTTCCGCTAACACATGTTCCAGTTCCAGGACAACCTTGCCAAACAGAAAGTGCAGGAAATTGAAATGGTTGTAATGGATCATAACAATACAAAAGCATATTTGTTAGCGAAATATTAATTGTTCCAGTGGTTGGAGCACAAAAATAATACAACCAATCTGGTCCTTGTGTGTTAAGCGCATCCATACAAGATGCACCAACCATATTATAATCGTTTGTAGTTGTTCCAGCGCAATTAGTACCTGAACCAGTAAATGGAATAGTAATAGGACTAGCCAATGCGTTTGCACATGTATTTCCGCCTTGAGATAATCCAATAAATGGTAAAGTGATTAGAGAAAGAAAGAGAGAGATTTTTTTCAGGAGCTTATTGTTGGGTATAAATCATGAGTTTATTTATTAGATTTTATATCGATTTTTTCTTGAGAGAGTGTTCCGTCAGAAGATTTTTTTGTTACAACTGCTTGCTTCTTACTTTTATTAATATCGCAGGAATGAATAGCATTATCTTCTTTAGCAACAACCTTTTTTTCATCTGCATGACTAGCAGGCTTAATAGTCGAAGCAGGAATTTTATGAATTGTCTTTTCTGTTTTAGCAGGATCTTGAGAAAATCCGTTAGTACAAAACAAAAAAAGAAAAACGATAAAAGATGTAATTTTTAGATTCATTAGTACGAAATTTGTTAAACAAATTTTAAATTATTCTTCTTATTTTAGAAGAAATCATATCGCTAATATAGACACAAATATTCTAAAATAGTTGCATCAACAATCTAATTATTAACCTTTTATCGTTAATTAGGCGATTTCATTCGCCAATCTCTTATTTAACAAGTGTTACAGTACCTATATAATTGTGTTTTTTATCAAACACATCCTTTAATATAACTTTCCAAACATAAACGTCCTGTTGTGCTACATCGTCACCACCGTTTGCTCTTCCGTCCCAGAAATCATTTAAATGTTTTCCATGGAAAATTTCATTACCCCAACGATCGAAGATGTATAAATCATAATCAATAATTCCAATACCTTGTCCGAAGAAATAATCGTTAGTACCATCTCCATTTGGAGTAAATGCATTTGGAATGAAGAAGGTGAACTCTGGTCCAATTTCAACATAATGTTGAACCGTATCTAAACATCCATAAATATTTGCAACATAAAGTGTAGCAAGATAAGTACTAGAAGCTACATCAGGATAAGTATGTATTGGGCTTGAAGTTGTGTAACCGATAGAATCACCATCACCAAAATGATACAACCAAGAAATAACATCCGAAGAAGAACCATTTTGAAGTGTAACAACAGGATCTAAAAGAGAAGCTGGATTAGGAGTTGGAGAAAACTCAGCAACTGGTTTAGGATAAACCTGAACAAAGCCAGGCATCAACAATGTAGAAGTACAACCATTATTAGAAGTAACAGTTAAACTAACATCATAAAATCCTGATAGCTCATAACAATTTAATGGATTTTGAGTAATATCTGCTGGACCACCTTCACCAAAAGTCCATGACCAACCAACAATCACATCACCTCCACCAACAGTTGAAGCATCCGTAAACTGAACACAATGAACTGGACAACCAGCAGGAACAACAGGGAAACTAACAACAGGATTAGCAAAGAAAGTAAATGTAACGTTTGAAGATGCAAAAGTACAAGGACCAGTAGGATCGTTTGTAGTTAAAGTTAAAGTTACAGTTCCAGCAGCAAACTCAGCAGCACTTGGAGTATACACAGCATTTAAAGTAGTATTGTTAGGAGAATAAGTTCCAGTTCCACCACTCCATGTTCCGCCAGCAGCAGAACCGCCAATTGCTCCAGCTAAAGTAATACCGTTTCCAGCACAAACACTTTGAGGAGAACCAGCATTTGCAGTAGCAACAGCATCAACAGTAACATCAACAACATCAGTAGAAGTACAACCAGTAGTTGAATTAGTTGTTGTAACAGTATAAGAACTTGTAATAGATGCAACACCACCATTTATTAATGTAACAGTTGGGTTAGATGCAGTTGTACTACTTAAACCTGTTCCAGGAGACCAAGCATAAGTATCACCTGCAGTTGCAGCTCCACCTAAGTTTGCTAAACCACCAGTACAAATTGTAACATCGGGACCAGCAGTTGATATTGGTGGAGGATTAATTGTAACAGTAACAGCTTCAATATCGATACAACCACCACCAGCGTTTGCTTGGATATAATAAGTTCCACTTGTAGAAACTGTAGTTGGACTAGCCAATGAACTTGTTGCACCAGCATCATTCCAATAAGTAATAATACTTCCTGCAATTGTACTTCCTGCAGTAACAGAAGCTGCAGTAATATCTACAGATAAAGGACTACAAACAGGAGCAGGATTAGTAATTACTAAAATTGGTAAAGGATTAACAGTTACATCAACTTGATCAGTTGAAGTACATCCAGTTGCTGCTATTGTAGTAGTAACAGTATAAGTAGAAGTTACTGGTGTTGAACCTCCAATTGTTAATGTAACAGTAGGATTAGAAACAGCAGCAGAACTTAAACCAGTTGTTGCAAGCCATGAATATGTTTGTCCAGCAGTTGTAGCAACTCCAATATTTCCAGTTGCACCAGAACAGAAGGCAATGTCTGGACCAGCGTTAGAAACAGGCAAAGGATTAATTGTAGTTGTAACAGGAGCAATATCAACACAACCAGCAGCTGTAGTTGATTGAATATAAAATGTTCCGCTTGTTGAAATAGCAGTAGGAGTTCCTAAAGCAATTGTAGCAACAGCATCTGTCCAATAAGTTAAAACACCAGCACCCGTACTACCAGCAGTAACAGCAGCAGCAGTTATATCAACCGTTCCAGGAGTACAAACTCCAGCAGGATTTGTTATAACTAATACAGGTAATGGATTAACAGTAACAGTAGCAATAGCACTTCCAGTGCAACCGCCTGTAGTTGCAGTTACTGTATAAGAAGTAGTAGTAGCAGGAGTAACAGTTAAAGGATTAAGTGTTGAACCTGTGTTCCATAAATAAGTTGTTCCACCAGTAGCAGTTAATATAGTATTTTGACCAGCACAAATGGTTGGCGAATTTACAGTTGGAGATAAAGATCCAGCTACAGTTACTGTTGCAATTGCAGAAGATGTACATCCTAAAGAAGTACCAGTAACAGTATAAGAAGTTGTTGCACCAGGAGTTACGTTAATTGGATTGGCTGTTGAGCCTGTACTCCAAAGATATGTAGTAGCTCCACCAGCTGTTAATGTTGCAGTAACAGTAGGACAAATTGTTGGAGAGTTTACAGTTGTAACTGGAACGGGATTTACTACAACAGTAGCAGTTGTTGAACCACCGCAAGCACCAGTAACGGTATAAGTAATAGTATTATTTCCGACTGTTGCAGATGCAGGAGTAAAAGTTCCTGTAGCAGCATTTGTAATTCCTGTTCCACTCCAAGTTCCACCAGCAGGAGTACCAACTAAGTTAACAGCAGCAGCATTTGCACAATATGGTCCAGCAGGAGTTATAACAGGAGGAGCTCCAGGTGTTACAGTAATATTTTGTGTGATAACAGCATTACAAGGACCATTAGTTATTGTTAAAGTAACAGCATAAGTTCCAGCTCCAGGAAAAGTAAACGAAGGGTTTTGTGTTGTAGCATCTGGAATAGCATCTCCATTAAAATCCCACGACCAACCAGTTATTGTACCAGCAGGAGTTGATGTATCAGTAAAGACGGTAGGTAAACCAGCACAAACAGTTGTATTAGTAAAACTAGCTACAGGATTTGTAGGACTTGATCCAATTACAATTGTTAAGGTTGTAGTACAAGTAGGACCCGCTGCAGAAGTAATAACACATTGATAAGTTCCAGCTGCATTTACAACAGCCGTATTGTTAGTTGTTGGTCCAACAATTCCAGTTGTTCCACCTGCAGTATTTGTCCAAGCATATCCAGCAGCACCTGCAGGAGCAGTTAATGTTACAGAACCTCCTCCACAAATAGAAGGAGAAGAAGATAATAAAGTTAAAGGATCACAATCACCATCTATATAAGCGTATCCATAATGTCCACCTTGTGAACAATCAGAAGAAGTAAATTGAACAGTAACACATTGTCCTATATAAGAACTTAAAGGAACCATTACAGTTGTCCAGTTTCTCCACCAAATAGCACTACCCGGAGAAGTTTCAGTAAAACCAACAACAGGAGGTTTTGCCATAACCATGTATTCACCACACATAATTAAAGCACCAGAACCATCACGCAAGTGAACGTTAAAATAAGGACGCTCAGGATCTGCATGTCCAGAAACTGGATCTTGTAATACACAAGCATAACGATATGTAAAGTTTGCATTAGCTGCAGAAACGGTAAATGAAATACTTGCACGAGAAGCATAACCACCAGTAATAGGACCATCACCCAACATTAAAGAAGAACTTCCTCCACCTGGACCAACAACTGGAAGAGCTGCTCCTACAACAGGATCAGAACCACCGATAGTTTGAATTACGTGTTGAGATGAACTAAAACCAGCTACAATAGAACAAGGATCACTAGTTGAACTTGCACAAGCTACACCCGTATAATAATCCCAAAAACCAGTTCCAGCTTCGAAACCAGGATTTGTGCATGGTGAACCACAATTTGTTGGTGTTGGTAAAACTCCTGTTCCAGGAGCTCTTTGTTTACTTGCTTCAACAATTTGATCTCTTCTCTTTAAAAAATCAAAATAATAGATTTCGTATGTTGCTTGTAAATTTGAATAGTATGCATTTATATCATTAGTAGAAGTAATCTCTCCTTTACCTACTTTATGTATTAAGACCTCTCTGTCTTTCTTTAATTTTCCTTTTATATAATCCTTGAAATACTTCATATCGTAGAAATCACCATCATTGGTGAAAAATACATAGTTAAGAAAACTCTCAACATCTACTTTTTCGGAAAGTAGATTAGTTTTATTTGTGTAGTTGTTCCAATCTTTTTCAGAAATCCCATAAGGATTCGAAACTGGAATTCCGCCAGAAATAGAATTTTGAGAAATACCTGTAGTAGAAACAGATAAAAGCAATGCCAGAGAGAGCAATCGCAGAGTTCTGATGAGTAATTTTGTGTTCATTGAGAGAGATTTTGTAGTTTTATTTAACGAATTTACCTAAGAATGAGGCTAATAAAAAATATTTTGCCCCTTATTTTAGCCTTAATGATTTTTAAAAACTTAGACGAAAATGGCTTTTTTGTCGAAATACCCCTAAAAAAGCTACATTAACCTCTTTTATAAAAGAGGGAAAATTGAGTTAAATGGTTGCATTTCAAAGTGGAAGTTTTCAACAATTTTGAAGAAAAGTGTAAAAAGGCGTAACCTTTTATAGTAATGTATTATTCAGGAGAGCTATTAGGACCAGGAAATGCCCTTTTTTAGAAAAGAAAGTGTTTTTTCTTCTGAACTATTGGGCTTTGGAGAATAATCATATTCCCAACCAGCCATTTTAGGTAAACTCATTAAGATGGATTCAACTCTTCCATTGCTTTCTAAGCCGAATTTTGTTCCTAAATCATAAATCAAATTAAATTCAACATAACGTCCTCTTCTCAGTAGTTGCCATTGTTTGTTGTTTTCGTCAAAGGATTTTGATTTGTTTTTATTCATCAATTTCGTGTAGGTTGGAGCAAATGTATTTCCTACTTCTATCACAAAATCAAAAAGCTGTTCTTTAGTAACTGAATCCGTTTGAGTTAATTTATCAAAAAATATTCCTCCTACTCCACGAGTTTCATTTCTATGTTTAATAAAAAAATAATCGTCTGCCCACTTTTTAAACTCTTTATAATAATTCGGATTGTGTTTATCGCAGGATTGTTTTAATGCAGAATGAAAAAATTTAGCATCTTCTTCATCAACATAATGAGGAGTTAAATCAATGCCACCACCAAACCACCAAACGCCATTACTCATTTCGAAATAACGAACATTCATATGAATAATAGGAACCATTGGATTGCTTGGATGAATTACAATGGAAACACCAGTTGCGTAAAAGGTAGTTGTTGGTTGTTCGTTGTTAGTTGTTGGCTCAATATTATTTTTTAGAAAATCAGGGATTGGTCCGTGTACTGCAGAATAAAGCACTCCTCCTTTTTCTATAACATTTCCATCTTGAATAATTCTTGTTCTTCCGCCACCACCTTCTTCGCGTTTCCAATTATCTTCTTTAAATTTTCCACTTCCGTCTTCATTTTCTAATGCTTTGCAAATCCTATCTTGCAACAACTTAAATGCTTCTGAAATCTGTTCTTTGGCAAGCATAAACTAATTTGCTTTTAATAATTGGTAATCCTTGTACTTTAAAATATATACAAATTTATTCTCAAATCCGCTATCAGCAGGAAATTGCGAGAAGCAATAATTACTTCCAAATCCTTGAAATTTATTTTCACCAAGATTTTTCAAAAACCCTGTTCCTTCTTTTTGCAATAGAGAAATGAAAGAATAAGAAATATCAAATCCTTGAAAAACATAAATCTCAGGATCTGTTTTGTATTTCAATCGGTAATTTTTTACAAAATTAATTGTGGAAGGATTTTGATAATCAACAAATGTATTTGATGGAATATGAAGGGATAAATTATTCAAATAATCAAAATCCAAATTATCATAGTTCATCCAATTTTGCAGTCCGAATAAAACAATTTTATATTTATCTTTTAATGTATTCATACTGGAAATAAATTCTGTTACATACGACTGATTATTTGAAGGCAATACAATTACATTCACTTTAGTTGTGCTCAACATACTTTGTGTATTCCCCAAACCAAAACCAATTCGAACCGAATCCGCAACTGTCATTCCCGTTTTTATTAAATCAGCATTCGCTGAATTTTTGAATGTATTAAAAAATGAAATTTCTTTAGGATTAGAATTATTTACTAAAATAATATTTTGAGTTTTAAAAGAGTCGACAACAAAATGAGCCATCTGTTCTACTTGCATAGTTACTGATGGAGAAACTTTTGAGACATAAGGATTGGCAAATAAAATTTTGTTAATCTGTGTAAACGGAGAAACAATTGCGATAGAATGTTCTTTTGCAAAATTGGCCACCGGAATAAAACCGGAACCGTAAAGCGGACCAATCATTAGGTTCATATCGGCTAATTCTGGTTTCTTTAAAATATTTTCAATCGCTAAAGAATCTTTATCGTCCACATCATAAACAAATATTTTAGCATGTAGATTTAATTTTTTCAATGAATCGATTGCCATCATTGCACCTTCATAAAATTGAAGTGCGACACTTGTTTTGTTTGAAAACTGAGCGTCACCACTAATTATTTTATCTAAGTCGATAGAATTTGCTTCATCTGCATGAAAAGGTAAAAAGAACGCAATATTGTATTCATTCTTTTTTTCTCCCTTGTAATTATTATATCCAAGCGACGACCTATCAGCTGCCTCGGATTTTACATCTGCTGTTGTTGGCGTTTGAGTGGTTGTAGTTGAATTGGTAGTAGTTATTGTTTTTGCTTTAACTGTTTCTGTTTTTTTAATAATCGAAGGAATTTTTAATAATTGATTTGCTTTTAGGCCTTCGGATAATTCAGGATTCAATGCTTTTATTTTTTCTATAGAAACTCCGTAGTGTTTGCTTATAGAATATAAAGTTTGAGATTTATCAACTTTGTGAGTTATAAAACTTGCCGTATCGATTGCAGAAAGTTCAGCAGGATTTTTTTTCTTGATCTGCATTTTCAAAATTTGTCCAGGCTTTATTCCATCAATTGCTTCTGGATTATCAATCACCACATCATTAACATCTATTTGATAAAACTTAGCAATAGCAAAAAGAGTTTGTCCTTTTTCAACTGTATGCAAATAATATTTTACTCCATTTATAGTTGCGGAGCTGCGAGGTTTATGAATATCTGTTGATTCTTTTTCTTGGGAGTACGATGAAACAGTCGACAGTAGACAAATGCCAATAGACAAAAAAAGTGTACTATTTAATTTCCAAATTTTCAAATTACAAAATTTCCAAATTGTTTTATTCCCATTCAATTGTAGCAGGTGGCTTTGAACTAATATCGTAAACCACTCTATTTATTCCTTTTACTTTATTAATAATTTCGTTCGATACTTTTCCTAAAAACTCATAAGGTAAATGACACCAATCAGCAGTCATTCCATCGGTACTTGTAACAGCTCTCAAAGCTACTGCATTTTCGTAAGTACGTTCATCGCCCATTACACCTACAGATTGAACTGGCAAAAAGATTGCTCCAGCTTGCCACACTTCTTTATATAAACCTGATGATTTTAGATTATCGATAAAGATGGCATCTACTTCTTGCAAAATCCGTACCTTTTCTAAAGTAATATCGCCAAGTATGCGTATTGCTAAGCCTGGACCAGGAAAAGGATGACGATTTAAAATAGCTTCATCGATGTTTAAGGTCTTCCCTACTCTACGCACTTCATCTTTAAACAATGCTTTTAATGGCTCTACAACTTGTAATTTCATATATGCAGGTAATCCACCAACATTGTGATGCGACTTAATTGTAGCTGATGGTCCTTTTACAGAAATGGATTCAATAACATCCGGATAAATAGTTCCTTGTGCCAACCATTTTACATCTTCAATACGTTTTGATTCTATATCAAACACATCAATAAACACTTTACCAATGGCTTTTCGTTTTAATTCAGGATCTGTAACTCTAGCTAATGCAGTATAAAAAAGGTCTTTTGCATTTACACCTTTTACATTTAAGCCCATATGTTTATATGATTCCAACACACTTTCAAATTCGTTTTTACGAAGCAAACCATTGTCAACAAAAATGCAATACAAGTTTTTTCCTATTGCTTTGTGCAACAAAACGGCAGCTACGCTCGAATCAACTCCACCGCTCAAACCAAGCACTACTTTATCATTTCCAATTTTTTGCTTCAAATCTGCAACAGTTGTTTCAACAAATGAGTCTGGCGTCCAATTTTGTTTACAGCCACAAATATCTACTACAAAATTTCTCAGTAATATGGCACCTTCTGTTGAATGATACACTTCAGGATGAAACTGAATTCCGAATGTTTGTTCACCTTTTACTTGATAGCCTGCAAACTTCACATCTTTTGTACTTGAAATAATTTCGTAGTTATCTGGTATTTTAGTAATTGTATCAGCGTGACTCATCCAGACTTGTGAATTGTTACTTACTCCTTTAAACAGTTGATTGTCTTCTTTTACAAAAGAGAGATTCGCTCTTCCGTATTCGCGATGCTCAGATGCCTGTACTTCTCCGCCAAATTTATGCGCCATCAACTGCGCTCCGTAGCAAACACCTAATAATGGAAGTTTATTTTTAAAAGCATCTAATGATGGATTTGGTGCATCTGTTGCTCTTACAGAAAACGGACTTCCAGAAAGAATCACACCTTTTATATCTTTTGAAATTTCAGGAATTTTATTGTAGGGGTGGATTTCGCAATACACATTTAATTCGCGCACTCTTCGAGCAATCAGCTGTGTATATTGGGAACCAAAGTCTAATATTAAAATCGTTTCTTGCATGAGCGTAAAGATACAAATTGGGACAAATGGAAGGCTATAAATTTTAACAATTTGTTGATAATTAATCTACCCATATACTTGCACATTGCAACCTTTCTATCTATTTTTGAATCAACATATTAGGCAATTAACATTTTTATAAAATTCTCTTAATATCGAGGACTAATAAATAGAATATATTTGCTTAACAAAACTCTTCCGTGAACACCCTTGAGGAATTGTAATCTATTTACAATCGTCCGAAGCCACTGATAATAATTATTGTTATTAGAATGAGATTAAAAGGGCTACATATTATTTTATTGTTTGCTATAAGTTTATTCACTCAAAAAAGTGTTTCCCAAATTTATTTGCACAATTTTGGAACTACAACAATCTCTACTCATCCCTATACTGTTGCGCCAACAACTTTAGATGCAAATTTAAATACTTCATCTTGGAGTAATAGTAATTCTGTCTGGACTAGCTTTGCAGGGTCGTCTGGACAAGCAATCGCCTTAATTAATTCTTCTGGAACACCAACAATTACGTTGACCTTTAATGTTGCTGCAGGATTTCAAGCAACTATAACTTCTTTTGATTTTTGGAGACAAAGAAGTACGACCGGAGCGCAAAATTGGTCAATGACCATCAATGGAATTAGCGTTGGCTCTGGAACTGTTCCAACAACAGGAGCTGCAATTGGCACAACTGCTGTAGGAAGTCCTGTTAATAATCAAACTGGTACAATAACAGTAATAATGTCGTTATCTGGCGCCTCAGGAACAGGTACATTTAGACTTGATGACTTTACACTTAACGGTACAGTTATTCCTATTGGGCCATCTTTAAGTCTTTCAACTTCCACCTTAACAGGATTTACATACGTTCAAGGTTCCGGCCCTTCTACATCTCAATCTTATAATTTAAGTGGCAACAGTCTAACAGGAGCACCTGGAAATATTACCATTACTGGCTCTACTAATTATGAAGTATCAACCGACAATACAACTTTTCTTGCAAGCGTTTCTGTTCCTTATGCAACTTCTACTTTAGCTTCAACTCCAATTTATGTTCGATTAAAAGCTGGATTGGTCGCTGGAACTTATAATGGTGAAACTATTTCAAATGCTGGTGGCGGAGCAACAACAGTTAATGTTACATGTAGCGGAACGGTTACAACTCCTGCAACTGTTTTTAATGTGGGCGATATTGCAATTGTAGGTTTGTGTTCAAATATGAACGGTTGTTCAGGAAGTGTTACTGTGACTGAAGATGAAATTAGTTTTGTGAGTTTTGAAGATATACTTGTGGGCACTACAATTGACTTGACCGATAACGGTTTTGAAAGATTGAATTGTGGAAGCAATACTTGGGGAAATACTGAAGGTGTCATTCGTTTAACAAGAACTACATCCACAATTCCAAAAGGAACCATTATTACTTTACGTGTAATTGATGAAAGCATTTTTACAATGGTGCAGCCCGATGCAAACTGGACAGTTACTTATCCAAACACAGGTTATGGAACTTTTAATATGAACTCTGTTGATGAACAGATTTATATCATGCAAGGTGGAACTTGGAATAAAAATACATCTGCTGGGCATGATGCAACATACACTGGAGGATTATTAATGTTTGGAATTAATACTTATTCGGCTTGGACATGCAATGGTGCTTCAACCCAAAGAGGTGATTTGCCTTTATCTCTAAAATGTTTCAGTATTCTTCCAGGCATTGCAACTAATCATATTAAATATACTGGATTAACAACTGCTGCAACACAAAAAGATTGGATAGACAGATTAAATTCTAGCACCAATTGGACAGGATTTTCAACTTGCGCAACCTATTTAGCTGCTGGACTCGATTATGAATTACCACAGACCTTTGTAATAAATGCTGGAGGATTTAGTAGCGGCTACTGGACAGGAGGTTTAAATACCGATTGGTTTGATTGTAACAACTGGCAAAATTATAAAGTGCCTGATTCACTTTCAAATGTTACTGTAGACAATGTTGCAAATGATCCAATTATTGGTGCTTCACCAGCTTTATTTCCTAATGGTGCAATTTGTAATAATTTTTTTATTACAAGCACTTTCGGGGCAGGAATAGTTACTATGAATAATGCATTGAGTCATTTATCTATAAAAGGAAATACTACTAATAATGGAACATTCACTGCAACAAATGGATTAACAGATTTTCGTTCTGCAAATGCTCAAAGTATTGCAGGTTCCGGTACAACCACTTTTTATAATTTACGATTGAATAATTCAAATGCAGCAGGAATTAGTTTATTCAAACCAATTACTACTTTAGCAACTCTCACTTTCTTGAATGGAATATTAACTACTACGGCTACAAATATTTTAAATATGAGTGCTGGCTCTGTGGCTTCTGGGCCGTCTAATATAAGTTTTGTAAATGGACCATTAACTAAAACCGGAAGTACGGATTTTATTTTCCCTGTTGGAAAAGACAATGTCTATCGTCCGATTTCTGTTACAAGTTTATCTGGTTCAGAAACATTTACAGCAGAATATATTCATGCCGACCCAGATGGAGTTCCTTATGATGTTACTTTGAAAGATGCTGCACTTGATGATATTGGCAGATGTGAATATTGGATGTTAAACAGAGCTGGAGCAGTAAATGCAAATGTAACTTTGAGTTGGGCTACATATAGTTGCGGAGTAAGTTCTCTTCCAGATTTAGCTGTTGCGCGTTGGAATGGAAGTATGTGGAAGGATCATGGAAATGGTGGAACAACTGGAACAACCGTAACAGGAACAGTTATTTCAAGTGCACTGGTTACATCATTTAGTCCGTTTACATTAGCTTCTTATTTAGCAGGCGTAAATCCTTTACCTATTGAACTTCTCTCTTTTACTGCAAACTACAATTCCGATCTGCCTACCGGACAGGCAGGAAATACAGTTGATTTAAAATGGAGCACTGCATCAGAAACTAACAATGATTATTTTACGATTGAGCGTTCGGCAGATGGAATATTTTTTAATGAGGTAAATATTATTGACGGAGCTGGGAATAGTACTAGCACTTTAAATTATTCAACTGTTGATGGTTCTCCACTTACGAATGTATCTTATTATCGCCTGAAACAGACTGATTATAATGGTAATTATTCCTACAGTAAAATTGTTTCAGTTGAAAAAAATGAAAATGATTTTGAAATAATCTCTGCTCATTATACTGAATCACAAAATCAATTCGTAGTTTATCTCAATTGCAATGCTGATTGTAAAATTACAGTTGAGCTTTATGATTTGATGGGAAGAAAAATCTATTCTAGCATAGAAAATACTTTAGGAAAAAATTCCGAAATACTAATCCCGACAGATAAAATTGCTGAAGGAATTTATTTGATAAAAGCTTTTAATGGCAAGAAAATGATTTCTAAGAAAGTGAAATTTTAATTTATCCCCTCCAAAGCCTTAATTGCAGATTCGTACTTAGGATTAATCGTTAAGCAAGCTTTAAAATCAACAACTGCATTTTTTTTATCTCCCATAGATTGGTAACAAACTCCTCTTCCATAATATGCATCAATATAAGCAGCATCAATCGTTAATGCTTTTGTGAAATATTCTAAAGATTTTTTGTAGTCTTTTTTTCCAACCATAAATATTCCACCCAAATTATAGTTTGCATTTTTATTTTTTGGATCTATTTCCAATAGAGCATTGTATGTTTCAACTGCTTTGTCCCAATCTTCTACATCTTGATAAAATTTACCAACGGCATACCAAACTTCCGGACTGTTAGGCTTTATTTTCAAAGCATTTTTATAATAGTTAATTGCTATCGGATTTTTTTGAGCTGCATTTAAAAGTCCTAACTGAACATACGCATTAAAATAGGTTTGATCCTGCTCTACTGCTGTCTGCATACTTGAAATTGCTTTTACAGTATCTTTTAATTCTTTATAATTCATTCCTTTCATAAAATAGGCTTTTGAATTATACTTATCTATTTTTAATGCCATGTTCAGATATTCAAAACATTTGTCGTGCTTTTTAACATAAAAATAAAGTTCTGCTAATTTCATCATAGCATCAATATTTTTATCGTCTAAGGTTAAACATTTTTCTAAGGATGCTTTTGAATTTCCAGTTTGATTTGTTACAAAATATAAATCAGAAAGTGTAATAAAATATTCTGCTTTGAAACTATCAATGGTCATTACTTGGCGCATGTCTTCAAATCCAGCTTCAAAATTACTTTCGTTCAAATAATACTTTGCACGGCTGTGATATAAGTCGGCATTTTTAGGATCGGCCGCAATTTGTTCGTTTAATTTTTTCAATTCTTCAGAAACATTTGGTTTTAATGAATCGCTAGTTGTTGTCTCAGAAGAAGTTGTTTCGTTTCCACATGAGGAAACTAGAATAAATCCTGCAAAAACAGAAATAAATAATAGGGCTTTAATCTTCATAAATTAAATTTTAGTATTTATCCCGAAAAAATCGGGATGTCAACCAACTAATGCATATAGTTCGGATTTTTCAAATCCTTCTAATACATAAGTTGCTTGACAAAAGTAAATAAAAATGTCATCCCGCTTTCAAAGTATTTCTAGATGAAACACATTGTTTGGGGATGACATTTATGTACGGGCAAATATACTTAATTAATCGATACCTACTTCCTGCATGTCCTGCAGGTATGCAAGGGATTAATTTTCGCTATTAACCTTTTTAGCTGCTGCTAATTCTGGCATTTCAGGAGTAACAATTGCAGAACTGCTCAAGGCAACACGAATTTTCATTTCAATTTCTTCGCATAATTCTGAATTATCTTGAAATAATGCTTTAACAGCATCTCTACCTTGTCCTAATTTTGTTTCACCATAACTAAACCAAGAACCTGCTTTTTTGATGATGTTGTGTTCAACACCTAAATCAACAATTTCTCCGATTTTAGAAATTCCTTCTCCGTACATAATATCAAATTCAGCTTGACGGAAAGGTGGTGCTACTTTATTTTTTACAATTTTTACACGAGTACGATTTCCAACAACTGTATCGCCATCTTTAATTTGTCCGATTCTACGAATATCAATACGAACAGAAGCATAAAACTTAAGTGCATTACCACCAGTTGTTGTTTCAGGGTTACCGAACATCAC
>CAMCUO010000012.1 GCA_945879015.1 Chitinophaga pinensis | reverse complement strand
TTTGAAAATGTACAGTGTTTTCCTACAGAAAAAGATGATTTAGCAAAAGTTCCATTCGGTGTTTGGGAAAAATTAATTTTCGCATCCATCACTCCCGAAATGAAATTGGAGGAAGCAATTGGAGAAATGAAAAAACGATTACCATTTTTAAAACTTAATCAACATAAATTAGAACCAGCTCGCTCACGCGATTATCTTGTAAAAGCGCATTGGGCTTTGTATTGTGAAAATTATTTAGAAGGCTTTCACATTCCGTTTATTCACAACTCCTTAAATAATGTAATCGATTACGGAACTTATACAACAGAGCTTTATCGTTACTCCAATTTACAATTAGCACTTTCAAAAGGTGGTGAAGATGTTTTCGAGCTACCAAAAGATTCTCCAGATTATGGAAAACAAGTCGCAGCATATTATTATTGGATTTTTCCAAACATCATGTTTAACTTTTATCCTTGGGGATTATCGGTAAATATTATAAAACCGATGGGAACATCTTTAACAAAAGTTTCCTTCCTCACATATATTTATGACGAAACCAAACTCGACCAAGGAGCAGGAAATATGTTGGATAAAGTAGAACGCGAAGACGAAGCTGTTGTAGAAAATGTACAAAAAGGTGTGCGTTCACGCTTTTATACCAATGGAAGATATTCTCCAGCTCGTGAAACTGGTACTCATCATTTTCATCGACTCATCTGTGAGTTTATGAATAAATAAAGGCCTTTCAATTACCTTACTTACGAATTCATTATTGGCATTCTAAATTGTATATTTGTATGACAAACTTTTTGACATATAAATTATCGATTTATGAATAAAATTGCCTTTATAACAGGTGCAACGGCAGGAATAGGAAAAGCTAGTGCGGAACTATTTGCAAAAAACGGCTATAATATTATCATTACTGGCAGAAGAAAAGAACGCTTGGATGAATTTTCTCAATACCTAAAATCAACTTATAAAGTAGATGTATTAGGATTAAATTTTGATGTTCGAAATTTAAATGAAGTAGAAACAGTTGTTTCATCCATTCCTGATAATTGGAAAAATATAAATGTCTTATTAAACAATGCAGGATTAGCTGCAGGATTGAGTACTATTCAAGATGGAAATATTAATGATTGGGAACGCATGATTGATACCAATATCAAAGGATTAATATACATGACTCGCAACATTGCTCCTATTATGGTAAAAAATGGTTACGGACATATTATAAATATTGGTTCTATTGCTGGAAAAGAAGTGTATGCCAACGGAAATGTTTATTGTGCAACAAAACATGCAGTTGACGCTTTGAGCAAAGGAATGCGAATTGATTTACTTCCTCACAATATTAAAGTAACAGCAATTAATCCGGGAATGGTAGAAACAGAATTTTCCATTGTAAGATTTAATGGTGATGAAGAACGAGCAAAAAATGTTTACAAAGGATTGCAACCATTATTACCAGAAGACATTGCCGAAACTGTATATTGGGTTGCAACGCGACCAGCACATGTAAACATAAATGATATTGTTATCATGCCAACTGTTCAGGCTAATTCAACAACTACGCTTCGTAAATAAATTCACCACTAAGACACTAAGAACACTAAGGTTTTTAAAAGAAAAAAGAAAACATAGAATGGTTATAAAAAAATATATTTCTAAGTGCCCTAAGTGTCTTAATGGTTATCTTTTTTTTCTTCTTGTTGGACTAGTATCATGTTCTTCAAAAAAACAAGTTGATTTAATCGTTCACAACGCAATTGTTTATACAGTTGATTCCACTTTCTCAAATGCAGAGAGCTTTGCAATTAAAGATGGGAAATTTATTGCTGTAGGAAAAAACGAAGACATTCTAAACAAATACGAAGCAAAGGAAACTATTGATGCTGAAGGAAAAGCTGTTTATCCTGGCTTCATCGATTCGCATTGTCATTTTTTTGGTTATGGTGAAGGATTACAGGAATTAGATTTAGTCGGAACAAAATCTTTTGAAGAAGTGATTGAAAAAGTTGTTGAATATTCAAAAACAAATAAAAATGAATGGATTGTTGGAAGAGGTTGGGATCAAAACGATTGGGATGTAAAAGAATATCCAACTCGATATGAATTGGAAAAATTATTTCCGAATACGCCTGTTTTTCTTGAACGTGTGGATGGACATGCAGCTATTGCAAACGGTACAGCACTCAAAAAAGCAAACATTGGAATAGAAACAAAAATTTCTGGCGGAATAATAGAAGTTGATTTAATCACAAAAGAAGAAGGCGAAAAATACGATTGGCTGAAATTTGAATACGGTGGAGAAACAAAACCAATTCAATATCCTCTTTCTATTCCAAGTGGAATATTAGTTGACAACGCTGTAGACTTAATAAAGACAAAGATTCCAAAGCCATCAAAAGAATCGATTAAACAATCATTGTTAGCTGCACAGAAAGATTGTTTCGAAGTTGGATTAACAACAGTGGATGATGCAGGATTGGAAAAAGTAATTGTAGACAACATTGATGAACTTCAAAAAAGTGGAGAGCTAAAAATGCGTGTGTATGCAATGTTGACAGACAACAAAGAAAATTTAGATTATTATTTGAAAGCTGGACGATACAAAACCGAAAGATTAAATGTGCGTTCGTTTAAATTTTATGCGGATGGTGCTTTGGGTTCAAGAGGTGCTTGTTTATTGGAACCTTATTCTGACAAACCGGAAGGACAAGGATTTTTGTTGAGTAAGTCAGAACATTTCGATAGTGCTGCTAGTCTAATGAGTAAAAAAGGTTTTCAAATGAATACTCATTGCATTGGAGATTCAGCAGTAAAACTTATTAGTAAGATTAGCTGGAGATTTTCTTTCGAACAAAAACCATTTATACGTTGGAGAATTGAACATTTTCAAGTGACCACTTTGGATGAAATTCTTCTGCTTCAACAAAATAAAATAATTCCATCTATCCAACCCACACATGCCACCTCCGATATGTATTGGGCAAAAGACAGATTAGGACCAGAACGTGTAAAATACGCTTATGCTTATAACGATTTATTAAAAGCCGCAGGAATGGTTGCCATTGGAACAGATTTCCCAGTTGAGAATATTAATCCTATGTATTCGTTTTATGCTGCAGTGGCTCGTAAAGATTTAAAAGGTTTTCCTGAAGGAGGTTTTCAAATGGAAAATGCTTTGTCAAGAGAAAACACTTTACGTGGAATGACAATTTGGGGAGCCTTTGCAAATTTTGAAGAGAAAGAAAAAGGAAGCATCGAAATCGGAAAGTTTGCGGATTTTGTAATTATGGAAAATGATATTATGAAATGTAATATTGATGACGTTCCGAAAACAAAAGTGGTGTATACCTTTTTAAATGGAGAGACGGTTTACCAAAAGCCTTAGCGAGATTTACCACTAAGGCACTAAGAGCACTAAGAATTTTATAAAAAGAGAAAAAGCAAACAACAGAATGATTACCCTTAAACATAAACCTAAGTGGCCTAAGTGTCTTAGTGGTAAAATTTTTTTGCTACTCTTTCTCTTGCCTCTGCTTTCAATCTCTCAGGACGGAATGCCTTATCGTAAAGGCAAAGTAAAGCATCGAATAAGTATTGGTGCTGTTAAATCTTATTATGTCAATCATCCACAACATACCAGAAACACAAAAGCTAAATTTGGTTATACCGTTTCCTATAAAAGTGAAATATTGTTAGGTAGAAAAACAAACTTATTAATTGGATTAGATTATTTTAATCATTCATTGATTTTTAATGGTTACTATAAAGCGCCCCAATATACATACTTGTATGATGAAACATTTGCATATACACATGAAATTAGAATTCAGGAAGTTCAAATTCCTTTTGGGCTAAAAATTACTTTTAACTCAGAAAAAGAACATTTTTATTCACCTTATTTTATTGGAGGGATTGGAGCACGCTATATTTTTGGAGCATATTCAGTTATTTCTAACGATTCAACAGGATTAACCGTTTACGATGCAAAAGACAATATTGATTTCGAAAATCAACGAGTAAGAAAAGGTTTAAGTTCTTTTTATCATGCTGGCTTGGGAATTCAATATAATTTTAGAGATTCCGGAAGAGCACTTTTCTTCGAATTTAATTATCGTTACGGAATTTCCCGTTTTCATTATGACGGAAATGAAGGGTCAAATAACTTGAATATAAGAGACGGACATTTGGTGTTTTCTTTAGGAATGCGACTCTGACGAAATTATTTCTTCTTTGTAGGTTTTTTTAACACCGACTCATATTTAGCAATCCAATCTTTCACAGTTATTTTGCTCATCAACTCACCAAACAATTTAAAAGGAATTTTTTCTGGTTTTTTAAATCGAATACAGCTTTTACCCATATCCAGTTTCGCATCTGTATGTTTTGGGTATTCTGCTAAAAACCATTTCAAAAGTTTTGGGTCAGAATAAATTCCCATGTGATAAAATGCAACAAAGTTTTTTTGACTAGCAAAACCAGCAAAAGGTAATGGATCTGTTGGTTTACAATGATAACCGTCTGGATAAAGAGAATGCGGAACTACATATCCAAGCATTCCATAGCCCATTGTTTCTTTAAATCCTTTCGGAAGATTTTTTAATACCTCCTTACGCAATTTCGTGATTGCTTCTTTACGGTCAGCTGGCAATTCAGCCATGTATTGATCGGGTGTTGTTGCTTTTGATTGCATGATATATTTATTTATACAGCAGATTACACAAATTTTTACAGATTATTTTCTGTGGCAATCTGAGAAATCTGTGGTGAGATTTACCCGCCAATCTTAAATCCTAGACTACTTCCTTTTGCTCTTTCGTTTGCGTTTATTTCAAACTCTTTCACATCTGCCAAAGTCAAACAAGTTAAATGTGATGGAGTTCTTTCAGAAGCAGGCATTCCAGCTAATCGTAAATTTTGATTTTTGATTGCTTCTCCTGCTACTCCTCTTACTGTTCGCGCATTTCCAAAATGTTTATCTCTGTTATTATGAATATGCGTGTAATATGCTTTTAGATGTGCTTCCGCTTCTGGATCTGGAGTAATTTTCTCTTTTGCTAAAATAGAAAGTGTTATTGCATACAAATCATCTGGACCATAATCTGAAAAATGAAAAGTTCTATCAAAACGAGATTTTAATCCTGGATTTGATTCAATAAAATGATGCATGTTATCTGTATAACCTGCTACAATCACTCCAAACTGTCCACGCAAATCTTCCATTCGTTTTAAAATAACCTGAATGGCTTCTTGTCCAAAATCATGTCCATTCGCACCATTTGCTAATCCATAGGCTTCATCAATAAATAAAATTCCGCCTTGTGCTTCTTCAATTTTCTCACCAGTTTTAATGGCAGTTTGTCCAACAAATCCTGCCACCAATCCTTCTCTGTCAACTTCTACAATATGTCCGCGCTCCAACAATCCCAATCCTTTGTAAATTTTTGCTACAATTCTTGCTACGGTTGTTTTTCCAGTTCCGGGATTTCCTGTAAAGATGCTGTGCAAAGAAAATTTGTTTAATACATCTCTTCCTGTTTCTCTATAGAAACGAACTAGTTTTACTAATTCATTTATTTCTTCTTTCACAGAATTCATTCCTGTTAAGGCATTCAATTCAGCTAAACCTTCTTTTAATAATTTCTCATTTACTTCTAGACTCAATTTCTTTTTTCCCTGAGCAGCAAATACTTTTTGCATATCTGCTAATTCAATAGTAGAAAGCACTTCGTTTGTAAGTTCATTTACACTTGGATGATTCATCAAACGTAATCCTAAATTCATTTTTGCTTCATCAACCAAAGAATATACATAACGAGCATTTCCAAAAGAATTATCTCGGTTACGATAAACTTCAACCAACATTTCCTCCATATAGGTTTTTGCTTCAGCAGTAATTGTTACACCTTTTTTCTTAGATGCTAATTCTGCAATCGCAAACATTTCTTCTGGTAAATAATCATCAAAATGAAAATAATGATTGAAACGTGATTTCAATCCAGGATTCGAATCGATAAAATTTTGCATCTCCTTCGGGTAACCAGCACACATAATAGCTATATCACCAGTTCCATCACTCATCTCTTTTATCAGAATTTCCAAAACCTCATGACCGAAATCATTCGAATCTTCTTTAGCACGAGTTAAAGAATAAGCTTCATCAATAAATAATATTCCACCTTTTGCTTCTTCAATCATCTTTTTCACTTTGGGAGCAGTTTGTCCAATATACTGAGCAACCAAATCTGAACGATCCACTTCTTTCACATGTCCTTTACTCAACAAGCCCATTTTTTTGTATAACTTACCAAGCATATTTACAACTGTAGTTTTTCCAGTTCCCGGATTTCCAGTAAACACACTATGCAAATTAATTTTTCCTGAATCTTCAAACCCTTTTTCTTTACGGAGTTTTATAAAATTTATATAATTGATATGGTCTTTGATATTCTTTTTCACAGCTTCCATTCCAACTAACTCGTCAATTTTGGCAAACAACTGTTCAATGGTTTCTTCTTCTACAGGAGTAGTAGAAACAGAGGCAACATTTTGCAAAGCTTGTTCGGTAGAAACTAAAGGTGTCATTTCGCCTTCTTCTGCCACATCACCCATTTCAAATGGAATAAGTGCAACAAGTGTATCCATAAAAACAACTTCTACTGTATACTTATCATCTTTCCAAGAACCAGCTGATTCACTCCCCCAGCCTGCATCAATTGTAAAAGTTGTATCGGTTTTACCTTTTTCTATTAAACCTGTACGGTGACTTTGTCCTTTCGCTTGACCAGCATCATCGTAGAAATTAAAATAAAATTCGTAGTTCCAATCAGCATTGGTTTTCGTTTTCATTTTGAATTCTACCCACAGATAAGGAGTTGTTGTACGATTAAGTTTTTTATAATAAGTACGGTTTGTCAAATTCCAACCATCAAACGCACCTGAATATAGTTTAACAGACTCAACGGTAAAATATGGGTTATTTGAAACAGTTACTTTACCTACATCTTCTACAAAGAATTTTTTAGAACCTACTAATTCATTATCGATATACGCTTCCCATAAATAATCTCCCTTAAACCAATATGTGCCTTCATTAGGAGTTCCCCAACCATCACGAACGTAAACAATATTTTCATCCGTTTTTATTGTGATAGTAGAATCAATAGAACATAATTCTTTTCTGGTGCTTCCGTCTAAAGAAATTGCTTTCAAAGTGATTTTAGCGCTCCATTCTCCTTCATCAAATAGTTTATTATAAAAAGAAAATTCCGTTCTTAAATAAGTCGTTTCCATTTTATCAAAAACAGTACGATACTTTTTGGTAGCATTTACCATCCATTCATCAGAAGAATAGACTTTCACTTCTTTTAATTTATAGTTTTTAGCCATAATACTTGGTGGGTTTAATCTTTCCTAAAAATAAAATAAAAAAGGTGATTTACTAAGAATGTTTAAAAATTATTTTACAAATGACAACCTTTCTTTTAGACCGTCATACCGTGCTAGAATGTCACCCTGAGCATTCTGCGTTGAAGCAGACACATCGAATGGGCGGCATCTCCCAGTCAATGACGACTTTCTTTCTAATGAGAATATCCCGAGCCTTTCCAGAGCGAAGTCGAAGGATGGCACGGGATGACAGTTTCGATTGAGATAACGTCCAATAAGCAAAAAATAGCAAAGAAAAAACCCGCTACATTTCTGTAACGGGTTATCCTAATTAGACAAATCTCTCTAAACTAAATCTAATTATTAAAAATCGCCTTTGGCAACAGCGCTTTGTCCAGGTGCTGTAACTGAATGCTCAGCTTTCATAACACCATCAACAAATATTTGAACTTGAACGACATCGTGAGATGGCATTACATTATAAGCAGTAACTGAATAAGCATTTGTAGTTGTACTAGTATAGCTAAAGCTGATAGTTTCCTCAGTACGATTTACATCCATATGCATTAACTCTAATGCTCCCGAAGCATTTAGTGCGATATAATCTACACCAACTTGTCCAGATACATTTTGAATTTTGTATTCTATATTAACTGTTTTGGCAGTTGCAGGAGCAGCTTGTGGTTTCACTTCATTCTCTTTTGAACAAGAAACAGTCAAAACGCTTACTAATACTGCAAAACAAACAAATAAATTTTTCATCTTTTTAGATTATTATGTTATTTCCGAGTGCAAAAGTACTATTTTCTGAATACAAAACAAATATTTGTCGTTATATTTATGTTATTAGACGACAAAACTATTAACAAAATCGATAAACGCTTGTTGAAAAGTGCTGAAATTCAAGTCTGTATTGAAAACTTAGAAAAATCGATAAAATGGTGTTTTCGATGAAAATAATGGCTGGGAGTTTTTGCCACAGATTCACAGATTTAATAGGTTTATTATAATTAAAGCAGATTGGTCGCCAGGGCGACTAAGAATCTGCGCAATTAACACAAGCAAAATTCTTATAATTAATACTAGAAATATATTTATTGAAGAACAAATCTCATCTTTATGCTAAGACAAAAAAGAAAAATCTGTGAATCTGTGGCAAATAAATCGGAGGAAATGCTATTTAGACAACTCTGCTATTTGACGAAAAGCCTCATCTGTCTCCTTCTTCATTCTATCAATTATCGCCTTGCAAGGCAAAATATCATTGATTAACTCCACACTTTGTCCGGCACACCATAAGGTTTGATAATTTCCTTGTTTTACAGATTGCTCCAGTTTTTTCATCCCACTAATCTGCACCCACATTTTAAAGTATTTTTTAGTTCTAGCGTTATTTGACAATAAACGCTCTAACCAACTTTGCTTGTAACCTATCTTTTTAGCAAAAGGAGTATTTATTATAGTACAAGGTGTTCCTGAAATTTTTTCGGTCAAAACAATATCAGTCATTTTTGAACTGACGATTGCATTTTTGTAATCTTGACTTACTGTTGCTTCAGTACTTGCAATAAATCGTGTTCCCACTGAAACTCCTGCAGCTCCTAAAACCAACATCGATACAATTCCAGCTCCATCCGCTATTCCTCCTGCAGCTATTACAGGAATGTTTGGAAATTTTTTCTGTAAAGCCGGGACAATTATTTGTAATGGATTCGGACCAGCATGTCCACCCGCACCTTGTCCAACTGCAATAAAACCATCACAACCTAGATCCGCACATTTTTGTGCATGTTCTAAGTTGGTAACATCGCAAAACACTTTCGCTCCGTAAGTATGAGCCTGCGCTATAACTTCTTTCGGACTTCCCAATGAAGTTATATAAAATGGCACTTTTTTGTCGACACAAATCTTTAGATGCTTCTCATACAAAGGATTGGTTTTTTGAACGATTAAATTCACTCCATAAGTTCCACGAACAGTCAACCCGGCCTTTGAAACATTCAATTTATCCAATATTTGCTCTAATTCATTCTCATTTCTGTAATTCAGGGTGGGAAATGTAGCCGCAATACCATTTTTCATCCCTTCTACTAGCATAGCCTCGTTACTTACCAAAAACATAGGCGCCATAATCATAGGAAAATCAATTGATAATGCTTGAGTTAATTTCGTTTGCATTTGGTTCTACTTTATAGTTGATAAATCGACAAAAAAAATTTATTTTTGGTGAAACAAAATTAGACAATTAAAACAACCAACGATGGCAATTACTCGAATATTTGATATCCTTCCACAACTTCTTGAAAAATATAACAAACCGAATGCATTAGGCGCGAAGGAAAACGGAAAATGGAGAACATACTCTACTCAAGAATTTATTGATAATGTAAATAATCTTAGTTATGGTTTGCATAACCTAGGACTTGAACGTGAAGATAAAATTGCCATTATTGCTAATAACCGACCTGAATGGAATTTTGCTGACTTTGCAATTCAACAATCAGGTGCAGTGAGTGTTCCAGTTTATCCTACTATTAGTGAACATGATTTGTTATTCATATTAAATGATGCAAAAATTAAATATGTTTTTGTTTCTACTAAAGAATTATTTGAAAAAGTAAAAGCTGTTTCAGCAAGCACTGCTTCAATCAAAGGTATTTATACATTTGACAAAGTTGACGGTGCAAAAAACTGGTTGGATTTAGCAAATGAGGGAAAACAAAATCCGAAGGCTAAAGAAATTGATGCTATTAAGAATAGTATTCAGCCCAACGATCTGTTTTCAATATTATATACATCCGGAACTACTGGAAACCCAAAAGGTGTAATGCTTTCACACAACAATCTTATCAGCAATTCTATAGCTTCTCAGTCGTTGTGTCCTTTCAAAAGCGAATGGAAAGCTTTAAGCTTCTTGCCTCTCAATCACGTATATGAGAGAATGCTTTCTACACTTTATTTTTATTTAGGGATCTCTATTTATTATGCTGAAAGCATTGAAACAATTGGCGACAATTTGAAGGAAATTAAACCAGAAATATTTTCAACAGTTCCGAGATTATTAGAAAAAGTGTACGATAAAATTGTTGCAAAAGGGACTGAGCAAACTGGGATTAAGAAAAAATTATTTTTCTGGGCGCTTGAACTTGGATTGAAATACGAACTAAATGGAGCAAACGGTTGGTGGTATGAGTTTCAATTGAAAATAGCAAATAAACTTATTTTCTCTAAATGGAGAGAGGCGCTAGGAGGAAATATTACTGCTGTAGCTTCTGGAGGTGCGGCACTTCAACCAAGATTGGCACGTGTTTTTTGTGCAGGAAAAATTATGGTATTAGAAGGTTACGGATTAACGGAAACATCACCAGTAGTAGCAGTAAACAACTTTTCACCAAATGGAATTAAGTTTGGAACTGTTGGGCCTGTAATTGATAAAGTAACTGTTAAAATTGCTGAAGACGGTGAGATTTTAGTAAAAGGTCCTAATGTAATGTTAGGTTATTACAATCGTCCTGACGCTACTGCTGAAGCAATTGATTCTGACGGCTGGTTTCACACTGGTGATATTGGTGTATTTATTGAAAATCGCTTTTTAAAAATCACTGACCGCAAAAAAGAAATCTTTAAAACTTCTGGTGGAAAATATATTGCTCCCTTGATGATTGAAAACAAATTAAAAGAATCACCATTTATTGAGCAAGTTCTGGTTATCGGAGAAAATGAAAAATATGCGTCCGCATTAGTAGTTCCTTCTTTTAATTATTTAAAAAATTATTGTGTGCTTAAAAACATTGAATATACAAGCAATGAAGAAATAATTAAAAATCCGATTATCAAAGCACTCATCATTGAAGAGATTGAGAAAACGAACAAAGATTTGGCTCAATACGAAAAAATCAAACGACCTGAATTGCTTCCAAAAGAATGGACAATCGATAGCAATGAAATGACACCAAAATTATCATTGAAACGAAAAGTAATCATGGCAAACAACAAAAACTTAGTAGATAAAATTTTTGGAGCTGAATAAGAGTATGTCTTCTAAAAAGAATCAAAAGCATAAACCTCACGAACCGAAAACAAAATCGGAAACGACTGCTTTTTCAATCGACAAAAAGTTGATTTTAAAACTTTCCTTGGTGATTGCACTTGTTGCTTTCTTTTTATATTCAAATACACTCAAGCACCAATTTGTTCTGGATGATTATTCTGTCATCAAAGAAAACCAAATGACCAAACAGGGAACAGCTGCCCTGAAAGATATTTTTTCAAATAGCTATAGAGAAGGTTATGGAAACAATGAAAACAATTTATATCGTCCATTAACAAAAGCAATGTTCGCGATCGAATGGCAATTGTCGCCCAACAATCCACATTTTCATCATTTGATTAATGTATTGATGTATTCTTTGGTTTGTGTTCTTTTATTTATCGTCTTATTGCGATACACAAAAATCAATATTTATATTTTATTTATTACTGCATTAATTTTTGCCGCACACCCTATTCATACGGAAGTAGTAGCAAACATTAAAAGTCGAGATGAAATCTCTAGCATGTTGTTTCTATTGCTTTCTTTGCTTTGTATTCACAAACACCTTTCATCCAACAAAATTTTAATGTTAGTTGGAACATTAGGATGCTTCTTCCTTGCATTGCTATCAAAAGAATCGGCTATTGTTTATGTTGCACTTGCTCCTTTGTTTATTTATTTCTTCACTGAAACAACATTAAAAAATAACATCAAAGTAACAGCATCATTAGCAGTGGCAGCAATCTTATATATGATGTTACACATGAAAATTATTGGAGGCATTGGAATTGATAACATTCCTGTAATTGATAATTCATTATTGTATACTACAAATGTAATTGAACAAAAAGCAACGGCTATTTATATTTTAGGAAAATACTTTTTGTTGATGGTGTTTCCTCACCCTTTATCATGCGACTATTCATTTAATACCATTCCAATTGTTTCCCTTGGCAACATTGGCTTTTTACTAGCTTTGGCTTTTCATGTTTTCTTGCTTTATTTTGCGATTAAAAAAATAAAAGAAAAACATTTTCTTTCCTTTTGTATTTTGTTTTACTTAGGAAGCATGGCATTGGCATCCAACATTTTTATGCTTATCGGAACACATTTGGCAGAGCGTTTATTATTCTTCCCATCAGTAGCATTTTGTCTGGCAGCAATTTACTTTTTATGCAAATTGTTTAAAATCGACCTGTTCGACTCATCTAAAATAAACTCATTGTTTAAAGCAAACACAACATTATTAGCAGTAGTTGGAATTGTGCTATTACTCTATTCTATTAAAACATATTCCAGAAACAAAGATTGGAAATCAGATACGTATTTATTCGGACACGATATTGAAACAGTTCCGAACAGCGCACATATGTTGTTTTATTATGCAAACAATTTAGCAAACAAAGATTCGTTGGCTGCTGTGAAAAGTCCTGCCGAAAAAGAAAAACGTCTAAGTACGGCACAAAAAAGTATAACTAAAGCATTACAACTTTATGAACTTTTCCCAGATGCACACAACGTTGCTGGAAGAATTTATTACGAACAAAAGAATTTTGATGCTTCTTTTAAAAGCTATAGCAGAGCAATGGAAATGAATCCAGGAAAAGGAATGTATCATAATAATGCTGGGACTTGTTTATTTTCTGTAGGTAAATTTGAAGAAGCAGCAAAGGCATTCGAAAAAGCTACTCAGATTGACAAATACGATGCAGATGCGCAATGTAATTTAGGTAGTGCTTACGGAGCGATGGGTGAGGCGTACAAAAATAAAAATGATATGGCCAATGCCAGCAAAATGTTCTCTATTGCTATAGATCATTTTAAAAAAGCAACACAGATTGATCCGAATTATAAATCGGCGTACCAATTTATTGGCATTACATATAAAAATATAGGTGATTCAATAAATGGAGATATTTGGTTACAAAAAGCTGCAAAGATCAAATAACTACTCCGATTTAGTAAACTTAGGCAAAGACAAATTCTTTTTCACAGCAATTATCCTGATAATTATAATTATTAATGCCGAAAGTAAAAAGTTTGTATTTCTTTCCAATCCTAAATAATCTAAGGTTAAATAAATAGCTGCCCCAGCCAAACAAGCTGTTGCATAAACTTCCTTCTTAAAAATTATTGGAATTTCATTGGTCAATACATCACGAATTACTCCGCCCATTACAGCTGAAAACATTCCCATAATTGCGGCAATAACAGGATTTACGTTCAAACTCATCGCTTTTTCAGCACCTACAATAGTAAACATAGCTATACCTAAAGTATCAAACAAAAAAAAGGTTCTTCTAAGTTTAATAAGTGCTTTGAAGAAAATACTTGCCAAAATAACACCAGCAATAATGGCATAAACAAAGTTGATATCGCTAATCCAGACCAATGGATGACTTCCGAGAATAATATCCCTTAAACTACCACCACCAATGGCAGTAATAAATCCAATAAAACTAGCACCAAACCAATCAGGTTGAGCTTTATCATTGGCTGCCAAAGCTCCTGAAATGGCAAAAAAGCCTGTTCCTAAGAGTTCTAAATAATATTGTGTTTGCATATTGACCTTGCAAAATTATACGAATAATCTTGCTGTGGAAAATAAAATTAGATCGGCATAGCCTCAGCCACAATTTTAAACATAGAAAACCGGCAATTTTCCTCGTTGAAAAGTACCTTTCCATAGCCAAAAAGGCTTTTTAATTAAAATAATATTGTTATGCTTGCATAGTATCCAAATATTATTCTATATTTGCCTGTCTGCCGACAGGTAGATTATCCAATGTCGAAAAAGCACACCGAAACCGTTGATTCAAAGTTAAAATCTGCCTGGCAGATCATCTCCCGTATGTACAATGCAGAAGCTGCACAATATGGCGGAAGCATTGCCACTGGCCACTTTTTATTGAACATCGACAGTGATGAAGGCGCTTATGCATCTGAAATTGCTCCTCGACTTGGGATGGAAAGCACTTCTCTTTCCAGAATAATTAAAGCTTTGGAAGAAGAAAAATTGATTATTCGTAAGGCAGATAAAGAAGATAGGCGTAAAGTAAAAATTATCTTAACTCCAAAAGGAAAAGAAAATAAAGAGCTTGCAAAAAAAGTTGTACGAAATTTTAATATTGAAATTGAAAATAAAATTGGAAAAAATAAAATAGAAGAATTTTTGAAAACTGTAAATGATATTATTTCATTGGCGGAAGAAAAAAACAGAACGCTAAAACTCGGTTAACATTATGAACAGAACAATTAAAAAAGTAGCCATTCTTGGTTCGGGTGTAATGGGAAGCAGAATTGCTTGCCATTTTGCTAACATTGGTATTGAAGTGATCCTTTTGGATATTGTTCCGAAAGACGCAACTGCTGATAAGAAAAGCCGTAATAAAATTGTGGATGATGCATTAGCTTTTGCTTTAAAATCAAACCCTTCTCCTATTTATCGCAAAGCTTTTGCAAAACGAATTACGACTGGAAATTTTGATGATAACATGAAGGACATCGCGACTTGCGATTGGATTATTGAAGTTGTTATTGAACGTTTAGATATCAAAAAACAAGTTTTTGAAAACGTTGAAAAATTTCGCAAACCCGGAACATTAATTACTTCTAATACTTCTGGTATTCCTATTCACTTGATGAACGAAGGCCGCAGTGAAGATTTTCAAAAACACTTTTGTGGTTCTCACTTTTTTAATCCTCCACGTTATTTAAGATTGCTGGAAATTATTCCTACTCCGCAAACTTCACCTGAAGTGGTTGACTTTTTAATGAAGTACGGAGAATTGTATTTAGGAAAGACTACCGTTTTATGTAAAGACACTCCAGCATTTATTGCCAATAGAATTGGTGTTTACGGAATCATGAGTTTGTTTCACACCGTTGAAAAAATGGGTTTAACAATTGACGAAGTAGATAAATTAACAGGGCCAGTTTTAGGACGCCCGAAATCTGCAACATTCCGAACTTGCGATGTTGTTGGATTAGATACGTTGGTTCACGTTGCTAACGGAGTTGCAGCAAGCTGTCCGAAAGACGAAGCAATTGAAGCATTCAAAATTCCAGGCTACGTTTCTAAAATGGTAGAAAATAAATGGTTGGGAAGTAAAACCGAACAAGGATTTTTCAAAAAAGTAAAACCTGCCGGCCGGACAGGCGAGGCTGCAGGCGGAAAATCTGAAATTCATTCTTTGGATTTAAAAACATTGGAATACAAACCATCGGTAAAAGCAAAATTTGCAACATTAGAAGCTACAAAGTCGATCGATAATTTACGAGATAGAATGAAAGTTTTGTTGGCAGGAAAAGATAAAGCAGGAGAATTTTATAGAACGTCCTTTTATGGTTTATTTGCTTATGTAAGTAATCGCATTCCTGAAATTACAGACGAGCTTTATAAAATTGATGCGGCTATGAATGCCGGTTTCGCATGGGAACTTGGACCGTTTGAAGCATGGGATGCGTTAGGAGTTGCAGAAACTGTAAAAGCAATGGAAGCTGCTGGCAATAAACCTGCAGAGTGGATTTACGATATGTTAATTACAGGAGCCAACAGTTTTTACAAAGTAGAAGATGGCTGCAAAAAGTATTATGATAATCCTTCCAAATCATATAAAGTAATTCCAGGTACAGAATCATTTATCATATTAGAGAATATCCGTGCAAACAAAACAGTTTGGAAAAACAGCGGTGCAACATTAACTGATATTGGTAATGGAATTGTGAATTTAGAATGGAATACAAAAATGAATTCCATAGGCGCAGAAGTTATTGAAGGCATCAATAAATCCATTGAGATAGCAGAAAAGGATTTCAGAGGATTGGTTATTTCAAACGAAGGAGCAAATTTTTCGGCAGGAGCAAATGTGGGAATGATTTTCATGATGGCGGTTGAACAGGAATATGATGAATTAAATTTCGCAATAAAAACTTTCCAAAACACGATGATGCGAGTTCGCTACTCTTCCATTCCGGTTGTAGTTGCACCTCACAATTTAGCATTGGGTGGAGCGTGTGAAATGAGTATGCATTCGGATAGAGTTGTTTTACATGCTGAAACATATATGGGCTTGGTTGAATTTGGTGTTGGTTTGATTCCGGGCGGTGGCGGAACAAAAGAGTTTGCTGTTCGTTTATCGG
Source organism: Chitinophaga pinensis (assembly GCA_945879015.1). Lineage (GTDB taxonomy): Bacteria > Bacteroidota > Bacteroidia > 2-12-FULL-35-15 > 2-12-FULL-35-15 > 2-12-FULL-35-15. Next base: position 38,787 of record CAMCUO010000012.1, on the reverse strand, counting down.
ATGAATTACAAGATGGCGATGTAGAACTAAATAATTTCCGTGATCGTTTCTTAACCATCGGACAAGCTAAAGTTGGAACTTCTGCTTACGAAGCATTTGATTTGGGTTATTTAAGAAAAGGAAAAGATGTGGTTGTAATTTCACGCAACCGTGTATTAACTGAAGCAAAATTAAATTGCATAGAATTAGCCGAAGCAGGATATACAAAACCAGCACAACGAAAAGATATTCGTGTATTAGGAAAACAAGCTTTGGGATTAGCTTACTTAGGAGCAAACTCTATGCAAGTTGGAAATTACATTAGCGAACACGATACAAAAATTTCACAAAAGTTAGCTTATGTTTTATGCGGTGGTGATTTATCAGCACCAACTTTAGTAAGCGAACAATATTTATTGGATTTAGAACGTGAAGCATTTTTATCGCTTTGCGGAGAAAGAAAAACATTAGAACGTTTACAAAGTATAATTACTGGTGGTAAAATTCTACGTAACTAGATTTGAGACTAGAGATATGAGATTTGAGAAAGATAAATAGAATTAAATAACAAACATTAAAGTAATTTATGCATAATTTAAAAGAGTTAAAAATTTGGCATAAGGCGACGGATTTATCTGTTGAAGTTTATAAAGCAACTTCTAAATTTCCAAAAGAAGAGATTTATGGACTAACTTCACAAATAAAAAGATCTGCTATTTCAATTCCATCAAATATTTCAGAAGGTGCTGGGAGAAATTCCAATAAAGAGTTCATTCATTTCCTTGGAATTGCAAATGGTTCATCTTATGAATTACAAACACAATTAATCATTTCAAATAAACTAAATCTAATTTCAGATGAAACACTTGAGTCTCTTTTGAAACCGATTGAGGAAATACAAAAAATGACATATACATTTCAAAACACTTTACAAAAGCAATATTTAGAAAAGGCCTGAGAACAAATCTAATATCTCACGACTAACATCTCAAATCTATTTAACATGAACGCATTTATAGTAGCTGGCTTTAGAACAGCAGTAGGAAAAGCAACAAGAGGTGGATTTCGATTCACCCGTCCAGATGATTTAGCATCTGAGGTAATCAAACATCTAATGGCAAGTGTTCCAAACATTGCACACGATCAAGTAGATGATTTAATTGTTGGAAACGCAATGCCAGAAGCAGAACAAGGATTGAACATGGCTAGATTAATTTCGTTGATGGCTTTCAATACCGATAAAGTTGCAGGTATGACCGTGAACAGATATTGTGCATCCGGTTTGGAAACAATCGCAATAGCTGCTGCAAAAATTAATGCAGGAATGGCTGATTGTATTGTTGCTGGGGGAGCAGAAAGTATGAGTTTAATTCCAATGGGCGGCTGGAGAATTGTTCCACATGCTGGAGTTGCACTCGCACATCCCGATCATTATTGGGGAATGGGATTGACTGCTGAAGCGGTTGCGAATGAATATAAAATCAGTCGCGAAGACCAAGATGCTTTTGCTTTTAATTCTCACACGAAAGCAATTAAAGCAATTAAAGAAGGAAAATTTAAAGGAGAAATTGTTCCGATTAAAGTTTCTGAAACTTATCTTGATGAAAACGAAAAAAAGAAAACAAGAGATTTCATTGTTGATACAGATGAAGGTCCGCGTGCAGATACAACACTTGAAGCATTAGCAAAATTAAAACCTGTGTTTGATGCAAAAGGAAGTGTAACCGCTGGCAACTCTTCACAGACAAGTGACGGAGCAGCATTTGTAATGATTGTGAGTGAGAAATTTTTAAAAGAAAATAATTTAAAACCAATCGCACGCATGGTAAGTTTTGCTGCTGCAGGTGTTCCTCCTAGAATAATGGGAATTGGTCCGGTTGCCGCTATTCCAAAAGCTTTAAAATTAGCAGGAATGAATTTAGGTCAAATTGATTTAATTGAATTGAACGAAGCATTTGCGTCACAAGCATTGGCTGTTTGCAGAGAATTAAATATCAATCAGGATATTGTGAATGTAAATGGCGGAGCAATTTCACTCGGACATCCATTGGGTTGTTCCGGAGCGAAATTATCTGTGCAATTATTTTCAGAATTAAAACGTCAGAATAAAAAATACGGAATTGTAAGTATGTGTGTTGGAACCGGACAAGGTGCTGCAGGAGTTTTCGAAATGCTTTAACAAGTATCAGGTAGCAAGTATCAGGTATTAGGACAAAAAAAACAAAAAACAATTATGCATAATTTTAAAGAATTAAAAGTTTGGCAAGAGGCAATGGGATTGGCTAAGGATGTTTATAGCACCACTAAAAGTTTTCCAAGTGAAGAAAAGTTCGGATTAACTTCTCAAATAAATCGTTGTTCAGTTTCAATACCAAGCAATATTGCAGAAGGAGCTGGCAGAGGAACAGATAGAGATTTCAATCAATTTTTAAATATTGCATTAGGATCTGCTTTTGAACTAGAAACACAACTATTATTATCCAACGAATTTAATTATATAACTAAAGAACAAACACAATTATTAACCGAAAGGGTGTGTAAAGTACAAAGGATGATAAATGGATTGAAAAAGTCCGTTTTACAAACATCCTGATACCTGATACTTAATACCTGATCCTAATTCAAAAAACTATGTCAATAAAAGGCGGAGAATTCCTCATCAAAGAAACAGAAGCAAAAGATATATTCATCCCTGAAGAGTGGAATGAAGAACAATTAATGATCGCTCAAACTTGTCACGATTTTTTAGCAGCAAATGTTTGGGATAAATTAGATCGTATTGATGCACAGGAAGAAGGCTTAATGGTTGACTTGCTGAATAAAGCAGGCGAACTAGGTTTATTAGGAATTTCCGTTCCAGAAGAATATGGCGGATTCGGAAAAGACTTCACCACTTCTATGTTGGCAACAGAAATATTGGGTGCTGGACATTCATTTGCAGTTGCTATTTCTGCACATACTGGAATCGGAACACTTCCTATTTTATATTATGGAACAGCAGAACAAAAAGCGAAATACATTCCTAAGTTAGCTAGTGGAGAATGGAAATCTTGTTATTGCTTAACAGAACCAAGCGCAGGATCGGATGCAAATTCCGGAAAGACAAATGCAAAACTTTCTGCAGATGGAAAACATTATATTTTGAACGGACAAAAGATGTGGATCACCAATGGTGGATTCTCGGACATCTTTACCGTGTTTGCAAAAATTGATGATGATGAAAATTTATCTGCTTTTATTGTAGAAAAAACATTTGGTGGAATTGCTTTAAATCCTGAAGAACATAAAATGGGAATCAAAGGAAGTTCAACACGTCAAGTATTCTTTAACGATTGTAAAGTTCCAGTTGAAAATTTATTATCGGAAAGACAAAATGGATTTAAGATTGCGGTAAACATTTTGAATCTTGGTCGCGTTAAACTTGCGGGTGCAGCTATTGGTGGCAGTAAAGAAACCAATACAAAATCCATTCAGTATGCAAACGAGCGTCAACAATTCGGAAGATCAATTTCAAAATACGGAGCAATTCGTCATAAATTAGCAGAACAAGCAATTAGAATTTATGCAAGTGAGTCGGCAATATATCGTGCGAGTCAGAATATTGAAGATGCTACAAAGTCTTTGATTGCTGGAGGAATGGATGAAGCAAAAGCAAAATTAAAAGGAGTTGAACAATTTGCAGTTGAAGCAGCCATTTTAAAAGTACACGGTTCGGAAGTATTGGATTATACAGTTGATGAAGGAGTTCAAATTTACGGAGGAATGGGATACAGTGCGGAAGCTCCGATGGATAGAGCTTATCGTGATGCTCGTATCAATAGAATTTTTGAAGGAACAAATGAGATCAATAGAATGTTAACTGTTGAAATGATGTTGAAGCGTGCAATGAAAGGTGAATTGGATTTGATGGGTCCAGCACAAGCAGTTGCAGCTGAATTAATGGGCATTCCTGATTTCTCTGCTTCAGAAACGACAACATTCTCAAACGAGAAAAAATACGTAACAGGATTTAAAAAATCGGTATTGATGTTGGCTGGTGCTGCTGTTCAAAAACTGATGATGCAATTAGGAAAAGAACAAGAGATCTTAATGAACTTAGCGGATATGATTATTGAAACTTATGTTTCTGAATCGTTGCAATTAAGAGTTGAGAAATTAGTTGCCTTAAAAGGAGAAGCCGCTTGCAAAGAGCAATTAGAAATCATGCGAGTATACATCAACGATGCAGCTGATAGAATTCACAAATCAGGAAAAGAAGCAATCAATTCGTTTGCAACAGGTGACGAACAAAAAGCAATGTTAATGGGCTTGAAACGTTTTACAAAAACAGAACCATTAAATACAACAGAAGCAAGAAGAAATGTTTCTGCTAAGTTAATTGCAGAAAATAAATATTGTTTTTAGAAAAGTGGCTCGCAGACTCCGCAGATTTTCGCTGAAAAATTTTTATTGGAAGTCGTTTTAATATCTTATACGTCATCCAATTCTAAAAAACAAAGTGGAACATTTAAAAAAATCTGCGAAAATCTGCGGAATCTGCGAGCAAAAACCTATTATGCATGGAACTCCAAACCGCATATTACTCCTCTCCTATCGGAACTCTTGAAATAAAAGGGAACGAAGATGGTTTGGTTAGTTTGGAATTCATGGAGGAAACAATTGATCCAACCGCAAAAGTCCACGAGTCGATTAAAGAAGTGACTTATCAATTAGACGAATATTTTAACGGCATCCGCAAAGAATTCGGATTAAAATTAAATCCTGCAGGAACAGAATTTCAGAAAAACGTTTGGAAAGAGTTAGTTGAAGTTCCTTTTGGTAAGACTTGTTCTTATTTGGATATTGCTTTGAAATTGGGAGATAAAAATGCTACCCGAGCCGTTGGAAATTCTAATGGGGAAAACCCCATCGCGATAGTTGTGCCTTGTCACCGTGTGATTGGAAGCACAGGCAAACTCACAGGATATGCTGGCGGGTTGTGGCGAAAACAATGGCTACTCAAGCACGAACAAGGCGTTATCTTTGGCAAACAAACTGAACTTTTTTAAATTTCATATTCCAGTTATTTATGGCTTAATTTGTATAACAAATAAAAATTACGGTTGTGAGTAAAAAAGATTTTTTTTCAGCATTTTTAAAGCAAGGCAAAAACGTTGGATCTGTTACTCCCAGTTCTAAGTTTTTGGTTAAAAAGATGGTTGATCCCATCCAATTCAACAATGTGAAATGCATTGTAGAATTAGGTCCCGGAACAGGAATTATCACGCTTGAACTTTTGAGCCAAATGCCTGCAGACTCAATTCTTCTCGCTTTTGAAATAAATAGTGAATTTTGCGAGCTATTAAATCAATTTAATGACCCAAGATTAAAAGTCATAAGTGATTCGGCTGAAAAACTAGAAGATTATCTAAAAAAATACAATGTTGATAAAGTGGATTATGTAGTTTCTTCTCTCCCACTTTTTATGATTCCTAATGAAGTGGTAGATACAATATTAGATGTTGTGTTAAAGACATTAAAATCGGATGGAGCATTTATTCAGTACCAATATTCACTCAATGCCTACAAGAAATTTAGAACTATATTTAAAAATGTAGATTTGAATTTTACTCCAATGAATATTCCTCCTGCATTTGTATTTACTTGTAAAATATAAAGTCTTCGACTGCATTATCATCTAAGGAGCATTTATTGTTTCCAGTTCTTCAAAAAAATCTACCGTTAAGATCTTCTTTTTTTTTCCAGCTCTATAATAAACAATTGCACCCTGAGTAAAATCTGCAATGGGAACCATCAATTCCATTGGCGGAGCTCCAGGTCTACCGCTACCACGATTTTTCATGGAAGAAAAATTAATATTGAATATACCTTTGTCTTTAATGTTTGAGGCTTCTATTTGTTGCTGACTAGTTGGCGAAAGAACGGTTGAATTTCCAACTTTAAAAACATTAAACTTACCTGATTTTTGAGTATACACGTTCACGACAGAATCAATTGCCAAGGAACACTTCTTTGATTTTTTTACTTGAATAGTATAGGTGGTAGTGGAAGTTGGAGAAGCACCAGAATTAATCATTTGCTTAGTTGCCTTTATTAATTTTAAATCTTGAGCAACTGCAAAAGAAGAAACACAAAGCAACAATAGAATTATACTGCGCATTTATTTAAATTATTGATTGAGTAAATTTACATTCCCTTCAAAACCTTTTCTGTTTTCTCCAACATTTCATCTGTAAAATCCAAATGTGTAACAAAACGGATTGCTTGTTTACCAAAGCCAACAGCTTTAATATTATTGTCAGCCAATTTTTGTACAAATGCTTCAGGATTTATTTTTTCATTCAAGTTAAAGATGATGATGTTTGTATCAACAGGTAAAACATTATCAATATAACTCAACCCAATCATCGTTTTTGCTAATTGTTTTGCTCTCTGATGGTCTTCTTTTAAACGTGCAACATTATTATCCAAGGCATAAATTCCTGCTGCAGCCAAATATCCTGCTTGTCGCATTCCTCCGCCAAAAACTTTTCTAACTCTACGAGCTTTTCTGATAAATTCTGTTTCTCCCAATAACAATGAACCAACTGGAGCTGCTAAGCCTTTGGACATACAAATTGAAATAGAATCAAAACAAGCTCCTACTTCCGAAGCTGAATATCCTTCTTCTACAATAGCATTGAAAATTCTAGCGCCATCCAAATGGTAATTCAATTTATTTTTTTTGCACACTGCTGAAACTTCCTGCATTTGTTTTAAAGAATAAAAACTTCCTCCTGCTCTGTTTGCTGTATTTTCTATACAAACTAAACTAGTTTTAGTCAACCAATCAAAAGTCGGATTTATACTTTCCAAAACTTGCTGAGCAGAAATTCTACCTCTTTCACCCTGAATCAATTTCGCTTGAACTCCTGAGTTAAATGCAATTCCACCACCTTCGTAATTATATATATGAGCTGTTGCATCACATAACACTTCATCACCAGGATTTGTATGAACTTTAATCGCAATTTGATTGGTCATTGTGCCCGAAGGACAAAACAAAGCGGCTTCTTTTCCAAATAATTTTGCAGATTTTTGCTCCAAAGCAATTACGGTTGGCTCTTCCGCAAACACATCATCACCAACTTCTGCATTAAACATAGCATCCAACATTTTTTTTGTTGGCTTTGTTACTGTATCACTTCTAAGGTCGATAATCATTTTTGTTTTTTTTCGAGTTACGCCCCTCTCCTTCAGGAGAGAGGATTAAGGGGTGAGGCTTTATTTTTTTCTCGCAATCATTAATCCATCGCGAACAGGCAACAATAAGTGTTCCACCCGTGAATCATTATGAATTTTTTTATTATAATTATGAATCGCTTTTGTATCAGGATCCATATTCGTTTCATCATCCAACACTTTTCCACTCCAAAGTACATTATCTGCAATAATATATCCACCACTTTTCACTTTATCAAAAGCTAAATCATAATATGCAGCATAATTTGTTTTATCAGCATCAATAAAAACCAAATCGAACGTTTCCTTAATTGTCGGGATTATTGATAATGCATTACCAACATAAAAATTAATTTTGTTTGCCAATCCCGCTTGTTCAATATAAGATCTAACCATACTTTCTAATTCATCATTGATATCGATAGTATGTAATTTTCCATTTTCTTGCAATCCTTGTGCAAGACAAATTCCTGAATAACCTGTGTAAGTACCTATTTCTAATATTTGTTTAGGTTGAATCATCTTACTAAACATGGATAACACATTTCCTTGCATGTGCCCCGACAACATTCGAGGCATTAATACTTTTGCATACGTTTCTCGGTTTAATTTCTTAAGTATATCCGACTCAGGTTGTGAGTTCGCTAATGCATAATTTTCAATTTTTTCGTCAATAAAGTCCATTGAAGTAATATTTACAATACGAAAGTACACAAATATATCAGCCTTCAAAAAAAATATTTGAAAACCATTAAAAGTCTTTATTCACAATCATAATAGAAGACTTAACCAATCAAAAAGACGCCCTTTTCAACCACAAGATGTTTATAAGTTTGACTCTATCGAAGTCGCAAATCCTTAAATTATGGAGAATTTAGTGATGTTAATGGAAGAACTGTTTTAGCACGTTTGTATTAACGTTAAACTATTTCTATGAAAAAAATACTCTTCGTCTTATCAATTTTATTTTTGTTTTCCCCAGCTTTTGCTCAAAAAAGCTTAAAACCTAATCTGAAAAAATTAACTAAGGAAGAGGTAAAAAAACTCGACAACGCTGAATTTTTCTATTCGGAAGAAAATTACCTACGGTCTTTGCCTATATTTATTGACTTAATGACTGTCTATCCTGAAGATTTATATTTAAAACTAAGAACAGCCCTTTGCTATCTGAGTAAAAGTGATGAGAAAAGCAAATCAATACCATTATTAAAAGAAGTTCAAGCAGAAGACCCAGGGAATAGAGAACTTAATTTTTACTTAGGAAGAGCTTACCATGTTAATTATGAGTTTGAATCTTCGATTGCGTCCTTAAATACTTACTTAGATCAAAAACCTGCTCCTTCAGTAAATCAACAGTTATTAGCAAAAAGGTATATCGAAAACAGTAAGAATGCAAAAGTGTTTATGGAAATTAAGGTGAAATGTGAGATTGAAAACATTGGAGATGTAATAAATTCTGAAAACCAAGAATACGTTCCTGTAATTTCATCAGACGAAGCCATTTTAATTTTCACTTATACTGGTCCGAAAAGCACTGGAGGTTTGATGGATGCTGAATTCAATGAAGATCCGAATGGAGCCTATTACGAAGATGTTTTTATGTCACAAAGAATTGGAACTAATTGGTTAACTCCAGAAAATATTGGTCCTAATATCAACACAAAAAATCACGATGCAAGTATCGCCCTATCTTCTGACGGTCAAAAATTATTTATTTTTCATAGTACACCAAAGGATGGCGGGGATATTTATATGAGCACTTTGTCCGGAAATGTTTGGGGCACAGTAGTTCCACTAGGTCCAAATATTAATACTAAATACTGGGAAGGAAGTTGTTCTATATCAGCTGATGAACAAACTTTATATTTTGCAAGCGAGCGACCAGGTGGTTCAGGTGGAAAAGATATTTATATAAGCAAAAAAATGCCCGATGGAAGTTGGGGCAAAGCTGAAAATGTTGGTCCGGCTATTAATACAATTCACAACGACGATTCTCCTTTTATTCACCCTGATGGAATTACCTTATTTTTTAGTTCAGAAGGGCATAACAGTATAGGAGGGTATGACATAATGTATTCTACTCAAAAATTGGGCAAATGGACCGAGCCAACAAATATAGGATATCCAATTAATACAACTGAAGATGAGCGCTTCTATGTATTAACTGCGGATGGCGAACGTGGATACTATTCATCAAACATGAAAGGCGGAAAAGGACAACAAGATATTTATTCTGTAACTCCAGGATATTTTGGAGAAAAACCTATTCTGGCATTAGTTGTAGGAACGGTATTCGCAAATGATAATCCTGTAGATGCGACAATAAGTGTTACCAACGCTGAAACTGGCGAAAAACAAGGAACTTATCACTCAAATGCTTCTAGTGGAAAATACATAATTGCACTTACACCAGGAAATAATTATAAAGTAGCTATTGAAGTTGAAGGTTACGAAGCACAAATTCAATATGTTAATGTTAAAAGTCTTGAAACCTTTATTCAAGTGCAAAAAGATTTCAGATTATACACCGATGAGTATAAAAATGCAAATTCATCAACTTCTGTTAAGGATTCTTCAAACGTTATTCAATTACAAATTAATGATCAAATAAAACAATACAACGAGGAGCGTAAAGCTGAAGTATATGAAGCTAGAGTATATGAAGATATCATCAGAAAATATGGCGAAATTAAAGAAGAATGTGTTTCATACTATCTAGAGCTAGGAACATTTGAGAAGGGAAGCGATTTTAATCCTGAAAAAGTAAAAGACTTAGGCACAATTAAAGAACGCAAAGATTCATTAGGAACAACTTATTACTTTGATGGGTTCATGACTTTACTGGAAGCGGAAATATTCAAATACAAAGTAATTGATAAGGACACATCATTAAAAGCCGCTTTTGTAACAGTAGACGATTGCAACAAACGTAAATTAGTACAGCAATATTATTCTCAAGAATACACACGTAAAGATTATGTTGCTCCTAAGGATACGAAAGTAATCAAAGAGAAAAAAGGAATCATTGCATTAAACTCAGGACAAGTAGAAACAAATATTCTAAAGGATCAAGGAACTTCACAAATTGCTGGTTTAACTTATAAACTAGAGATTGGTGCTGTAGATAATCCCAATGATTTTAAATTACAATCACTAAGTAAATACGGAAAGATTGAAAGCAAAACTTATCCTGATGGAAAAACAAGATATACATTAGGACCTTTTAAAACATTAGCTGAAGCAGAAGCATTTAAAAAGATGATTGTAGAAAAAGAACCTGATGCAGCTCAATCTTTTGTAACCGTATTTTTCTTTGGTGTAAGAAAAACATTAGAAGAACAAGCTAACCCTTGTAATCCAAATGCTCCAATTGATTTCTCTGCATTTGTGGGGAAAGATTTAAATGATAAAGAAGTATACAATAAGTTAATAGACATGGCTGGGAATAATTGTGCTGAAGGATTAGTATTTAAAGTTCAAATTGGTGCATATCGTAAGCCACAAAATTTTAAACACAAAAACTTAAATAAGTTAGAGCCACCTCCTGCATTGGTTACTCCTTATCCAGATGGAATAACTCGTTTTACAATGCGTGAATTCACAACCATTAAAGATGCAGAAGCATTCCGTCAAGAATGTATTCGCTTAGGAACAAAAGATGCGTGGATAACGGCATTTTATAATGGAAACCGAATGTTATTACAAGAGTTAATTGCAAACAACTTCTACAACAAGAAAATCAACTAAAAAATAATAGTTCTCAATATTAAAAAAGCCTAGAAGATAAATTTCTAGGCTTTTTTAATCTAACTATTTGATTAATTTTATTTCTGCACAACCAATTTTACAGGCTTCACAACATCTTTCCCTCTTTCCATAAATCTGCACAAATAAGTTCCATTTGAATAATTGTTCAATCGAATCATCATTCCATTATTCATTATAGTATTCATTTCAATCTTCTCCACTTCTCTTCCCAAAACATCCGAAATACTAATAAAAGTAGAATTTGTAATGGCTGTATTCTCCATATTTACAAAAGCATAATCGGTTGCCGGATTCGGAAACAAGGAAATCACATTTTCTGACGCACTAAACTCATTTATTCCAAGCGTGTAACAATTTCCCGGCATATTTGCATCCAACCAATCAATTCGTTCAGTTATCCATCCCTTAAATAAATTAATATCGCCTTGAAAAGTCATTGGTTGTATTCCAATTTCTGGAGTACCAACATCTACTCCTAAGGTTCCCCATTTTTCTTGATGACGTAGTTGAGCTGAATCTAAAACAAACGCAGTAGAGTCGATATAATTAAATAAATAAGCTGTATCTAATATTGTTGTTCTAAAGCTCAACCATCTGCATTTTAATTCATTTTGAAAAGTGGTGTCTTGTAACATTCTTACATACCAACCATTTGAATTTACATCTGGACCATCATCATTAATCTTGTGCGCCCAACCTGAACCATCTGTCGCAGAAAAAATTGTACTTCCAGGAATATCTGCCCAAGCCCAATCAAAATCCCAAACTGGACCAGCTTTTAATTTTCCTCCTTTATCATCTCTGTTTTTATGCATAAACCAACTCTTTTTAAAACCATCATTGTTTCGCGATAATTCATTTACAATAAAATAATCTATAAAAGAAGTTGTACTTAAATACGCACGATAACCTGTTGCTGTATCTGCAAAAGCAGGACTATACAAAGCGCTTTCTAAACTATTTACATACGTTTGAATATATGTTTTTTGCTGAGGAGTAATTTTATCGAATTGCGGATAATCATAAACTAAATGAACATCAAAAGTTGGATGATCAATAGGATTATAACTTAGCAACCAACTATTTGATCCATCCCAATAATCGTTTTTAATTATATAACCTCCGGTCAATTGCAATCCAGCATTATCTATGGAATCTAATTTTGATAAGTCGACCCGATTACTATCTCGCTTAATTTTTTCACATAAAAAATAAACTCCTTGATATTGTCCATTAATTAAAACTTCACAATGTCGTGAACGGGAAGCATAATGCCCCATTTCATCAAACAATTTATTTGCTAATGTATTTCTAACATACACCTTATCATTATAAGTTGCCTGAAGACACCAATCGTGTTCAGCTGGCATTCCCAATAAAACAGTATCATTCTTAGCCAACAATGTATTTCGTGTTTCTACTGAATAGGGTTTTTGTGGTAAACTTGAAGAAAATGCTCCACGAATTTCTATTCCTATATTATTATTGTAGGCATTCGGTAAATCTGTAACATAATTTGTAATTCCAGGACCATTATAAATAATTTTCATATTTGCATTGATTTTAGGATCATTCACAATGGTCTGCGAAAAAGTATTAATCAATACAATAGGTAAATTAGAAGAAGTAAAAATATTTGGAAGAGCAGCACCTGGACCAAAAGTTATATTCCAGCTCAATACATTTCCAGCATCAGCGGCATATGTATCAACTATTCTTAACTTCCAAGTTCCATTTCCATCCTGTCCGTTATTAGCATTGCCAAGGGTATTCATTGGTTTAAAAGTTCCAGTAAACGGAGCGGTTCCAGAAACAATAGAAGTTGCTGCACTTTGGCTAAAACAAGTGTTAGTAAAATTATCATCGCTACCACCAACGTACGACAACAACATAATATCTGTACCATCAGGAGCAATCAAATTAATATTCAAATCCGAATCCCAAGTATGAGTAATATCAATACAAACACTTACCAATCCATTTGTTCCATTTAAAGCACTTGGCGTTAAACCTGAAACGTTTAATAAAAAATCGTTGTTTAATCCATCATCTGAGATAGGCCCTGTCGCTCCAGAATATGTTTGCGAAAAACAAAATGAAGAAGCTGTAATAAAAACTAAAGAAAATAATTTTTTCATAAATAATGTAGCATTTGTGTACAAACAAATCTACATAAAAACTTATCGTTTATCAAGCAAAAAATGGACTTACCCTACTATTTCTTGCACTCGACCAACTTGTCTTGAATCCAATTGAACTTTTATTCCTCTAGAATGAAATGCAGCGCTAGTCAATATAAATTGGACTTTACCTCTAGTTCTTTTACCTGTTCTCTGATCTTTTTTCAGCACAACGTAAACTTCTAGTCCCAATTGGATATTGGCACGAAACATATTTGGCGTATGCGGAGTATTTAAATTCATTGACATTTAAGCAAATTTAATTATATTTGATAATAGTATACAATTCGCACTATGAAAAAAATAATTTTAATCGCCTTTTCGTTGCTTCTTTTGATTAATGGATTCTCTCAGGGCACCATGAAAACTCGTAAATGGAGAAAATCTGAAAAGGATTCTCTATTAAAAGCACAAACGTTTTTTCAAGAAGAAAGTTTTCTCTTGGCTTTACCCATTTTCGATAAAATAGAACAAAATCATCAGAAAGAATTGTATTTAAAATATGTAATAGGAATTTGCGGCCTCTACAGAAGCGATATGCACCAAAAATCTCTTGAGTCTTTATTAATTGTATACGAAAAAAATAAAAAAGCTGCTGACATTCGCTACGACATAGCTAGAGCTTATCACTACAATAATAAATTTGATGAGTCCCTTTTACTTTTAGAAGAATATTTGAAAGATAAAAAAATTACTGAAAAGGAGAGGAAAGATGCCGAACAACTTATTCAATATTGTAACAATGCAAAAATATTAGTTGCTAATCCAGTTGATTCAAAAATTGAAAACATTGGAGATATATTAAACACAGTAGGTTCTGAGTATGTACCCGTTGTTTCGTCTGATGAAAGTGTGATTATATACACTTATAGGGGCGATCAAAGTATTGGTGGATTACAAAATGAATACAATCAAGCAGATAGTTTTGGAATTTATTATGAAGATGTTTTTATAAGTCATAAAGAAGGAAACAATTGGGTAACTCCATCCAGCATAGGTACAAATATTAATACCAACGCACACGATGCTGCTATAGCCATTTCGAATGATGGACAAAAATTATTTATTTTCAAAGATGATAGTTATGATGGTGGCGACATATATATAAGCATAGTTGATAGTACAAATTGGTCCTCTCCAGAAAAATTAAAAGGAGAAATTAATACTGCTGCTTGGGAAGGAAGCGCTTCCTTATCAGCTGATGAAAAAACATTGTACTTTTCCAGTGAACGCCCTGGTGGATATGGCGGACGAGATTTATACAAAGCTACTCTTATGGCAGATGGCTCATGGGGAAATGCAAAAAATTTAGGTGATAAAGTAAATACTGTTAAGGACGATGATGCACCATTTATTCATCCTGATGGAAGAACACTTATTTATAGTTCACAAGCCTTAAATAGCATGGGAAGTTATGATATTTTTTTAACGGAATATAATGCAGTAGATTCATCATGGTCGACACCAAAAAATTTGGGTTATCCTATTAATACTCCCGATGATGACCGTTATTTTATTTTATCTACAGATGGAAACAGAGGCTATTATGCATCAGGTAAAGAAGGCGGATTTGGCTTGCACGATATTTATGTTGTGGATATGCCTGACGATTTTGTAAAACCGAATGTAGTAATGGTTAAAGGAATAACAACTTTGGATAACAAACCCGTGGAAGCACTTGTGCAAGTGGACATGACCGACAACAACCAAAACTACAGAACTATAAATTCAAATCCTGCTGAAGGAAATTATTTGGTGAATTTAATTGCTGGTCATACTTATAAAATTACTTATAAATTAACGGGATTCCCTGATCAAACAAAAACGGTGGATGCAATAGCTATAAAAGGGTATTCAGAATTTATTTACAATATTAATTTCAGCATAAAAGTAGATACCGCAAAAATAGATGCCACATTATTAGCAAAAGTGGATACTACAAAAAGTACAACTATTAACATTCGGGATGTAGGGAATTTTTCTAAAGAAGGATTAGAATTTAAAGTTCAAATTGCTGCATACAACCTTCCTAATAATTACAAATACGATCACCTTAAAGGATTTGGCAGTGTAGAGAAATTGGTTTTGCAAGACGGAATTACACGTTTTACAATTGGAGGTTCGTTCAAAACATTAAACGAAGCGATAGTTCATAAAGACAAAGTTCGGGAAGCCGGACAAAAAGATGCCTTTGTAACAGCCATCTATGAAGGGAAGCGTGTTTATTTGGAAGATTTAGAAAGAATAGGATTGATTCCTGTTTTACCGAAATAAGACTATGTTTTCAATTCGTCATCAACCTCAATCCCCCTAACCCGCTTTTCAAAGGAGGAATAGATTCTTCTAACGACTAACTATTAACTCCGATTGAAATGATAGTTTTAATTGTCATTTCGATCGGAGTCGAGAAATTACTTTGCTGTAGTTTGTTTTCTTTTACCGCCAAACCATTTTTTCTTTTTCGGACTAGATGAATTTGGTTTTGCTCCAGAAGAAGAACTTGCTCCTCCTGCACTTTTTTGACCATTCCCATTTCTATTTTGAGAATGATTGCGTGGCGGACGTTGTTGCTTAACAGCTTTAACAACATCATGGTTCATCAAAGGATAAGCATGATTATCAATAACTGGAACTTGTTTTCCAATCAATTTTTGAATATCTCTTAAATATTCTTTTTCTTCTGCATCACAAAAAGCAATTGCAATTCCACTTGCTCCTGCTCTACCTGTTCTTCCAATACGATGAACATACGATTCTGGAATATTTGGTAATTCGTAATTGATAACGTGAGTTAATTCATCAATATCAATTCCGCGTGCTGCAATATCTGTGGCCACTAATACTCTCGTTAATTTTGATTTAAAATTATTCAAAGCATTCTGGCGAGCATTTTGAGATTTATTTCCATGAATGGCTTGTGATTGAATTCCATTCTTAGTTAAATCTTTCGCTACTTTATCCGCTCCATGCTTTGTGCGAGTAAACACCAAAACTCTCTCAATTTTTTTGTCTTTCAACAAATCAATCAATAAATTTTTCTTGTTTTCTTTATCTACAAAATAAACAACCTGATTAATTGTATTAGCAGTAGAAGAAACAGGAGTTACCTCAACTTTAGCTGGATTTACCAAAATGGTATCTGATAATTTTACAATATCAGGAGGCATAGTTGCAGAGAAAAACAACGTTTGACGTTTTGTAGGCAATTTAGCAATCACTTTTTTAACATCATGTATAAATCCCATGTCTAACATTCTATCCGCTTCATCCAAAACAAATAATTGAATTTTAGAAATATCAACATGACGCTGATTCATCAAATCCAATAATCTTCCTGGAGTTGCAACAAGAATATCAATGCCAGCACGTAAAGATTCTACTTGTGAAAACTGACTAACTCCTCCGAAAATAACTTTATATCTTAAATTGGTATTTCTTCCATAATTGGCAAAACTTTCTCCAATTTGAATTGCTAATTCTCTCGTTGGTGTTAAAATCAAACTTCTGATAACTCGCTTTCCTTGCTGAGGAGTTTTATCCTCAGTAAGCAATTGAATAATTGGAATTGCAAATGCTGCTGTTTTTCCTGTACCTGTTTGTGCACATCCCAACAAATCTTTTTTTGCCAATACTAAAGGAATGGCTTGTTTTTGAATGGGTGTAGGCGTTGTGTATCCTTCTGTTTTTAAAGCCTTAAGGATCGGCTCAATTAAATTTAAATTTTCAAATGACATTATATATGTTATTAGTTATAGACCGAATAAAATTATAGACATTCAATTCATCGGTCTGATGAAACGAATTCTTATTTACTGGTTAAACTTCTAATTTTTGGGATTGTACTCCGAAAGCATTGAGAGGTGAAAATACCGGAACGTCCGATATAACAATGAGTAGTTTAATTCATGTAATATGGCGTAAAGATAAGTAATATTAATGGATAAGTGATAATTTATATTTAATCGTCATTGCGATCATATATAGAACGTCATTGCGAGGAACGAAGCAATCTCTGCAAATTTGTACCTATACTTATTATCATGAGAGATTGCTTCGTTCCTCGCAATGACGCTCCGTGTAAAGTTTTATGAAAATAGAATAATTGTCTTTTATAAATGATTCGACTTGAATTACTTCACCAAAAATGAAATTGGTTTTCCTGTACAACCATTTGGAAATGAAATATTCAATAGTATTGCTAAAGTTGGTGCAATGTCTGTTATATAAATTTGTTCGGTTGAACTTCCTTGTTTAATATTCCAACCATAAAACAAAAGTGGAACATGTGTATCATAACTATAAGGAGAACCATGCGTTGTTCCTGTATGCATATATTCAACATAACCAGGAAGATAATTAACTAAAACATCACCAGAGCGCTTAGCATTGTATCCTTTTTGCATCAGGTAACGAACGCCTTCTGTAAATTGTATATTATTCATCGTTGTACCTGTAATCACTTCTGAGACATCTGCAAATTTCATCATAAATGAAGCAACATCTTCTTGCACTGCTTGCAAATACAATTTTTTGGACTCAATCACTCTATGATTTAAAAATACTTGTTGGTTTGAATAGGAAAGCACTAATGTATCACCGTATGTTTTATTTAGATATTTTTTTAATGAATCTACCATACTCCACTCACTCACATATCCAGCAGGAATTTTTAAATCAATTAAATAAGCTGGTACTTCTGGAGCAGCGTGATCTGCAGTTAAAAAAATCAACGCATTTCCTTTTCCAACTTGCAGTTCAATCACCTTGATCAATTCTGCAAGTTCTTTGTCTAAACGTAAATAATCATCTTCTTGTTCAATTGAATTCGGACCGTAATAATGACCGATATAATCAGGAGATGAAAAAGAAATCGCTAAAAAATCAGTCGCTCCAGATTTTCCTAAATTTTCTTGTTTGATTGTTTCAATCGCAAAGTCTTTTGTTAATGTATTTCCGAATGGTGTTCCACGAATCATTCCTAGTCCACCATTTTTAGGATACAGGTTTGCTAAATCGTGAGGAAACACAGATTTTGTCTCTCCTTTATAGATTGTTTCGTATTTATTATCATCCGGCAAACTTTCCGTGTATTGTTCAATTGGTAAAAGTGTATTCCAGGGCTGACTCAAATACTTCTTAGGCAATTCTTTATTATTAAATTCTTGTACCCATTTTGGCAATTCGTTCATATAATACGTGCTTGAAATAAAACTACCATTGCTTCCATCGAACCAATACGCTGCATTTGCAACGTGTCCCGCAGGAAGAATGGCACTTCTGTCTTTCAAAGCAATCCCAATCACTTTTGATTTCATGTTACTCGAAATCCTAAGTTCATCCGAAATAGTACTTGTAAGCATATTTACTGGTGAACGTTTTCCTTCTTTTGCTGTGGTACCAACTCCGATTACTTTATTATCTTCTGAACAATAAACATTTTTATATGTTGAAACATCGTACCAATCGTTTGCTATAATACCATTTACTGCAGGAGTTGTTCCTGTGTAAATAGCTGCATGTCCTGGACCAGTATAAGTTGGCACATAATTATAATTGGTATTCTTACAAAAGAATCCCTCGTTAACTAATTTTTTAAATCCATCATTTCCATATTTATCCCAAAAGCGATAAATATAATCGTAACGCATTTGATCAATCACAATACCTACGACCAATTTTGGCTTTGTAGGTTTTGCAACAGGTTTAGCAGTTTGTGCAACACTTGTTAAAACAATAGTGTTTAGTAGAAAGAAGAAAATTATTTTTTTCATATTCATATATTTTAAAATTTTAGACAATCGCAATCGACTCCGCTCAGTGTGACGTTATGCCGTCAGTCTGAGCTGAGTCGAAGACAAGGCATTGAAATGACATTTCAATTAAGCAGTTTGTTTAGATAAAAAATATACAAGAGCAACACAAACAGCAACACTTATTAAAATATTCGAAATTGCGTACATAATATTTCCAGAGCGCATTAACTCAACGGTTTCATAACTAAAAGTAGAGAAGGTACTGAATCCGCCACAAAACCCAACTACAATCAATGTTTTCATTGCTGGATTTGCATCTACTTTTCCACTAAACAATCCAACCATCAATGCTAAAATCAAACAACTTAAAATATTTGAACACAAAGTAGCAATTGGGAAAGAAGACTTAAAATTATTTTTTACAATTTCAGAAATTCCAAATCTTGCCAAACTTCCTAATCCACCGCCTAAAAATACCAGTAGAATATTATGCATTGTATATTTTCCTATTAAGTAATTGATAAATTTTAAAAACCAATATCCCAATTCCCATTCCTAAAATAGCACCACAAGCAATATCAGCAGGATAATGAACTCCATTATAAATTCTGCTATAGGAAACAAAAGCTGCCCAAAAGAAAATTGCCAATCCGAAATACTTTATTTTATTTTTTAATAGTAAACTTAGAAACATAGCTAAGGCAAAAGTATTTGCTGCATGTGAAGAAACAAATCCAAACATTCCTCCGCAACCATCATTCAAATGCACCTGTGCTTGTATCAATAAATTATGACAAGGGCGATAACGCAAGAATACTTCTTTGAATGCATGAACGGAAATTTGATCGGCAAATACAATAACCAAAACAGCTCCAAGCACTACCAACCATACTTTTTTACCAAAATGTTTATAGGAGATGAAAAGAAAATATGCGTAAAGTGGAATCCAAAAATATTTATGACTCACCCAAAACATTATTAAATCAAAAAAGGAATTGTGCTTACTGTTTAAAAACAGAAAAAGTGCTGTGTCAATTTCTTTGATGGATGAAATAAAGCTCATTGCTTAATTAATAATCAAAAGTATTATCCTTCGCATTCAGTTGCTTCCACAACTCATCCTTCAATTGAACAAGTCCTTTTCCGCTTTGTGAAGAAAAATACATAATAGGAACAGATTGCTTTTCTTTGAATTTTTTATTCATATCCTTCTTCATTTCTTCCAACAACTCATCGTCCAACATATCACATTTAGAAATGGCAAGAATTCTTTTTTTATGAAGCAACTCTGGATTGAATTTATCCAATTCGTTCAAGAGAATTTTATATTCTTTGATAATATCGTCCGAATCAGCTGGAACTAAAAACAAAAGAGTTGAATTTCTTTCGATGTGACGTAAAAATCTTAAACCAATTCCTTTCCCTTCACTAGCACCTTCAATAATTCCTGGAATATCAGCCATTACAAATGATTTATAATCGCGGTATTCCACAATTCCTAAATTAGGAACAAGTGTTGTAAAAGGATAATTTGCTATTTCGGGTTTTGCTGCAGATACAACAGAAAGTAAAGTTGATTTACCAGCATTTGGAAAACCAACCAAACCAACATCTGCCAAAACTTTTAATTCTAATATTTTCCACTCATCTCTGCCATCGCCACCAGGCTGAGCATAACGCGGAGTTTGATTGGTAGATGATTTAAAATGATCGTTTCCTAATCCACCTCTTCCACCTGGAAC
This sequence comes from Chitinophaga pinensis, assembly GCA_945879015.1. GTDB lineage: Bacteria > Bacteroidota > Bacteroidia > 2-12-FULL-35-15 > 2-12-FULL-35-15 > 2-12-FULL-35-15. The sequence goes on along the minus strand of CAMCUO010000012.1, from coordinate 18,144 downwards.
AACAATAATTTCTTGTCCTTCTTCCGTAATTTCTCCTTCTACTTCACCCGTTTCAGCATCACGAATAATTGTTCCCAAAGGAACATCTAAAATTTCATCTTTGCCTTCAGCACCCGTCATACGGGCACTTCCACCACTGCCACCCGGCTCCGCAATAATGTGTTTACGATATTTTAAATGGATTAGGGTCCAAAATTGTTTGTTCCCTTTTACAATAATGTGTCCACCTCTGCCTCCATCACCTCCATCGGGACCACCTTTTGCGGTTAATTTACTACGATGCAAGTGCACCGACCCAGCGCCACCCTTTCCTGAGCGGCAGCATATTTTTACATAATCAACAAAATTCGAATCCATTCTTTTATTCCCTTCTTATACCAATGCTTAGCTTAATTCCACATGCGCGGGATTGAGCTTAGCATTGTAAATGCCTAGCAGCTAATTTAAAGGAAGCAATTCGGCATTATCAACTAATCACAAAAACTTATCTTTTTTTCTTAGTTGCTTTCTTAACTACCTTTTTCTTTGGAGCAGATTTTTTAACAACTTTCTTTACGAGCTTTTTTACCACTTTCTTTGTGGCTTTTTTTGGTGCAGATTTCTTAACTGCTTTTTTTACCACTTTTTTAGGAGCAGATTTTTTTACCACTTTCTTAGCTGTCTTTTTTACTACTTTTTTAGTTGCCACTTTCTTTTTAGCAACTACTTTCTTTACTACTTTTTTAGGGGCTGCCTTTTTTACTATTTTCTTTACAACTTTTTTAGCAACCACTTTTTTCACAACTTTTTTCGGAGCGACCTTCTTCACAAATTTCTTCTCAACTTTCTTTGCAGGAGCCTTAGCAATTAATTTCACTTCCTTCTTTACAACTTCCTTTTTAGCAACAACTTCTTTCTTTGCTGGCTTATCTTCCAATTTAGAAATAAACACTTTTTCAGTTGATGGTTGAAAAGAAATCACCGATTTTACAGAACGAGGATCAATTACAGCACAAAGATTTGTGAAAATTTGCTCAACAGTTCCAATACCATTCACTGGTCTGAACTTTCCTTGATTTGTATAATATGTTTTTAAAGGAGCTGTTTTATTATTATACTCTTGAATACGATTACGAATAACACCCTCGTTTTGATCATCTGGTCTACCACTTTCCATTCCTCTCATCAATAAACGTTTTGTCAGTTCAGTATCACTCACTTCTAAAGCTAACATCATGGTAATTGAAGTATGTTTTTCAAACAACAATCTATCCAATGCTTCAGCCTGTGCTTCGGTGCGAGGAAAACCATCAAAAATAAATCCTTTTGCATTGGGATTTTTATCCAATTTAGAACTAATCATTGCAATAACAACTTCATCAGGAACCAATACTCCTGAATTCATCAACATCTGAGCCTCTAAACCTAATTGTGTTCCTGCCACAATTTCGCTTCTCAAAATGTCACCAGTTGAAAGGTGAACCAATTGATACTTAGTAATTAATTTCTCCGATTGAGTTCCTTTGCCTGCACCCGGAGGCCCGAATAGTACAATGTTTAACATGGCGTTTTCTGTTTGAGTGATAAGTTTAGTGTTTTATATTTTTACAATATTATTTTTTACCGTTTTCATAATCCAGAACATATATATCTTCCAGATTTCGTCCTAAGCCCTTATAATCTAAACCATATCCAACAATAAAATCGTTGGGAATAACTATTGCAGCATATTCAATTGGAACTGTTTTAGTATATGCGTTTGGTTTAAATAGTAAAGTGCAAATTTTAATATCAGCTACTCCTAAGGACTTCAATTGCTCCCACACATTCTCAATGGTATTTCCTGTGTCTACAATATCTTCTAAAACTACAACCGTTCGTCCTTTTATTTCTTCGTTCAATCCTATTAATTGTTTTATTTTTCCAGTAGATGAAGTTCCTTCATAAGAAGCCACTTTTACAAAAGAAATTTCACATTCAATATTCACTTTCTTCATTAAATCAGCCGCAAACATAAACGAGCCATTTAATACAGCAAGAAACAAAGGTTTTTTCCCTTTTAAATCTTTGTTTATTTGTCTCGCAACTTCAGCAACTGCATTTTGAATTTCAGAAGAACTTATCTTGGGCTTAAAAGTATGACCATGAATTACTACACTACTCATAAAAAGGCTATTAAGCTTCAAAAATAAACAAAATTACCTGAAAAAAACCTGAAAACTTTATTTTATTCGTAGCATATAAAAACATACTTTTACTCCAATAAACACCAAAAAAACCTTATTTATGACACCAAAAGTGAGTATTATCATGGGTAGCACATCTGATATGCCCATCATGCAGGAAGCAGCAAAGATTTTAAACGAATTTCAGATTCCCTTCGAAATTAACGCATTAAGCGCCCATAGAGTACCCGAACAAGTAGCTGATTTTGCAAAAAATGCTCACACAAAAGGAATTCGAGTGATTATTGCGGGAGCAGGCGGAGCGGCTCATCTACCAGGTGTTGTTGCTGCATTTACACCTCTTCCTGTGATTGGAGTGCCTTGCCGCTCTTCAATATCTATTGATGGCTGGGATTCAGTCCTTTCTATTCTTCAAATGCCTCCTGGTATTCCAGTAGCAACTGTTGCTTTAGATGGGGGACAAAATGCAGGAATACTTGCGGTACAGATTTTAGCGGCTGGAAATGACGAAATCTTGAAAAAAGTGCTTGCCTATAAAGAAAATTTAAAAAATAAGATACTAAAAGCCAATAAAGAGCTTTCGGAAGTGAAGTTTGAATTTAAAACCAATTAGGCGCCTCTGCCGTCCTGCGGAAACCTTCTCCAGCATGGAGAAGGAATGAATATAGTAACGAATTTGGCAAAAGCAACGAACAATACTTCAACATAAATGAAGAAAATTTACCTTATAATATTAAGTATTCTTACGATTTCTACTTCACAAGCCTGGAACGAGAACAACCCAATCGGGGCACGCTCTTCGGGAATGGGAAATGCTTCTGTTTCTTTTGGAGATGTTTGGAGCGCTCATCATAACCAAGCCGGACTAGGTTTTGTTCGTGATATTTCTGCTGGTGCATATTATGAAAACAGGTTTTTATTAAAAGAGATAAGTATTAAAGGTGGAGTTGTTGCTCTACCAGTTAAAGGTGGAACATTTGGACTATCAATTAGCAATTTTGGTTATTCTCTTTATCACGAAAATAAATACAGTCTTTCTTTTGCAAAAGCATTTGGTGATAAACTTTCTGCTGGAGTTGCCATTGATTATTTGACTACTAAAATTGCTGAAGGCTATGGAAGCAAAGGTGTTTTGGCTGCTGAATTTGGAATTCAAGCAAAACCTTTAAAAGGATTAACCATTGGAGCACACGTTTTTAATCCAACTCGCTCAAAAGCAGCTGACTATAATGATGAACGACTTCCAACAATTATTCGTTTTGGTGGTGATTATGATTTTTCGGAGAAAGTAAAAGTTGCAGTTGAAACAGAAAAAGACATGTCGCAAAAAGCAATTTTTAAAGCAGGAATAGAATACAAACCTGTAAAAGAATTTTATTTGCGTGCAGGAATTGGAACAAATCCTACGCTAACCTCTTTTGGTTTCGGAATCAATTTAAAAAATTTGAAGATTGATGTTGCTGGAAACTATCATCAAACACTTGGCATAAGTCCGCAACTTGGATTAACATACATTTTCAAAAAGACCGAAACGACTACTCCAAAAATTGAATAATAAAATTTACATATTATTTCAATTTGCAAATTCCGCTTTTTCAAAAAATGGTCTTCTGCTTTTCCTTTTGACTTTTAACTTATCTCTTCTGACTTATTCGCAGGATACAACTAAAATTGATGACAGCGCTATTCAACAGCAACTTGAAATTATCGGTGAAAACTCGGATGATGAAGATGCTGACTACACCAACCTTGTTGAAGTTTTGATTTATTCAAATCAGAATCCTATTAACCTTAACAAAACTAATAAAGAAGAGTTGCAGGCATTAGGATTATTAAACGATATCCAAATCAATCATTTATTATCTCATATAGAAAAACATGGAAAGCTTATCTCTATTTATGAATTACAAGGTGTAAATGGATTTGATTTACAAACGATTCAAAAAATATTACCTTATGTAAAAGTAACCGACAATTTTGCAACCGCACATTTTGGCGCAAAAGAAATGTTTAAAAACGGACAACATACAATACTTCTTCGCTATGGCAGAACAATAGAAGACCAAACAGGATTTTCTTCAATCGATAGTGCATCACTTACAAACAGCATGAACTCAAGATATATTGGAAGTCCGGATAAAATATACGCTCGCTACCGTTTTACTTATGGAACAAATATTAGTTGGGGAGTTACTGCAGAAAAAGATCAAGGAGAATTATTTTTAAAGGACAAACAAAAATTTAAGTATGACTGGTATGAAAATTCATTGAACGGAAATCAAAAAACTGGTTTTGATTTTTATTCGGCTCACTTTTATATGAAGAATGTAAAATTCATAAAAGCATTAGCCATAGGAGATTATCAGGCGACATTTGGACAGGGATTAACTTTATGGAGCGGACAGGCATTTGGAAAAAGCTCGGATATCATGTCAACAAAAAGATCTGCAGGTGGAATTAGAGCTTACACTTCTGTAGATGAAAATCGATTTATGCGAGGTGCTGCAACAACATTGGGATACAAAAAACTTGAAGCAACAGCATTTTATTCTCGTAAACGTGTGGATGCAAACATAAGCGATACAACTGATACAGGCGAAGCTGCAGAAATATCATCTCTACAAGAAACTGGTTATCATAGCACCTCAAGTGAACTTGCCGACAAAGATGCTATTTTGCAAACTATGCTAGGCGGAAATGTTTCTTACAAGGGAAGAAAATTTAATTTAGGAGTATCAGCATTAAGCTATCAATTAGATGTGGATTACAACAGAGCACTTTCCTATTACAATCAATTTGAATATTCATCTTCCAAAAATTTTAATGTTGGCGTAGATTACAATTTCATAGTTCGAAATTTCAATTTTTTTGGTGAAGCAGGGATGAGCGAAAGTGGTGGCAAAGCATTTGTAAATGGAGTACTAATAAGTTTAGATCCAAGATTGTCCTTTACTACTGTACATCGTTATTACGAAAGAAATTTTCAAAATTTAATGAGTAATGGCTTTGGTGAAAGCACTAGACCTGCTAACGAAAAAGGTTTATACATAGGAGCAGTTGCAAAGCCTACAAATAAGACAACCATTACTGCTTATTACGACCGGTTTGAATTTCCATGGTTGAGATATCAGGCCAACGCTCCTTCTTATGGCAACGATTATATGGCTCAATTCAATTATACTCCATCTAAAAAAGTAGATATGTATGTTCGGATTAGAACACGCGATAAGCAAAAAAATAGCGTAAATGTAGTTGATCTGATTGATTATTTAGTTCCTGTGAAACAGAGCAATTACCGTTTTAATATTTCTTATACAATTTCAAAAACTATCAAATTAAAAAACAGAATAGAATTAATCGATTATAAATTAGATAACAATAAAACGGAGAAAGGATATTTGGTTTATCAAGATGTAGTTTATAGCAAATTAGGAAAACCTCTTTCAATCACTTTACGATATGCGATTTTTCAAACTGATAGTTATGATGCGAGAATTTACGCTTATGAAAATGACATCCCTGGCTCCTTCTCTATTCCTGCATATTACGACAGAGGCTCAAGATTTTACATTATGCTGGATTATAATCTAACAAGAAACATTGAACTATGGTTACGTTATTCTCAGACTTATTACGATAACAAAACAGTTATCAGTGAAGGTTCGCTTAGCGAAATTCAAGGAAATACTAAGTCGGAAATTAAAGCACAAGTAAGGTTTAAATTTTAAAATCATTTATGCGCAAAAAAGAATTAAAAACGAATAAAACTTGGCAAGGATAGAATTGAAAACACGATACAGTAAATGAATAAATTAAGTTTCTAATTTCCCCATAAAAATTATCTTTGTGCTCATAATAAACAAACAGTATGACTAAGTTAAAGATTGGCGTTTTGCGCGAAGAGAAAAGTCCACCAGACAAACGAGTACCATTAACTCCACTTATCTGTGCCGAATTGATACGTAAATATCCACACATAGAAATTGTGGTTCAACCAAGTAAAATACGTTGTTACGAAGATTCGGAATATACTGCTTTTGGTGTGCCGCTTCAGGAAGATTTGGGTGATTGTGAACTTCTAATGGGCGTTAAAGAAGTTCCGAAAGAACTATTGATACCGAATAAAAAATACTTTTTCTTTTCACATACCATCAAACATCAAGCTCATAATCAAAAGTTGATGAAGGCGTTGATTGAGAAAAAAATTCAGATGATTGATTATGAAACCTTAACCGATAAAAACCACAACAGAATTATTGGATTTGGTCGATATGCCGGAATTGTTGGTGCTTACAACGGGATTCTGGGTTATGGAAAAAAATACGACCTCTTTCAATTACGTCCTGCAAATATATGCCGCGACAGAGCAGAAATGGAAGACGAATTAAAGAGAGTAAAACTTCCAAACATAAAAATTGCTTTAACTGGTGGTGGTCGAGTAGCAAATGGTGTGATAGAAACATTAAGTGCTTTACGTATTCGTAAAGTTACTCCAGAAGAATTTTTAATGTCCTCTTTTCGCGAACCAGTATATTGTCAATTAAATCCTAGAGATTATGTTGAACGCAAAGGCGATCAAAATTTCGATTTACAGGATTTTTTCGGACATCCCGAGCATTTCGAATCTGTTTTTCCTAAATATGCAAAAGCGGCCGACATATATATTTCCGCGCACTATTGGGATCCTCGTGCTCCAAGAATGTTTGAATTATCCGACATGAAAGCTCCAGATTTTCATATCAGCGTTATTGCAGATATTACCTGTGATGTTCCTGGTTCTGTTCCTTCTACTATTCGTTCTTCTTCAATCGACAAACCTTTTTATGGATATAATATCCGTGAAGACAAAGAAGATTTACCTTTCAATAAAGATACCGTTTGTATTATGGCTGTAGATAACTTGCCGTGTGAATTACCGCGTGATGCTAGCGATGATTTTGGAAAAGATTTGATGGAGCGCGTTCTTCCTAGCATTATTGGAGATGATACGGATAAAATTATTGAAAGAGCAAGTATTTGTAAGGATGGGAAATTACTTCCTGACTTTGAATATCTTAGCGATTATGCTTATTAATTCTAATTGACATTCTCGATTCCAAATTTCAAATTTCAGATTGTTACACCCTAATCTGAAATTTGAAATTAGCTAGCATAATTAGAAAATCAAATCTTCCTTTTATACCTATTTACAATCAAGGAAACGGCCATAGTAAATACATAGAAACAAATCAACTTTAAGGAATCGGCAGCAACATCAGCTACTCCTCCGCCTCTCAGAAATAATTCATAAAATCCATTCAATGCCCAATTAAGTGGCGATACAACACTAATATTACGCATCAACTCGGGCATTACATACGTTGGCACCCAAACGCCTCCAATGGCTGATAATAAAAGAACAGATAGAGAACCCATAATTGCTCCTTGTTGCTCAGTTTTTGCAATTGTTCCCATCATTACTCCATAACCTGTTGCTGCAAATGCTGTTGAAACAGAAAGCAAAATAATTCCTAGGACACTATTTCCAATCACCAAAGTTGGCAGACCTAACATGGGTAAAAAAACTTTTCCAACTGATAACATTAAAATCAACTGAATCAAACACACTAAAATATACACGATAATTTTTCCATTTAAAAAAATCAAATAGGAAGTTGGAATGGTTTGCAATCTCAAAACACTTCCTTCGCTTTTCTCTTTCACCATACTTCCAGCAAGAGGAAGAACAATAAAAAACATTGCAAATATCGCCCAAGCTGGAACATTGTGCTGAACCGCATTTGGAACAATCTCATTAATTTGTTTTGACGCGTATATTTCTTTATATTTAATAATCTGCGATTGAGAAAATGCATTCTTGGGTGCGTTGCTTTTATTTGGCATCAATTGTGAAATTTGATCAGAAAATGTTTGAAACATAATTTTTGTTTTTATCTCAGAAATAAATTCTCGCAGACTACTTGTAACAGAAGTCAAAAAAGATTTTTTTGTAATTGGATCAATGTAAATTGAAATTTCAACAGAATCAGTTTGCTTCTGAGGACTATCACTTTCACCCAATGTTTGTTGTACCAATATTTTAACATTGTTACGAATTGCTTCTGTGGCTCCTTTCGGCACAACAATACCAACGAGAAATTTTCCGTCAGAAACTGCTTTTTCAATCATTTCAGCTGTTGCAGGTTTTCCTTCAATAGTACTATTAAACGCACACATACCTGAATTACGCAATCCTTGCTCGATCGAAACTCCTAATGAATCTTTATCCTCATCTACAAAAATGATAGGAATACCTCTTTCATTCAAACTCTTAAAAGCAGAATCCTGAATCAATGTCATCACAAAAATCAAAACCATAGGCATTAAAAAAAGCACAGCAAGCCCTACTCTATCTCGCAACAGAATATGTGCTTCTTTTTTTATGGCTGCAAATAACTTAATCATTTCGTATTCCTTGTCTTCGATAGTATCTGCTTCAACGCAGAATGCTCAGACTGACGGTAGCGTCAAACTGAGCGGAGTCGAAGTGTTTTCAATTAATCTCGTAAAGTAAGTTTAGTTAACTGCAAAAAAACATCCTCCAAATTCCTACACCCAGTATTCGCACTAATTAACTCCTTCGGACTACCTTCCACTATAACTTTTCCGTAATCAATAATCGCAACTCGTGAACAGAAATGTTCTGCTTCTTCCATATGATGCGAAGTATAAATAATGGTTGTTCCTGCCTTATTTAATTCTTTTAAATGTTCGATAATTACATTTCGCGATTGCACATCTACTCCAACAGTTGGCTCATCCATAAATAAAATTTTAGGATCATGCAAAATTCCAGCAATCAAATTTACTCGTCGTTTCATTCCACCTGAATAAGTAGATAAACGTTTATTTGCAGATTGTGTCAAACCAAAATTATTCAACCACAAGTCAATTTTATCTTTTAAAGATTTTCCACTCAAACCATACATCGCTCCATAAAAACTAAGATTTTCTCTCGCACTCAACATAGGATAAAGAGCAATATCTTGCGGTACAACACCAATAATTTGCTTGATTGAATCAATATTGCTTTCCAGATTTTTACCATCAATCATCACAGTTCCGTTGGATGCTGAAAATAAACCACACAGTATCGAAATAGTGGTGGTTTTACCGGCACCATTCGGACCTAAAAGTCCAAAAATTTCATTTTTATGAATAGAAAGTGAAACTCCATCAACGGCAGGTTTATCAGCACCTTTAAAGGTTTTGGCAAGAGATTCGACTTGTATAATGGGCTTATCTGACATATTAGGGATGTAAATTTAGCAAAATTAACTTAAGCAATTCGGATAAAAATCATCGATTTATGCTCCAAAAATCTTCAAATATTGGCTACATTTGTGGGCATATTAAAGATTAATAAAGAACAGAAATGAATATTGAAAAAACAGATGTATTAGTAATTGGTGCTGGTCCGGCAGGATGTATTGCAGCTTCAATTGTACATAAAAATGGATTAAAAGTTAGAGTAGTTGAAAAAGTGAAATTTCCTCGATTTGTAATTGGCGAAAGTTTGCTCCCACGCGTAATGGATCACTTGGATGAAACGGGTCTTTTGGAAGATGTTAAAAAAGGGGGGTTTCAGGAAAAATTCGGAGCAAAATTTTTGTTGGATGATAAAGTGTGCGATTTTAATTTTGCAGACCAATTTAGTAAAGGCTGGACATGGACTTGGCAAGTTCAACGTGCTCAGTTCGATGAGATATTAGCAAAAGGTGTTGCAAAAAAAGGCATTCCAGTAGAATTTGAAATGGGTGTTACTGCAATCCAATTTAATGAAGACAATTCTTCTATCACAACAGTTGAAGATATAAATGGAAATAAAAAACAAATTGAGGCTCGTTATATAATTGATTGCAGTGGATACGGCCGTGTGATTCCAAACATGCTGGGATTAAATAAAGTATCGAGTTTTGATCCGCGTAAAACACATTTCACACATTTTAAAGACCCTAAACGTCCTGAGGGTGCAGAAGGAAATAGAATTACAGTTATTGTTCATCAACAAGAAGTTTGGGTTTGGATTATTCCTTTTTCAAATGGAATAACTTCTGTAGGATTTGTAGGAAATCCAAAATATTTTAAAGATTTCCCTGAAGATACAATTGAACGTATGAAAGCTATTGTAAATGATTGTCCAATATTGAGTGAGCGTTTCAACGATCAGGAAATGGTTTTGGCCCCTCGCACAATTGAAGGCTATGCAATTACTTCTACAAAATTTTATGACGACGGATATGTAACCGCTGGAAATGCAACGGAATTTTTAGATCCTGTATTTTCTTCAGGAGTAACATTTGCAATGGAATCGGGTTCTACTGCTGCAAAATTGGTAAGCAGAAAATTAAAAGGAGAAGAAGTTGATTTCGAAAAAGAATATGTCGACTACATGATGCAAGGAATCAACACATTTAGAACTTATGTGACGAGCTGGTACAATGGCGACTTACATCAAATATTTTTCACAAAAGATCCTGACCCAGGAATCAAAAAACAAATTTGTTCTGTATTAGCAGGATACGTTTGGGATTTAAGTAATCCGTTTGTAAAAAAACACGAGCGGGCAGTAAAAGCGCTTGCAACTATCATTCGCATGCAAAAAGCTGCTGCTGCTGAAGAAGCTGCAAAAGGGAAGTAAATATTCAAATGAAAATCAATATCATCGGAGGAGGCGTTTCAGGTTTAACTGCGGGCATTTATCTGCAGATGAACGGATTTGAAACACATATTTTCGAAAAACATTCTATCCCGGGAGGTTTGTGTACAAGCTGGAAAAAAGGAGAATACACTTTTGATAGTTGTGCTCACTGGATTTTAGGCTCTGATACAGGTTCTTCTTTTTATAAAATCTGGTCGGAAATATTGGATATGAAAAAAATTGCTTTTCATAATCATGATATCCGTGTGGAAGTTGGAACAAAAGATCACGCCAATAAATACGGAGAAAAAAATTTCAAACTTTACACCGATCTTACCGTTTTAGAAAACTACATGATTGATTTGTCTCCGGAAGATACGGAAGAAATTAAAAAATTTATCAAACCAATGCGAATTATGCAAAAGTTTGACTTACCTCCTATCATGGATGACTTACCATTCTTCCAGTCGATGATGCGCAGTATTAAAATGGCTCGTTATCTTGAATTTTTATACTGGTTCTTAAAAATAAAGAATTACACAAATTATACTTACGCAAAAAAATTCAAAAACCCATTCCTTCGCGAAAGCTTTGAATTATTATACGATGGCGAAGAAGTAAACATGATGATATTAACAATGCCATTATCTGTTTTCGATAAAAAAAGTGCAGGTTATCCTATTGGCGGCTCCATGGAGTTTGCTAAAAAAATTGAACAGACGTATATTAAACTTGGTGGCGCAATGCATTATAAAACTCCTGTAAAGAAAATTATTACAGAAGATGGAGTTGCAAAAGGATTATTAGTAAGAAACGAAGTAAAACATTATTCAGACCTAACACTTTCAGCTGCCGACTGGAACTTTACTGCATTCGATGCATTGGATGGAAAATTTGTTGACCAACACATGCTGGACGTTCGCGATTTAAAAAAGCTAGAGGTTTTTTATTCTGTTATGCAATTTTCATTTGGTATTGGAAAAGATTTAAGTGAATTCCCACATTTTTTTAGAGTTCCTTTGGATGAGCCAATTATTTCTCCTGATGGTTCACAATATCCACGATTTGAAGTACACATTTATAATTACGACAACACTCTTGCTCCGAAAGGAAAAACATCGGTAACAGTAAGTTATTATACCACCAACAGAGAGTTTTGGATTGATTCCAGAAAAAATAATCGTCCGAAATACCGTCAAGCAAAAGAAGAGTTTACAAAAATAATTATTGATTTGTTGGATAAGACTTTAGGCGGAATAAAAGATTCCATCGAAGTAATTGACATAGCTACACCTGCAACCTTTCAAAGATATACAGGAAATTGGAAAGGAAGTACACAAGGTTGGCTGCCGGGTAAAAATTTATTAGCAAAATCGCCAGTAGGATTTAAATTTCCTGGATTAAAAAACTTTTATTATTCAAGTCATTGGAACCAACCAGGCGGAGGACTACCAATTGCAATCAAAACGGGAAGAGATGTAGCGAAGGAAATATGCAAAGAGTATAAAGTGAAATTTAAAACGATTCCTCAAACGAAATAGTGCTCATAAATGTCCGACCCCAACCGCCGTCGAAGATTTATATTATGGCATAGTATTATAAAACTATGCACCCCGCTGGGGTCATACAAAATGAGTTCATACAAAGTTCAATTTTTATAACACATTTTAATCGTCAATAGATAAATACGACTATCTTAGTTCTGCTATAAGCAATATGAAAAACCTCTACTCCTCCGATTTAACTAAATCAACTTACGATGCTATTATAATTGGCTCGGGTGTTGGTGGCTTGACTACAGCTGTGTTTTTAGCAAAAGCTGGAAAAAAAGTACTTGTTTTAGAAAAACATTATGTTCCAGGAGGCTTCACTCATACTTTCAAAAGAAAAAAATTCGAATGGGATGTTGGTCTGCACTATGTCGGACAAGTCAACCTGAAAAATAATTTAATGCGTAAAGCTTTTGATTATTTATCAGATGGAAAACTTAAGTGGACAGATATGGGTGAAATTTACGACCAAACTATTATTGACGGAACAACATACAACTTTAAAAAAGGAAGAGTAAATCAAATCAATCAAATGATTGAATATTTTCCTGAAGAAGAAAATGCTATTCGAAAATATTATCAACTAATAGAAAAAATAGGCTCCAGCTATACCACTTTTTTTTCAGAAAGAACTATGCCATTCTGGTTAAGCAAAACAGTTGGATATTTTATGCGAAGAAATTTTTATAAATATTCCCAACAAACAACTGCAGAAGTATTAAAGAGCTTAACAACTAATCAGAAATTAATCGCTGTTTTATGCGCACAATGTGGCAACTACGGTTTAGCACCGAACGAAAGCAGTTTTGCCATTCACGGAATGATAGTAGAACATTTTATAGAAGGTGGAAATTATCCTGTTGGTGGAGCATCAAGCATTCACAAAAAATTAATTGATGTAATTGAAAAGAACAAAGGAATAGTAGCAATAAAAGCAGAAGTAAAAAACATTATTATAGAAAACAACAAAGCAATTGGAGTAGAAATGGCAAATGGCGACAAGCTATATTCAAAAGCAGTTGTTAGTAATGCAGGAGCTCATAACACTTTTAATAAATTAATTTCAAAATCGATACAGAAAGAAGAAAACACAATTGCGTTGAATAAAGTAAAACCTTCTGTATCTCATGTATGCATATATGTAGGACTCGATGCTAGTGATGAAGCATTAAAGCTACCTAAATACAACATTTGGCTGTTTGATAACTACCAGATTGATCATTCACAAAATCATCATTTAAATACTAAAAATAGCTCTTCTCCAATCACTTATATTTCATTCCCATCTGCAAAAGATCCAGATTGGGAAAAGAAACACCCAGGTACTGCCACGATACAAGTATTGGGTTCATTTCCATACGCATGGATGAAAGAATGGGAAGAATGTAAATGGCAAAAAAGAGGCGAAGAATATGAAAAAAAGAAAGAAGAAATAAAAAATGATTTACTAGAAAAATTATTAAAAACCTTACCACATATTAAAGATAAAATTGAAATGTGTGAGCTATCTACACCACTTTCAACCAGACACTTTAGTAATTATTCAAATGGAGAAATTTATGGTTTAGAACACACTCCTGCAAGATTTAATCTTTTACAATTAAGAGCAATTACAAATTATAAAAATTTATTTTTAACAGGACAAGACATTGTATGTGTTGGCGTTGGAGCTGCAATGTTTTCCGGGCTAATTACTTCAATAGCTATTTTAAAACGAAATTTATTGTGGAAAGTAATACGCTATAAAGTAGTCGATTAAAAAGCTAAAAATCCTATTCCCAAATGGAAGTTAACCAGCTACTGACGAGCTATGCGCAAATTTGAGGCTCTTCTAAAATAACTTTCAACAATAGTTACATATTCATGTCCAGCCGCAATTGTTATTGTATGTCGTCAAAGTAATAAGTTGAAATATTATTGCAGAAAATGTATATCTTTGGACAAAACCAAAATTAATATGAAAAACATAAAACGCTCATTGTTAGTTCTGTTGTTAGCTCAAACAGTAACATTCGCTCAAGTTAAATTATCAAAAGATTTTAATGTTACTGTCGGAACTCCTTATCAGGTAGTTGATGCAGGCAGTAAGGAATATTTTTCTGATGGGAAAGGTTATACCATTTCTGTGAAAACAAAAGGTAAAGAAGTTACCATACAAAGATATGATATTGGAAGTATGAAGGAACTAAGTAACAAAATGTATGAAGATTTCCCTCCACTTAATAAGGTTCAAAAAGTATTGCAGATTGGCGATAAGCTATTTTATGTGTTTTCTTCTTTCGATAAAAAGGGAAAGAAGGAAGACCTTTATTCCAGAGAAGTAAATATGAAGAATGGAACTTTTGAAAGTGCTAAGCTTCTTTTCTCAACGGCTAAAGAAGTAACCGTTAGTTCTTATGGAGAACCGGGAGGCTTGTCTATGTTTGGTGGCATGGGAGCCCCAATCAGGTTTGAAGTTTATAAATCATTTGACAACTCGAAAATACTTATCCGATACAGATTAAAACCTGAAGAAAGAAACGATGCAAAAAACTATGATGTTCTTGGTTTTTATGTTTTCAATACAAATCTTGACAAGCAATGGGGTGGAGAAGTAAAAATGCCTTATACCGAAAAAGTAATGAACAACCTTGCTTATGGCGTAAATAAAGACGGAAAAGCCTATATGTTAGCCTATATCAATGCTTCTAAACAATTTGAATTATTAAACATAGGCAGTGATTTAAAAGCAAAACCAAACAAAATAGATATTGATGGGAAGTTAGTTTTTCAGCAACTCAACCTTGTAGAAACCGAAGATGGCAATATGAACTGCATAGGTTTTTACGCAAATGGAATGGATGTTATGTATAATTGGGCTGGCGGAGGCGTTACAAGTTTCAATACAAATGGCATATTAAGTTTTAAAATGGACCAGAATGGAAAAGTCCTAAACAAATATGATTTTGAATTTCCGATTGCATTGATAAATCAGTATGAATCTAAAAGATCACAGGAGAAAAATGAAAAAAGAGAAGGTGCAGGCAAAGCAGGAATAAACGATTTGAAATTAATTGATGTATCAGTAGATGCAAATGGAAATACAACCATTGTGGGCGAACAACAATATACCAGAAAAGAAATGGTAATCACTGAAATGAAAAATGTATATTACTACGGAGATATAGTTGCCACTAAATTTGATAAAAGTGGCAAATTATTATGGATGAAAAAATTACCTAAAACGCAGTCAGCTGTGGGTGGTGATGCTTCTGGCGGAATGATGATTGGGGGGGGTGTGGGTGCGCCTCCTATGGAAAAAAGAGGAATGAGTGTTAGGTATATGAAAGGGAAGGGCGTGAGTTACATTCTCTTTTTGGACAATGTTAAGAACGCGGACTTAGGTATAGACGAGGTACCTGAAAGACACAAAGATGGACGTGGAGGATTCTTAACAGCATATAAGCTTGATGATGCTACAGGAGCTATTGAAAAGCATTCGATCTTCGACATTACTGATATACAAGGAACAGAAGCATTTCAATTTAAAACTTCAAGAATATTTGAAGCTGCGGATAAAGTCTTTATGTTAGAAATTTACATTAAAGGTAAAAAAGATAGCATGGTTAAAATGCAATTGACAAAATAAACAAGGATTTCCTCATCGAAAACGGCAAGCATTGAATAAATGCTTGCCGTTTATCTTTTATCAAAAAACACAACTGGTTTTCTGCTTAATTCAGGAAATTGAATTTTATTAATCACATCCACATCTTCGAATTTTACTTGCGGAGCAACACGTAACTTCGCTCTGAAATGGTCTTTGATATCTTTTTCAAAATTTTCAGGAACAACATCACAACCTATACGAATGAGAATTTCATCTGTTCCAATATCATTAGTAAATACTTCAACTACATAATTTGTAACTCCTTCAATATTATTCAAAATATCATACAATGCCGGTGGATACAAAGTGGTTCCTTTATATTTAATCATTTGTTTTCTGCGACCAACTATTGGCCCCAAACGAATGGTGGTTCTTCCGCACGAACACGGCTCCGAATAATGCGAACACAAATCTCCCGTTTTGAAACGAAGCAATGGCATTCCTTCTACTCCCAATGTGGTAATAGTAACTTCTCCTGGTTCTCCTTCTGCAACGGGTTTATTCTCTTCGTCTAAAAATTCCACTATCACTAATTCAGGGTGATGATGACCCCCTTTTCCTTCTGAACATTCTGTAAATGCTGCACTCATTTCGCTACTAGCATAAGTAGAATACAATTTAATATCCCATTTATCTTTTATTCTTTGTCCGAGTATAGTCAAACTAAAATCTTCGTTGCGCAAAGACTCACCAATACAAATTGCTTTATTGATGGAAGTATTTTTATAATCAATACCGTTTGCTTCGGCATATTCAATTAGTTTTAATAAGAAAGAAGGAACCGTTACAAATGCAGTTGGATTTATTCTATTAATAGTGTCCCATTGTAATTCTGGAATCCCTCCTCCCACTCTCACAACTCCTGCTCCCAATTTTCTTATTCCTAAAAAATAGGCTAAGCCAGCCATGAAACGCTTATCTAAGGTCGTCATCAGTTGAAAAATATCATCGGAAGTAGAATCGGCACATTCAAATGAAATGCATTCGTTATATGCCAATCTGTCCAAATCTTTATCCGTCATCGGAAACAAAACTGGATCACCTAATGTTCCAGATGTGGTTATGTAATCAATAATTTTGCTTGGAGCTACACAAATAAAATCATTGTTATGATTTTGAATATCGCCTTTGGTTGTAACTGGAATTTGAAGAAGATCTTCTAAAGTTTTAATTTTAGAAATATCGATGTTATGTTTTGAAAATAATTCAGAATAAAATTTAGAACGCTCAGAAACGTACTGTAACATGGCAGGGAGTTGTGCTTCCTGATGCGACTTTTGTTCTGAAAGTGACTTTGTTTCTATAATGGGAATCATAAAAAAGTTTTAAAGTTGCAAGGTTTGAAAGTTAAAAAGTTAAAAGCCCTGACGTTTAAAATTAATACTAATGCTAATTTATTGTTATAAATACGCAATTACACAAACAACTTTCCAACCTTCTAACCCTCTAGTACCACCGTTGCCATTGCCATATCTTTTACATGCGACAAAGAAACGTGAATTGTTTTAATGTTTTTTTCTTTTATAATTTCTGCTGTTGTTCCTACAATTACTAAGGTTGGTTTTCCTAATTCATCGTTCACTATTTCCACTTCATTAAATGCCATTCCGCCTCTCCATCCTGTTCCCAGTGCTTTAAAAAATGCTTCCTTCGCAGCAAAACGCGCTGCAAAACTTTCCGCAAAATTTGTTTTCGATTCGCAATAAGCAATTTCCACTTTAGAAAATACTTTTTCCTTAAAGCTATTGTTCTCAATACTTTTTGCGATGCGTGGCACTTCTGCTATGTCTGTTCCGATTCCGATTATCATATTTTTACCACTAAGGCACTAAGTTCACTAAATTTTTATTATTTAAAATCTATAACGAACCTTCTAGAATATTCTAATTTTTCCACAACCAATTCTTTATCTTGAACGGTCGTTATTTCTTTCTCCAAAGCTTGCAAATAATATCCAAATGCATGTTCATTTTTTACAACACTATAATAGTCTCCAATAATGGAATAAGTTTCCCAATATTCAGGATTACTTTTTATGAAATTACTAATTATTTTCTCATCTATGGCATATTTCAATTTATGCTTATGTGCAATTTGAAA